>JALEWQ010000002.1 GCA_022783305.1 Trueperella sp. | reverse complement strand
GCCTTTTCCGGCTACATGCCTTCAACGGGGATGTTCTTCCCCAAGCGGATCGCCGGCACGGCCCTCAACCTGCAAGCCGGTGTTGGCAACCTCGGCATGTCGATCATACAGATCGTCGGCCCGATCCTCATGGGCACATCGTTGTTTGGCATCACGTGGATCGCCCCGCAGATGGATGGGGCGGGAGAACCTATATGGGTCTACAACCCCGCGATCTTCTTCGTACCGTGGGCGCTCGCGGCCGCCGTACTGGCCTTCTGCCTCCTCAAGGACGTTCCCGCACACGCCAACATTCGCGAGCAGCTCGTGTTCCTCAAGAACCCCGACACCTGGTATATGACACTCCTGTACGTCATGACCTTCGGCCTTTTTTCGGGTCTGTCGGCTCAATTCGGCTTGCTGATTAATAACAACTATGGTCCGACGTCGGCCATCAAGCTCGCGGTCGCAGGAGCCACCTACGCCTTTCTTGGCCCGCTCATCGGGTCGTTGGTGCGCGTCGTGTGGGGTCCTCTGTGTGACCGTTTTACGGGTGGTCTGTGGACCTGGGTATCTGGTGTGGGGATGGCGCTAACTCTCGCCCTGTCGGCCTGGGCGCTCATAGATCCGCAAACGATGAGTGACTTTCATGTCTACCTATGGTCCAGCCTGGCCATGTTCTTCTTCGCTGGAATCGGTAACGCTGGAACGTTCAAGCAGATGCCGATGATCATGCCCAAGTCTGAGTCGGGCGGGGCGATTGGCTTTACCGGCGCGATCGCCGCCTCCGGGCCGTTCCTCGTTGGCGTGGCGCTGACCCTCATGCCCGCCTCTACCTTCTACTTCGGCGCAGCGGTTTTCTGCGTCATCTGTTCGATCGTTTGCTGGGTACGTTACGCCCGGCCGAATGCGCCCTTGCGCGGATAGAAAGGCAGACCCGACATGACCTACAAGGAAAGCGCCGCTGGCGTCTTTGCCCTCGGCTCGAAATTACGGCGCGGCAACATCTCACCGGACGCCCGGCAAATCTTTTTCGATGGCGGCCGGGAGGCGGATAGGTTCTATCGTGACCGTTGGGCCTATGACAAGGTGGTGCGCTCAACGCACGGCGTGAACTGCACCGGTTCGTGTTCCTGGAAGGTCTACGTCAAGGACGGTATCATCACGTGGGAGTCCCAGGAGACGGACTACCCCTCCACTGGTGCGCAGATGCCCGAATATGAACCGCGCGGTTGCCCGCGCGGTGCGTCCTACGCCTGGTACGAGTACTCGCCCACCCGTATCCGCTACCCCTACATCCGCGGGGAGCTGCTCAAGCTCTATCGCGCCGAGCTGGCAGATGGGAAAGACCCGGTCGAGGCTTGGGGTGCGATCGTCGAAGATCCAGACAAGGCGCGCGCATACAAGTCCCAGCGTGGCCGGGGCGGGATGGTGCGGGTCGGATGGGATGAGGCCAATGAGCTGATCGCTGCCGCCCACGTCTACACAATCAAGACCTACGGGCCGGACCGCATGGCCGGCTTTTCTGTGATTCCCGCGATGTCGATGATCTCCTACGGGGCGGGCTCGCGCTTTTATGAGTTGCTTGGCGGCACGATGCTGTCCTTCTATGACTGGTATGCGGATCTGCCGCCGGCTTCTCCGCAGGTATTCGGCGATCAGACGGACGTGCCGGAATCTGGCGACTGGTTCAACGCCCAGTACCTCATTATGTGGGGTTCGAACATCCCCGTCACCCGTACCCCGGACGCCCATTTCATGACCGAGGCGCGCTACCACGGGCAGAAGGTCGTAGCCATTTCGCCCGACTTCGCGGATAACACGAAGTTTGGTGACGAATGGTTGCGCGTTAACCCCGGTACCGACGGTGCACTTGCGCAGGCGATGGGTCACGTCATTCTCAACGAGTTCCACGTTAAGCGCCAGGAACCGTACTTCCTCGACTACATGAAGCGATTTACAGATGCTCCTTTCCTCGTCAAGCTTGACAAGCACGAGGGCGCCTTCGTCCCAGGAAAATTCCTCACCGTGACTGATCTGCCCGAACCGGGAGAGTTGGGGGAGAAGGACTACCCCGAACACCGCGGGCTTGTCCTCAACACGGCAGGGGAGATCGTGGATCCGGGCGGTACGATCGCCGACCGTTACAGTTCTGTCAAGGGAGGGTGGAATCTTGCCCTCGACGGCGTCGATCCCGCCATCACCGCAGCTTCCCGTTCCGATGCGACCGGCGTAGAGATCCTTCTTCCGCGTTTTGACCTGCCGGACTCCGCAACCGAATCGGTGGGCGGCGGCGTCATTACCCGTGGCGTGCCCGCGATCAAAGTGGCAGACACCTACGTCACCACCGTCTACGATCTCCTCCTTGCCGAGTATGGTGTGGGCAGAGAGGGCCTTCCGGGCACGTGGCCTGCGGGTTACGACGATGCCACCGTGCCCGGCACGCCCGCTTGGCAAGAGGAGCACACGGGTGTGCCGATGAACGCAGCCATTCGCATCGGGCGCGAGTTCGCCCAGAATGCGATCGATTCGGACGGACGGTCGATGATCGTCATGGGCGCCGGCACAAACCACTTCTTCCACTCCGATACGATCTATCGCACCTTCCTCGCGCTGACCACGATGTGCGCCACACAGGGGAAGGACGGCGGGGGCTGGGCTCATTACGTCGGCCAAGAAAAGGTTCGCCCGATTGCCGGCTGGCAACAGTATGCAATGGCTCTGGACTGGCAACGGCCAGCCCGGCAGATGATTTCGACCGGGTTTTGGTACCTGCTGACTGATCAGTGGCGCTATGACGGCGCGAAAGCGGACGCGATTGGCTCCCCGCTGGCCGATTGGAAAGGGCTAACAAACGCCGACACGCTGATCGAAGCAAGCCAGCGGGGGTGGATGCCCTCATTCCCGCAGTTTGACCGCTCCCCGCTGGAAATCGGGCAGTCTGCTCAAGAGGTCGGGCTGACCCCGGGGGAGTATGTGGTGGCCGAACTAAAGGCGGATCGACTCCATTTTGCCTGCACTGACCCGGATAACCCGGTCAACTTCACCCGTATCTTGGCTAACTGGCGAACGAATCTCATGGGTTCCTCAGCCAAGGGCGCCGAGTTCTTCCAGCGGCACATGATCGGTGCCGATAATGCGGTGCGAGCCAACGAACTTGCGCCGGAAGATCGTCCCAAGCTCATCACGTGGCGGGACAATCCCGGCGTCGGCAAGCTTGACCTGATGTTCACCGCTGACTTCCGCAACACCTCCACCACGCTCTATTCCGACGTCGTTCTACCGGCGGCGACATGGTATGAGAAGGAGGACATATCCTCGACGGACATGCACCCCTTTGTCCACACATTTAATGAAGCCGTCACCCCACCGTGGGAGGCGCGTACAGACTTCGAAATTTTCAAAACCCTTGCTGCCCTCGTCTCACAGATGGCGGTCAAGCATCTGGGAACTCGTCGGGACGTTATCATGACACCCATCAGCCATGACACCCCCGACGAATTAGCCCTCCCGCACGGCGTCGTCGCTCCGCTTGCCGAACGCGAACTCATTCCGGGCAAGACCTTGCCCAAGTTTGTTCCCGTGGAGCGGGACTACACCGAGATTTACAACAAGTTTGTTGCGCTCGGGCCCTTGGCTGAGAAGCTGGGACTACCGATCAAGGGAATCGCTCTACACCCGGACGAAGAGATCGGTAAGCTGGGTGCGCTCAACGGCATCTCGACCAAAGGAGCCGGCGCGGGGCGGCCACTTATTGACACCGCGGTCAAGGCTGCGGACACCGTCATGCACCTGGCAGGCGCCACGAACGGCCGCCTGGCCGTGCAAGGATTCAAGCAGTACGAGGAACAGACTGGTCAACGCCTTGCCGACCTTGCCGAAGTCGCAGAGGAAAAGCTCATCACCTTCCGGGAGGCGACGATCCAGCCTCGTTCGGTTATCACCTCTCCCGAGTGGTCCGGATCGGAGCATGGCGGTCGGCGTTACAGCGCATTCGTCATCAATATCGAGCGCCTCAAGCCCTTCCACACGTTCACCGGCCGCCAGCACTACTACCTCGACCACGACTGGATGATCGCCATGGGCGAGTCCCTTCCCGTCTATCGACCGCCACTTGACCTGGCGCGTATTTATGGCGACGCCGTCGTGGGCGAGCTATCGAACGAGGATGGGGTGGCTCAGGTGGCCGTACGCTACCTGACCCCGCATAACAAGTGGTCCATTCACTCCCAGTACTTTGACAACCTCAACATGCTAACCCTCGGTCGTGGTGGCCAGACTATCTGGCTCAGTCCACAGGACGCAGACAAGATTGACGTCAAGGATAATGACTGGGTTGAGGCTTACAATCGTAATGGCGCTGTCGTTGCCCGCGCGGTCGTTTCCCACAGGATGCCCGAAGGGACGGTCTACATGCACCACGCCCAAGAGCGCGTGACCGGCACCCCGATTTCGGAGGTGTCCGGCAAGCGCGGAGGTATCCACAACTCGCTTACCCGCATCCTGCTCAAACCCACCCATATGGCCGGCGGGCATGCCCAACTGACCTACGGCTTTAACTACATCGGCCCCACCGGAAACCAACGTGACGAAGTAACTCTTCTGCGCAAGCGCACCCAGGAGGTGACGTTCTGATGAAAGTCATGGCACAGATCGCAATGGTGATGAATCTGGACAAGTGCATCGGCTGCCACACTTGTTCGGTCACGTGTAAACAGGCCTGGACAAACCGTGAAGGAACCGAATACGTGTGGTTCAACAACGTCGAGACCAAGCCCGGCGTTGGCTATCCGAAAGAATGGGAAAACCAGGACAGGTACAAGGGCGGCTGGGAGCGCACGGCTTCTGGCAAGCTTAGACCGCGCGGGGGCGGGCGGCTGAGGAAGCTCGCCACTATCTTCGCCAACCCTGACCTGCCCGGCATCGAGGACTACTACGAGCCGTGGACCTACGACTACGACAAACTCCTTCAGGCGCCACGTGGCCAGAAGAATCTACCGACTGCACCGCCCAAGTCGCAGCTGACGGGCGATCCGATGGACGCTCCGGTATGGGGGCCGAACTGGGATGACTCCCTGGGTGGCTCGATGGAGACGATGCACCAGGATCCGATCTTGGAGCAGATGACACACGCGGTCAAGCGTTCGATCGAAGACTCCTTCATGTTCTACCTGCCACGCATTTGCGAACACTGCCTCAACCCTACGTGCGTCTCGGCGTGTCCGTCGGGTGCGATGTATAAGCGCGCCGAGGACGGCGTCGTGCTCGTGGATCAAGACGGGTGTCGCGGCTGGCGTCAATGCATCTCCGCCTGCCCTTATAAGAAAGTCTATTTCAACCACTACACCGGAAAAGCCGAGAAATGCACGCTGTGCTATCCGCGTCTTGAGGCGGGTGAACCCACGGTGTGTTCGGAGACATGCGTGGGTCGTCTGCGCTATCTTGGTGTTCTCCTCTACGACGCCGACCGTGTAGGAGAGGCGGCCGCCACTGAGGATCCGCGTGACCTGTACATGGCTCAGCGTTCGCTCATCCTCGACCCGACGGATCCGCATGTCCGCCAAGCGGCAGAGGCTAATGGCGTGCCACAAAACTGGATCAAGGCTGCAGCAGAATCCCCGGTCTACAAGCTCATCGAGGAATACGAGGTGGCCCTGCCCCTTCACCCCGAGTATCGGACGATGCCGATGGTGTGGTACATCCCGCCGTTGTCCCCGGTTGTCGATGCTGTCACTCAATCCGGCGCCGACGGTGAGGACGCGAGAATCCTGTTGACCTCCATCGCCACGATGCGTATCCCGCTCGATTACCTTGCCGGTCTGTTTACCGCGGGCGACACTCGGCCCGTGGAGCGTTCCTTGCGTCGGCTCGCCGCGATGCGTTCGCATATGCGCGATGTCAACCTGGGCCGCGAGCTCACGGACATTGCGGGCGACGCCGTTGGCATGACCGGATCCCAGCTTGAGCAGATGTATCGCCTGCTGGCCATCGCGAAGTACGATGACCGTTACGTCATCCCCACGACGTCGGCCGAGACC
>JALEWQ010000001.1 GCA_022783305.1 Trueperella sp. | reverse complement strand
CTGTCCTTCATGTGTGGGATCGGTGGCGGAGCCTTTTCCGGCTACATGCCTTCAACGGGGATGTTCTTCCCCAAGCGGATCGCCGGCACGGCCCTCAACCTGCAAGCCGGTGTTGGCAACCTCGGCATGTCGATCATACAGATCGTCGGCCCGATCCTCATGGGCACATCCTTGTTCGGCATCACGTGGATCGCCCCGCAGATGGACGGGGCGGGAGAACCTATATGGGTCTACAACCCCGCGATCTTCTTCGTTCCGTGGGCGCTCGCGGCAGCCGTACTGGCCTTCTGCTTCCTCAAGGACGTTCCCGCACACGCCAACATCCGCGAGCAGCTCGTGTTCCTCAAGAACCCCGACACCTGGTATATGACACTCCTCTACGTCATGACCTTCGGTCTGTTCTCCGGTCTGTCGGCCCAATTTGGCCTGCTGATCAACAACAACTATGGACCGACGTCGGCAATCAAGCTCGCGGTCGCGGGGGCCACCTACGCTTTCCTCGGCCCGCTCATCGGGTCCCTGGTGCGCGTCGCATGGGGTCCCCTGTGTGATCGTTTCACGGGCGGCCTGTGGACCTGGGTCTCTGGGGTGGGTATGGCCGTAACCCTCGCGCTGTCAGCCTGGGCCCTCATGGATCCGCATACAATGGGCGACTTTCATGTCTACCTATGGTCCAGCCTGGCCATGTTCTTTTTCGCCGGAATCGGTAATGCCGGAACGTTCAAGCAGATGCCGATGATCATGCCCAAGTCTGAGTCGGGCGGGGCGATCGGCTTCACCGGCGCGATCGCCGCCTCCGGCCCCTTCCTCGTCGGCGTGGCGCTGACCCTCATGCCCGCCTCCACCTTCTACATCGGCGCAGCGATCTTCTGCGTCATCTGTTCGATCGTGTGCTGGGTACGTTACGCCCGGCCGAACGCACCCCTGCGCGGATAGAAAGGCAGAACCGACATGACCTACAAGGAAAGCGCTTCAGGCGTCTTTGCCCTCGGCTCCAAATTACGGCGTGGCGACATCTCCCCCGACGCCCGGCAAATCTTCTTCGACGGCGGCAGGGAGGCGGATAGGTTCTACCGCGATCGGTGGGCCTATGACAAGGTGGTGCGCTCAACGCACGGCGTGAACTGCACCGGCTCGTGTTCCTGGAAGGTCTACGTCAAAGATGGCATCATCACGTGGGAGTCCCAGGAGACGGACTACCCCTCCACGGGTGCACAGATGCCCGAATACGAGCCACGCGGCTGCCCGCGCGGTGCCGCCTACGCGTGGTACGAATATTCACCCACTCGTATCCGCTACCCCTACATGCGCGGGGAGCTACTTAAGCTCTATCGAGCCGAGCTGGCAACTGGGAAAGACCCGGTGGAGGCTTGGGGGGCGATCGTCGAAGATCCGGACAAGGCACACGCCTACAAGTCCCAGCGCGGTCGGGGTGGGATGGTACGTGTCGGCTGGGATGAGGCCAACGAGCTCATCGCCGCCGCCCACGTCTACACGATCAAAACTTACGGGCCAGATCGCATGGCTGGCTTCTCTGTGATCCCTGCGATGTCGATGATTTCCTACGGGGCGGGTTCGCGTTTTTACGAGCTGCTTGGCGGCACGATGCTGTCCTTCTATGACTGGTACGCCGACCTGCCTCCCGCCTCCCCACAGGTTTTCGGCGATCAGACCGATGTCCCCGAATCCGGTGACTGGTTCAATGCCCAGTACCTCATCATGTGGGGCTCGAACATCCCCGTCACCCGCACCCCGGACGCCCATTTCATGACGGAGGCACGCTACCACGGGCAGAAAGTCGTGGCTATTTCGCCCGACTTCGCGGACAACACCAAGTTTGGTGACGAATGGTTGCGCGTCAACCCCGGCACGGATGGCGCATTGGCTCAGGCGATGGGGCACGTCATTCTGAGCGAGTTTCATGTGGGGCGCGAAGAACCCTACTTCCTGAACTACATGAAGCGCTTTACGGATGCGCCGTTCCTTGTCAAGCTTGACAAGCGCGAGGGCTCCTTCGTCCCAGGAAAGTTCCTCACCGTGGCTGACCTGCCCGAACCAGGAGAGCTCGCGGAGAAGGACCACCCCGAACATCGCGGACTCGTCCTCAACACGGCAGGGGAGATCGTGGATCCGGGCGGCACCATCGCCGACCGTTATAGCTCCGTCAAAGGTCGGTGGAATCTTGCCCTCGACGGCGTCGACCCCGCCATCACCGCAGCCTCCCGTTCTGACGCGACCGGAGTGGAGATCCTTCTTCCGCGTTTTGACCTGCCGGCCTCTGAAACCGAATCGGTGGGCGGCGGCGTTATCACCCGTGGTGTGCCCGCGATCAAGGTGGCAGATACCTATGTCACCACCGTCTACGACCTTCTCCTCGCCGAGTACGGCGTGAGCCGAGAGGGTCTTCCGGGCACGTGGCCCGCGGGCTACGAGGATGCCACCGTGCCCGGCACGCCCGCCTGGCAGGAGGAGCACACGGGTGTGCCAATGAATGCAGCTATCCGCATCGGGCGTGAGTTTGCTCAGAACGCGATCGATTCGGACGGACGGTCGATGATCGTCATGGGCGCCGGAACAAACCACTTCTTCCACTCCGATACGATTTATCGCACCTTCCTCGCGCTGACGACAATGTGCGCTACACAGGGGAAGAACGGCGGGGGCTGGGCCCACTACGTCGGCCAAGAAAAGGTTCGCCCGATTGCCGGCTGGCAACAGTACGCCATGGCCCTGGACTGGCAGCGTCCGGCCCGGCAGATGATTTCGACCGGATTCTGGTATCTGCTGACAGACCAGTGGCGCTATGACGGTGCCAAAGCGGACGCTATCGGCTCCCCGTTGGCCGACTGGAAGGGGCTAACCAACGCTGACACGCTGATCGAAGCAAGCCAGCGCGGGTGGATGCCCTCATTCCCGCAGTTCGATCGCTCCCCGCTGGAGATCGGGCAGGCCGCTGAAGAGGCCGGGCTGACCCCGGGGGAGTATGTGGTCGGTGAACTGAAGGCAGACCGACTCCATTTTGCCTGCACTGACCCGGATAACCCGGTCAACTTCACCCGTATCTTGGCCAACTGGCGAACCAACCTCATGGGCTCATCGGCCAAGGGTGCCGAGTTCTTCCAGCGGCACATGATCGGCGCCGATAACGCGGTGCGAGCCAAGGAACTTGCGCCGGAAGATCGTCCCAAGCTCATCACCTGGCGGGATGATCCCGGCGTCGGCAAGCTTGACCTGATGTTCACCGCCGACTTTCGCAACACCTCCACCACGCTCTATTCCGACGTGGTGCTACCAGCGGCGACGTGGTACGAGAAGGAGGACATATCCTCGACGGACATGCACCCCTTCGTCCACACATTTAATGAGGCCGTCACACCGCCGTGGGAGGCGCGCACCGACTTCGAGATCTTCAAAACCCTTGCCGCCCTCGTCTCTCAAATGGCTGTCAAGCACCTGGGAACCCGCCGAGACGTCATCATGGCACCCATCAGTCATGACACCCCCGACGAATTAGCCCTCCCACACGGCGTCGTCGCTCCGCTTGCCGAACGCGAACTCATCCCGGGCAAGACCTTGCCCAAGTTCGTTCCCGTAGAGCGGGACTACACCGAGATTTACAACAAGTTTGTTGCGCTAGGACCCCTGGCTGAGAAGTTGGGACTACCGATTAAGGGAATCGCGCTACACCCGGACGAAGAGATCGATAAGCTGGCCGCGCTCAACGGCATCTCCACCAAGGGAGCCGGCGCGGGGCGGCCACTCATTGACACCGCGGTCAAGGCCGCGGACACCGTCATGCACCTGGCTGGCGCCACGAACGGCCGCCTGGCCGTGCAAGGCTTCAAGCAGTACGAGGAACAGACCGGCCAACGCCTCGCCGACCTCGCCGAAGGCGCAGAAGAAAAGCTCATCACATTCCGGGATGCGACGATTCAGCCCCGTTCGGTGATCACCTCTCCCGAGTGGTCCGGATCGGAGCATGGCGGTCGCCGGTACAGCGCATTCGTCATCAACATCGAGCACCTCAAGCCGTTCCACACGTTCACCGGCCGCCAGCACTACTACCTTGACCACGACTGGATGATCGCCATGGGCGAGTCCCTTCCCGTCTATCGGCCACCACTTGACCTGGCACGCATCTACGGCGACGCCGTCGTCGGCGAGCTATCGAACGAGGACGGCGTGGCTCAGGTGGCCGTGCGTTACCTTACCCCGCATAACAAGTGGTCCATCCACTCTCAGTACTTTGACAACCTCAACATGCTGACCCTTGGGCGTGGCGGTCAGACGATCTGGCTCAGTCCACAGGACGCGGACAAGATTGGGGTCAAGGATAATGACTGGGTTGAGGCATTCAACCGCAACGGCGCTGTCGCTGCCCGCGCGGTTGTCTCGCACAGGATGCCGGAAGGGACCGTGTATATGCACCACGCCCAGGAGCGCGTGGCCGGAACCCCGATCTCGGAGGTATCCGGCAAGCGTGGAGGTATCCACAACTCACTTACCCGCATCCTGCTCAAACCCACCCATATGGCCGGCGGGCACGCCCAACTGACCTACGGCTTTAACTACCTCGGCCCCACCGGAAATCAGCGTGACGAAGTAACTCTTCTGCGCAAGCGCACTCAGGAGGTGACGTTCTGATGAAAGTCATGGCACAGATCGCAATGGTGATGAATCTCGACAAGTGCATTGGCTGCCACACTTGTTCGGTTACGTGTAAACAGGCGTGGACGAACCGTGAAGGAACCGAGTACGTCTGGTTCAACAACGTCGAGACCAAGCCCGGCGTCGGCTATCCAAAAGAATGGGAAAACCAGGACAAATATAAGGGTGGCTGGGAGCGCACCGCTTCTGGCAAGCTCAGACCGCGCGGAGGCGGGCGGCTGAAGAAGCTCGCCACCATCTTCGCCAACCCCGATCTGCCCGGCATCGATGACTACTACGAGCCGTGGACATACGACTACGACAAGCTCCTCCAGGCACCGCGTGGGCAGAAGCACCTGCCCACCGCCCCGCCGGCCTCCCAGCTGACCGGCGACCCGATGACGGCCCCGACCTGGGGCCCGAACTGGGATGACTCACTCGGTGGGTCGATGGAAACCATGCACCGCGACCCGATTCTTGAGCAGATGACGCACGCCGTCAAACGCTCCATTGAAGACTCGTTCATGTTCTATTTGCCGCGTATCTGCGAGCACTGTCTCAACCCCACATGTGTCTCTGCCTGCCCCTCGGGCGCGATGTATAAGCGCGCCGAGGACGGCGTCGTGCTCGTGGATCAAGACGGGTGTCGCGGCTGGCGTCAATGCATCTCCGCCTGCCCTTATAAGAAGGTCTACTTCAACCACCACACCGGAAAAGCGGAGAAATGTACGCTGTGCTATCCGCGTCTTGAGGCGGGCGAGCCCACGGTGTGTTCGGAGACGTGCGTGGGCCGCCTGCGCTACCTCGGTGTCCTCCTCTACGATGCCGACCGTGTGGGAGAGGCGGCCGCCACTGAGGACCCGCGCGACCTGTACATGGCTCAACGTTCGCTCCTCCTCGACCCTGCGGATCCGCAGGTGCGCGCAGCGGCAGAAGCTAATGGCGTGCCGCAAAATTGGATCAAGGCTGCCGCAGAATCCCCGGTCTACAAGCTCATCGAGGAATACGAGGTGGCCCTGCCCCTTCACCCGGAGTATCGGACGATGCCGATGGTGTGGTATATCCCGCCGCTGTCCCCGGTTGTCGACGCTGTTACCGAATCCGGTGCCGACGGTGAGGACGCGAAGATCCTCCTAACCTCCATTGCTACGATGCGTATTCCGCTCGATTATCTTGCCGGGCTGTTTACCGCGGGTGACACTCGGCCCGTGGAGCGCTCCTTGCGTCGGCTCGCCGCGATGCGTTCACACATGCGTGACGTCAACCTGGGCCGCGAGCTCACGGACATTGCGGGCGACGCCGTTGGCATGACCGGATCCCAGCTTGAGCAGATGTATCGCCTGCTGGCCATCGCGAAGTACGATGACCGTTACGTCATCCCCACGACGTCGGCCGAGACC
>JALEWQ010000028.1 GCA_022783305.1 Trueperella sp. | reverse complement strand
TAACTGGTGAGTTTGGTGGGTTTGGTCGTGGAATTCGGGGTTTTTGGGCTCAGATTCACCAGTTGGCCACGGCTGGTCCGTGGGAGCGGGTATGATGTGCGGGAACCGAACGAAAACGGAAGTGACATGATCTCAACCCTTGACCAGCTCATCCTCGACGTGGCGGCGGCCGAGGCGCCGGGCGCGAAGACCGTGGCGATCCTTGACGACCCCGCCGCGAGCCTGCTGCGCGCCGCGCTCGACTCCGCGGAGCAGGTGTGGGTGGCCTCCCGCACGGTGATGCAGGCGCGGGAAGCGGAACAGGTCGCGCGGGAACTCGGCGCCCGCGATCGCGTCCGGATCGCGGGCGTGGATGGCGCGCTGAGACTCGACGAGTTCTTCGCGCAGGGCGTGGATGTGGCCCTTGGCCGCACGCCCAAGTCCTTGGAGGAGGTTTCCTACCTGGCCGGATCCGTCCCGGCGGGCGCCTTCGTGTTCGGGGCGAACAACAAGCACATGGACCGCGGGCACAACGCCACCCTTGCCCGCTATTTTGACGATGTCCACGCATCCCACGGGCGCGGGAAGTTCCGGTGCCTCATCGGCGCGGGACGGACCGGGCGGGCCTACGAGCCCGCCGAGCGTGAGTCGGAGGTCGGGAAGATCGTGGGCGTTGGCGGCGTGTTTGCCGGCGCCGACGTCGACCACGGCGGCCAGATGCTCGCAGACACCGCGCTGACCGAGCTTCGCGCTGAGCGCCGGACGGCCAAGCTCGCAGCGAATCCGTGGGATTCCTGGGAGGCGCCCAAGCGGGTTGATACCGGCCTTGACGTCGTTGACCTCGGGTGCGGCAACGGTTCGGTGGCGCGCGCCGTGCTCACCGCCCTGCCGGAGGCGGCCGTGCTCGCCACGGACGCCCATGCCGATGCCGTCGTCTCCTGCACTCTGACGCTCGCCGACTTTGGGGACCGTGCCCGCGTGACCTGGGATGACGCGGCCGGGCAGGAGCCGGTCGGGAGCGCCGACGTCGTGCTCCTTAACCCGCCCTTCCACGCCGGGACCGCGCTGGACGCCACCCTCGTCCAGGATCTGCTGGATGCCGCCGCGCGACTGCTACGCCCCGGAGGTCGGCTTTACATGGTGCACAACAATCACCTGCGCTACCGCCCCGAGGTGGAGCGTCGGGTGGGTCGCACGCGGCAGCTGGCCCGGAACGCCAAGTTCACGGTGCTACGGGCGGATGCTCCGGCCTAGGCCTTGACGTAGCCGTAGCCTTCGGCTTGCAGCTTGGCGATCTCCACGATGCCCGCCGGGACGATCCGGACGTAATCGGGGACGAGTTCCTCCTTGACCTGGCGCTCGTCGAGGGCGATGTGGCACACCACGAAGGTCACGCCCTCGCCCTCTAGGCCGCGGATGCGGGCCATGCGGTTCGGGTCGGTTTCGAGCTGGGAGAAGGAGCGGACTGCGCCTCCATTGGCGACGACCACGGCGCGGTTTCCCTTGTCTGCGCGGACGAAGTTTCGCACGGAGCGTAGGGTGAACGGCCAGCGGTCGTTCTCGTTGATGTGGAAGACGAGCTTGTAATCGGACATTCTTTTCCCCTTCGAAAATGCCGGCAGGTGTGCCGGTTGTCACGAACCTGTTCTCTTGGTGATCACACTACAGGCTTCGCGGGGTATTTTCACGTCAAGATAAAAAATTCTCCATGTAAGGCGCCGGCCCACCCTCACGGGACGTTGCGGAGGTATCTACTACCATGGCAAGTAGCATGACGGCGGTGGCGCCGCAGTCCAAGTAGAACGTGGGTTGGCATATGAATAAGCAGGAGCTTGCCTCTCGGATCTGGCAGTCCGCGAAGAGGATGCGCTCGAACATCGAGGCGAACGAGTACAAGGACTACATTCTCGGCTTCATCTTCTACAAGTTCCTGTCCGAAGAGCAGGTTGCAAAACTGAGGAATGACGGCTTGGATGACCTGACGCTACTGACGGAAGACGACACCGAGATCGTCGAATACACCCGTGACCTGTGCGGTTATTTCATTTCCTGCGACAACCTGTTTGAGACGTGGTTGGCGAAGGGAAACGACTTCGGCATCGACGATGTCCGCGACGCGCTATCCGCCTTTAGTCGCAACATTGATCCCGCTCGCAAGAAGGTGTTCAGCGGGATCTTCGACACTCTCCAGACGGGGTTGTCGAAGCTGGGCACGGACGCCCGAGCCCAGTCGAAAGCGGCGCGTGACCTGATCTACCTCATCCGGGATATCCCGATGGGTGATAAGCAGGATTATGACGTACTCGGTTTCATCTACGAGTACCTCATCTCGAAATTTGCGGCAAACGCGGGCAAGAAGGCGGGCGAATTCTACACGCCGCACGAGGTGTCGCTTCTGATGAGCGAGATCGTCGCCTGGCATCTGAGGGGCCGCGAGAACATCGAGATTTACGATCCGACTTCGGGCTCGGGCTCGCTGCTGATCAATATCGGTGCGGCCGTAGCGCGCCGGAACGGTAGCAGGGACAACATCAAGTTCTTTGCGCAGGAGCTGAAGCAGAACACGTACAACCTCACTCGTATGAACTTGGTGATGCGCGGAATCTTGCCGGATAACATCGAGGTCCGTAATGGTGACACGTTAGCTGCGGACTGGCCCTGGTTCGAGTCGGATGAGACCAGGGAGGAAACATACACCCCGTTGTTCGTGGATGCTGTGGTGTCGAATCCTCCGTATTCTCAGCAGTGGGAGCCCGAGGATAAGGATCTGGATCCGCGGTTTGCAAACTATGGTGTGGCGCCGAAGTCGAAGGCGGATTATGCCTTCCTGCTTCATGATCTTTTCCACCTAAAGCCTGACGGCATCATGACGATCATCTTGCCGCACGGTGTGCTCTTCCGTGGCGGTGATGAGGGCAAGATCCGTCAGAATTTGCTGGAGCGCGGCCATATCCAGGCGGTGATCGGTTTGCCGGCGAACATCTTCTACGGCACGGGTATCCCCACGATCATCTTGGTGCTGCGGAAGGTGAGGTCGGACCGTGACGTCTTGATCGTGGATGCCTCGAAGAACTTCGTGAAGGCTGGCAAGCAGAATATGCTGCGGGCTTCGGATATTCAGCGGATCACGGACGCGGTGACGGGACGTTTCGAGGTTGAAAGGTTTAGCCGCTTGGTCTCGCTTGAGGAGATCCGTGCCAACGACTACAACTTGAATATTCCCCGCTACGTCGATTCCTCTGAGCCGGCAGAGTCGTGGAACCTACACGCTTTGCTTTTCGGTGGAATCCCGGAGGATGAGCTGGATCGGCTTTCAGCTTTCTGGGAGGCGTGGCCAGGTGTGCGGGAGAAGCTGTTTGCCGTGAAAGAGGGCGGCATTGATGCCCGGGACGTCGACGTCGAGGATGTGCTTGCTCGCGACGACGCCGTCGCGGCTTTTCGTTCGACATTCGGCCGGGCTGTGGGGTCTTTCCCTGCACGGATTAAGGAGCGGCTTATCGATTGTCGGGCGAGCGTTAACATGCTCGCTGAGCGGGGCCGGTTCGCGGCTGAGCTTCAGCAGTCCTTGACGGGCATCGGGCTCATCGATTACTACGACGCGTTCCAGGTCCTTGATGATTCTTGGAATGTGATGAGCCAGGATTTGGAAGTCATCCAAACCGAGGGCGAGTCTAAGATCATGGCTACGGCACCAAACATGGTGATTCGAAAGAAGAACGGCAAGGACGTCGAGGTCCAGGAAGGGTACGTGGGCAGGATCCTGCCGTTCGAACTGATCCAACGCAAGCTCTTGAGTGCTGAGCTTGACGAGCTGGATACCATGAGGGGTGATGCCTCGAAGGTCGGCGAAGAATTGGTTGCGCTGGTAGAAGTTCTCCCTGAGGATACGCCCGACGATCTGCTCAACGAGGCCAAGACGGCCTTCGCCCGGAAGGGCGTGGTCGATTACCTCAAGGCCGTGGGGATCGGGTCGCGTGCGGTGCCGGAGGACTACCCGGAGGAATCGTTAGAGAGAGTCGTGCTGCAGGCAAAGTCTCTTTTGGAGGAGAAGACCCGCCTCGATAGGAAGATAAAGACCGCGACGCGCGAGCTCGAAGATCAGACAAAGGAGCGATTGGAGAGCCTAAGCATTGAGGAAGCCCTTGAGCTTCTGCATGAGAAGTGGAGTGTTCCCCTCATGGATGGGCTGGCGGGCTTGGCCGAGGCGAAGGTCGCTGAGTGCGTAACTTCGGTTCGTGAGCTCGTTAAGAAATACGATTCCACCTTCGCGGACGTCTCGCGGGAGATCGCCGAGACTGAACGCGAGCTTTCCGCTCTGCTTGGGGACCTCACAGGCAACGACGCCGACATGGAGGCAATCGCCGAGCTCGAGCGTCTCCTCGGGGGTGAATAAATGGTTGAAGAGAGGAACGTCCCGCAGATCCGTTTCAAGGGGTTCACTGAACCTTGGGAACAGCGTCAGTTGGGGGATACTGTAGAAGTATGCAGTGGTCGTGATTACAAGCACTTGCCAGCGGGAAGGATTCCTGTATATGGCACAGGCGGATATATGACTAGCGTTTCGGCCGCTTTGTCATATGCACGAGACGCAGTTGGTATCGGGCGCAAGGGAACGATTGATCGCCCATATAAGTTAGTAGCTCCATTTTGGACCGTGGATACACTGTTTTTCTCAATTCCGCGCGAGGGTAACGATCTAGATTTCCTTCTCGGAGTGTTCCTCCGGATCGATTGGAAAAGCAAGAATGAAGCGACAGGATTACCGAGTCTCTCGAAACAAACAATTAATGAGATCGAGGTTTTCATTCCGGAGGCAACTGAGCAAAGCCGAATCGGTCATGTCTTTGCCAAGCTCGACAACCTCATCACTCTTCATCAGCGTAAGCATTCGCCCCCGAAAATCCGAAATTCAGCGTTGTGCCCACTCAGAGTAAAGGAAGTGTCATGACATTCGAACGTGAATCAGACTTCGAGGAAGCCGTCATCGAGGTTCTCAAACAGAACGGCTGGAATGATTCAGGCGGGGTGCTGAAGAATCCAACCGAGCAGGATCTCATCCGGAACTGGGCAAACATCCTCTTCGCCAACAACAAGCACAGAGATCGGCTCAACGGTGTGCCGCTCACGGATAACGAGATGGCTCAAATCATCAACAAAGTTCAGGAGCTTCGTACCCCATACGCGCTCAACGGTTTCATCAACGGCAAGACGGTCTCGATCAAACGCGACAGCCCGGACGATCCAGAGCACCTCGGCAAGGAAGTGAGCCTCAAGATCTATGATCGTCAGGAAATCGCGGCGGGAGACAGCCGATACCAGATCGCCCAGCAACCCAGGTACCCCGCGTCGAACCGCATCCGCAACGACCGTCGAGGAGACCTATGCTTGCTGATCAACGGAATGCCGGTCATCCATATTGAGCTTAAGCGCAGCGGGGTGGCGGTCAGCCAGGCCACGAACCAGATCGAAAAGTACTCCCATGAAGGAGTCTTCACCGGGATCTTCCAACTCGTGCAGGTATTTGTTGCTATGACGCCCACCGAACTGAAGTACTTCGCCAATGCGGGACCGGACAAGTTCAATCCCGCCTACTTCTTCCACTGGGCGGATGTGAACAACGAGCCGATGTGCGCGGGAGACGACTCAACACCGCACCCGTGGAAGCGCGTTACGGAAAAACTGTTGTCCATTCCGATGGCGCACCAGCTCATCGGTTTCTACACGGTGGCCGACGCTACGGATGGCTCCCTCAAAGTGATGAGGAGCTACCAGTACTACGCGGCAAGCGCGATCTCGAATGTCGTGCGCAACCACGACTGGAAAACGCCCCCACTCGCAGGCCAACGCGGGCACCTCGGTGGCTACATCTGGCACACCACTGGCTCAGGAAAGACCATGACGAGTTTCAAGTCGGCACAGCTGATTGCCGATTCTGGCGACGCCGACAAGGTTGTCTTCCTCATGGACAGGATCGAGCTGGGCACCCAATCCCTTAGGGAGTACCGCGCTTTTGCCGATGACGCCGATGATATCCAGGGCACAAGTAACACGCTGGAACTCAAGGAAAAGCTGCTCAGTTCTAGCCCGTCTGAGAAACTCATCGTCACTTCGATTCAGAAGATGAGCAACCTCAAGCTTGGCGGTGATCTGCTCCGGCAACACGACGTGGAGGCATTGAACAACAAGCGGGTCGTGTTCGTCGTTGACGAAGCGCATCGTTCAACGTTCGGTGAGATGTTGCAGACGATCAAGCAGACCTTTCCCAACGCGCTCTATTTTGGATTCACTGGCACGCCGATCCTTGATGAAAACAAGAAGAAGGACACGACTACGTCAATGGTCTTCGGTTCCGAGCTACACAGGTACAGCATTGCGGACGGGATTAGAGACGGGAACGTCCTCGGCTTCGACGTATACCAGGTGACCACCTTCAAGGATGCGGACGTGCGCAAGGCAGTAGCGCTCGAGAAAGCGAAGGCCTTGAGCGTCGATGAAGCATTGGCTGATCCGAAGAAGAAACAAGTCTTTTACCACTATATGCATGACGTGCCGATGGCGCCGTCGGAGGACGAGCTTGGCCGGCCCCGTGAGTCAATTGAAGGACACCTTACCCAGGCCCAGTACGGGGATGACACGGCACACAAGGAGATGGTTGTTGCCGACATCCTCGACCAGTTCCAGATCCTCAGTCATGGCGGGAAGTTCCACGCGATCCTCGCCACCAGCTCGATCCCGGAAGCGATCACCTACTACCGAAAGTTCATGCAACAGGCGCCCCACCTTAGCGTGACTGCCCTGTTTGACCCAAACGTGGACAACTCCGACGGCGCGATCGTCAGGGGTGATGCGCTCGTGGAAATCATCGAGGGCTACAACGCCCGCTACGGTAAGAGCTTCACGATTCCCACGTGGTCGGCGATGAAGAAGGACATCTCGGCGCGCCTCGCCCACAAGACGCCATACCTCACCGTAAATACGAATCGTGGCGAACGGATCGACCTGCTCATCGTTGTGGATCAGATGCTCACCGGCTTCGACTCCAAATGGGTCAACACCCTCTACCTTGACAAGGTCATCCAGTTCGAAAGCATCATCCAAGCCTTCAGCCGTACCAACCGCGTGTTCGGGCCTGACAAACCATTTGGAACCGTGCGCTACTATCGCAAGCCGCACACGATGAAACGCAATATCGAGGCAGCAGTTAAGCTTTATTCCGGTGAAAAGCCCCTCGATATTTTCGTGCAGAAACTGCCGGAGAACATCGACCTCATCAACGAGAAGGCAGCGCGCATTCTCGACCTCTTTGAGGTTGCTGGCGTTTCCGACCTCAGCCGACTGCCCGACACCGAGGAAGAGAGAAAGATGTTCGCCAAGCTCTTCATCGAGTTTGACCGGGCTCTCGAGGCTGCCCACATCCAGGGCTTCACGTGGGGGATTGATACGTACGAGTTTGTTGACGACGACGGGCGTCGGCATTCGCGTACGGTCACGATTAACGAGGAGACCTACCTCATCCTGCTTCAGCGCTACCGGGAGCTGTTTTCAGCGGGCAGTTCGGCGGAGCTGTCTGTGCCCTACGACCTGGCCGGGCACATCATCGAAAACGATGCGGCCCGGATCGACGCCGACTACATGGAACTGAGATTCACCAAGTGGCTACGGGCATTACAGGG
This sequence comes from Trueperella sp., assembly GCA_022783305.1. Lineage (GTDB taxonomy): Bacteria > Actinomycetota > Actinomycetes > Actinomycetales > Actinomycetaceae > Trueperella > Trueperella abortisuis. The sequence continues at coordinate 1,340 of JALEWQ010000028.1, read as the reverse complement.
CGACGATCCGGATCTGGATGCGATCACCAACGAGCTCCATCGCTCGTTCGCTGCCTTGAGCCAAGAAGAGCAGCGTCACGCGCAGAGCCTTATCCACGACATCGAATACGGCCATCTGAGAGTGGAGGAGGGACAAACTCTTCGCGACTGCATCAACGTCTACGCGAAACGCTCTGAAAATGCACAGGTGGAGAAGGTGGTCGATAGCTTCGGTGTCGACCGGTCGGCTCTCGAAGAGCTACTTCGGCTGAGACTGACCGAGAACAACCTCAACGAGTTCGGACGGTTCGAGAAGCTGGTCGCTACGATCGACACCAGCCGCGTCATCCGGTTCCTCAGTCAATACGATTCAGGTTACGCCGCGGAATTCCGTGCGAAGATGCGGGTGCGGAATCTACTCAAAGATTTCGTCCTTGAGGGGGGATTTGATCTCGATGAGCGTATGCACTCGGCAACCTAATACCGCCCCCCGGCGCCTTCATCAGCGTGAGCAACTCACTGAAGGAAGAGGGAAATAACATGCAAATTACCAATGGTGCAGACGCACCGTTTGCTACCTACTACGCCGATTGGGTCAAGATCTATAAGGAAGGCGCGATCCGGGAGGTCACGATGGACAAATACCGTTTGTCCCAGACGTGGCTGAAGAAGCTTGCGCCCGACCTCCTGCTTAAAGACCTCAACCGCATCAAATACCAGCAGCTCATCAATGCCTATGCGGAGCACCACGAGCGCCAGACGACAATGGACTTCCACCACCAGTTGAAGGGAGCGATCCTCGACGCCGTCGACGAGGGATTCATTCCTCGTGATCCTACAAGGAAGGTAATCATCAAAGGTAGGACACCACGCCAGAAAAAGGTCAAGTACCTCAACCAGTTCGAGCTTCACTCCGTTCTCGCCAACCTCGAGCTCGGCCCAGATCCGAGCTGGGACTGGCTCATCCTGCTTATCGCTAAGACGGGCCTTCGTTTCAGCGAAGCCCTCGGACTCACGCCGAACGATTTCGATTTTTCGCACCAGAATCTCACCGTAAACAAGACGTGGGACTACAAGCGCAAGGGAGGATTTGTCCCCACGAAGAACGAATCCTCGGTCAGGAAGGTTCAGCTCGACTGGCACCTGGTCATGCAGGTCTCGGAGCTAGTCAAGAACCTTCCTGCCGACGAGCCGATCTTTGTGAAGGGCTCTGTCTACAACTCCACGGCCAACGCTGCGCTGGCTCGGCACTGTGAGGCGGTAGGTGTCCCCGTGATCACAATCCACGGCCTGCGGCACACGCATGCGTCTCTGCTCCTGTTCGCGGGAGTGTCGATCGCGAGCGTGTCGCGGCGTCTTGG
>JALEWQ010000027.1 GCA_022783305.1 Trueperella sp. | reverse complement strand
CGGGCGCGGCCGGGACGGTGCCGAAGTTCCTAGCCGAGCGTCTTGGACACAGAGGCGCGCCTGTGGCAAGCGGCAGACCCCGGCATGTAAACCCACGTCACATAACCAGATGCAGCAACACCACAAAGAAGAATCACCGTGCCAAAAACAAGTTACGTGACTGAACCTACCCAATCCACTTCGACGGATGAAATAATAGTCGCGGCAACATCACAGGTTAGAAGGCAAGGGCGTGAGCGCGATGGATGAGTTTCCAGAGGTTGAGGGCGTGGATGTGCCGCTACTGTATGTGTCACCGATGCATTGTTCCGACGTGGAGATTAAGGCGCCTATTATTCGTTGGCTTGTGTCGCATGGCATTCAGCCCGATAGCACTGATCCGGGGTTGAGGTGGTGGTCTAAATATGTCAACGGGGACATGATCGGCGTTCTATACATGCACGTGGCGTTTAACCCTACCCGTTGGTACTTCCTCCCGCCGGAAGGTAAGACGATTGAGGACCTGATCCCTGAGTATTGGGTCGGTGAAGGTGAGTGCCCTAAATAGAGCACTCACTGATCATCATAGGATGCACGGACCAACTGAAAGGATGCCAAGCCCGCGCACATTCTGTCTCACCGGCCGGTGCGGGCGTTGCCGATCACTGTCACGGCAAGGTTACCCGCGTCCCCGTGAAATACCCACACGTGTCCTTCTCAGCTCAAAATACTATCGAGGGACACCATTGTGCGTGGTGGACTCCACTCTCCGCGAATGAAGCGGGAGTGAATATCCCTGAGTAGCAGGCAAGCCACGGTTATCCTGCAAACGCTTGGCATGTAGTAGTCATAGCCGTCTTTGCGGTAACGGCCGCGCTAGCTACCTGAGCAGGTTTTCACGGCAGAGCCCAATAGAAGGCGAGCCACGGCGGTCCCAGTCCACCGCCACCGTCTTAGCTGAGAACACCGACACCCTCTTGGGATACACCTATATACCGAAAGGGGCGCCCCCAAGAACACGTAAGCGACCCAAAAACCACCACACGAGACCGGCAAGAAAACGACGCACTCCCCCGCGCCAGGACAACGAAAACCCCGCCAGATCAACGATCCAGCGGGGTACCCTGTGGAGATGGGGAGAATTGAACTCCCGTCCGACGATGCAAAACCCAAGGCTTCTCCGGGTGCAGTCTGCTAGACGTTGTTTTCAGCTCCAGCACTCACGCAGACAAGTTGCTGACGAGCATAGTTACCGAGTGTCGGGCGGCACCCGGTAACCCGGTGCCGTCCCAGTGGCTTTCAAAAACGACGCCAGAACTCTCACGTGAAAGCACCGTGAGACTGACGGACTTCTTTAAATGCGCTCGCGCTTAGGCAGCGAGGGCGAAGTCGGACTTCTGCTTGTTGGCAGTTATTGTTTGCAGAGAGTCGTTTAAGAGATGACTCTGCATCCTCTACCCGCTTCCCTTCGGCAGTCATCGCCGTCGAAACCGATCATCCCCATATTCTGTTGTCAACCAACTAAGCCCGAAGGCTTACCCTTACATTATACCGACGACGCCGTCCGCGTCTATTCCCGGCGTCACAACCGCGAGATGACGGCGAGGAGGTCGTCCAACTGGCGCGGATGGGTCAGTCGCAACACGGCAAGTCCGGTGGGTGCCGCTTCCATCTCGCGCATCCTGGCACGCTTGGACGCAAAGGAGCGAAAGTGCCATCGAAGAATCGAGTCCTGGCTAAAAACCTGCTTCCAGTTTTCGCGATTGCCATTGCAAGTCTCAAGACCATCGACGGCGCGCCGCCACGTGCGTCGCACCAGCCGGCCGAGGGACAGTAGCCGTGGATAATCGAGCGCGATCATGACCTGCGCACGCTCAAACAGGACATCACGGAATTGGTGATAGGCCGAATCGAATACCCACTCCTCGGCCGCTGCCAGTTCGGTGGCGATGGCTCGCATAGACTCGTCGTCCCTGTTGGTCCATGGTGCCACGTCGGCTGGTAGCCACCCGACGGCGTCGTCCACCAGGATGATCGGCAGACCACGCGCCCTCCCAAAACGGCTTGCCGCTGTGGACTTCCCCGAGCCCGCCACGCCGTAGAAGAGGACGCGGCGTGCGCGTGCGGCGTCATCAAAGGTTGCCCGCGGCATTATTGCGTACTCCGCCGGTGCAACGCGATGGTGTCGTCCTCGTGTCTCGCGCCCACGACCGCGGCCTTCATCTGAGAGGCCAACATATCTTCACGCCGCTGTCTAGCCTCATCCGACACTATCCCTCGCTTCATCCGTGTTTCCACTCCCATGAAGGGTACCATCGCAGCATGACCAAAGAAATCCTGGTTCCGAGAACGATTAACCCCGGCGACAAGGTCGCGTTGCTCTCCCCCGCCTGGGCCGCGCCGGCCTACTTCCCGCAGATCCACGAGCAGGCGGTCGCCCGCCTCCAGCGGTTGCTCGACGTCGTCGTCGTTGAGTATCCGACCACGCGGCAGATGGGGGCCAGTCCCGAGGAGCGCGCCGCGGACGTGAACGCCGCATTTGCCGACCCCGAGATCCGCGCGATCATCACCACCGTAGGCGGAAGGGACGAAATCCGTCTGATCCGGCACCTCGACCCGTCACTCCCCCAGGCCGACCCCAAACCCTTCTTCGGCTACTCGGATAACACGAACATTCTCAACTGGCTGTGGTCGCACGGGGTGGGCGGATACTACGGCGGGGCCACCCAGGTCCACTTCGGGCCGGGCACGCTCGTCGACGCCGAGCACCTCATCACGCTCCGCGCCGCGTTGTTCGGCCGGGGCGACACGGTCTTGCCCGCCACCACCGACTCCCAGGACTATGGGTATGACTGGTCGAGCCCGGAGGCGCTCACCGAGGACTCCCCGCGCGGCCCCGCCCGCCCAATCGAGTTCGTGGGCAGCGACGCGCTCGTGCGGGGATGCACGTGGGGCGGGTGCCTGGAGGTCATCGACCAGCTCGCGCTCGCCGGCCGGCTCCCAGACGTCTCAGACCTCGAGGGAGCCATCCTCATCTTTGAAAACTCGGAGCGGGTGACTCCCGCGGACATGGTGGGCGACTGGATCCGGGCCCTCGGCGAGCGCGGCTACCTCGAGGCGGCGGCGGGGCTCATGTTCGCCCGGCCGGTCGTCGATGACCGCGACGCGCCCGGAACCGCGGAGCTTCAACAGGCCCGCCACGACGCCTACATCGAGTACCTGCTCACGCAGGTCAGCCGTTACCGCAAGGATCTCCTCGTCTGCCTCAACGTCCCCTTCGGCCACACGCGCCCGCAGCTGATCCTGCCATACGGTGGCGAGGTCACACTTGACCCGGTATCGGAGCGGGTCACGGCCCATTTTCCGGTTGCCGCCCGATACCGGATTGGCGTCGCGGGATAAACCCGTCAGCCCGTCAGCCCCTCAAGCCCGACAGGCCCTAGATGAACTCGATGACGTCCTTGATCGAATCATGAATGTGATCGGGGCGGTAGGGGAACTTGACGACGTCCTCGCGTTTGGTCGATCCCGTCAACACGAGGTGAGTGGCCAGTCCCGTCTCCACGCCGGCTTGAATATCGGTGTCCATGCGGTCACCCACGATCGACGTCTCCTCCGAGTGCGCCCCGATCTTGTTCAAGCCGTTGCGCAGCATGATCGGGTTGGGCTTGCCGACGAAGAACGCCCCTCGCCCCGTCGCCTTCTCAATCATGGCGGCGACGGCGCCGGTGGCCGGCAGGTCGCCCTCGGCAGACGGGCCGGTCGGGTCGGGGTTGGTGGCGATGAACCGAACGCCGTCCTGGATGAGGCGGATCGCCGTCGTGATCATCTCGAAGGAGTAGGTGCGGGTCTCCCCCAACACCACGAACTCGGGATCGACCGACGTCATGACGAAGCCCTCCTCATACAGAGCCGTGGTCAGGCCCGCCTCGCCGACGACGAACGCGCGGCGGTTATCCGTCTGGCGCGCGAGGAACTTCGCGGTGGCCAGCGCGGAGGTCCAGATCCGCTCCGGCGGGACCTCCAGGCCGGACGTTGCCAGCCGGGCGGAGAGGTCGCGGGTGGTGAAAATGGAGTTGTTCGTCAAGATCAGGTGCGGGATTTGCCGCTCCTCAAGACGCTTGAGGAAATCGTTCGCACCGTCGAGCGCGATCCCCTCATGAACAAGGACACCGTCCATATCAATCAGCCATGCACACATGCCCTAAGCCAATCACGAATACCCGCGCCAAGCCTAGCGATGAGACAACATGCACGTTCGTGGCACGCAACACGCGAGCTGGGGCGACGACGTCGTTCGCCGGCTCGCGCCTAGCGCATCCGCTTTCGGGCCTCGGACACGGCCCGCTCGGCCTCGCGCTGATCCTGCCTGCGCCGAAGCGTCTCGCGCTTGTCCCACTCCTGCTTACCGCGCGCCAGCCCGATCTCAACCTTGGCCCGACCGCGGATGAAGTAGAGCTCGAGCGGCACCACCGTGACGCCTTTTTCCTTGACCTTGACGGCGAGCGTGCGTAGCTCGCTCTTGTGCAGGAGAAGCTTTCGCTTCTGGGTGGGTGCGTGGTTGGTCCAGCCGCCCGTCGACCAGGCGGGAATATTCGCTCCAACCAGCCAGGCCTCGCCGCGTCGGTCGAAGTCGATCCACGCCTCCATGAGGGAGGCGCGCCCGGCGCGTAGCGCCTTAACCTCTGTGCCGGCGAGCACGAGTCCCGCCTCGTAGGTCTTGTCGATGAAGTAGTCGTGGCGCGCCTTCTTGTTGCGGGCCACCACCTGCTTGGCGTCAGCGGCTTCCTTCGCCTTCTGCGCAGGGGTCAGCTTGCCGCTGTCCTTCTTCCAGGCTTTCGGCATGGCTCATCCCTCCTTGTGACGTGACCTCATAGCTTAACGCCGGGCACGGCACCGTCGCAAGGCTAGGACCAGCGCTGGGTGAAGGAGCCGAAGTTCATAGGATCGACCACGGCGCCGTTCTTCCACACCTCGAAGTGGACGTGGCAGGCGGTGACGAGACCGGTCTGCCCGGTCCACCCGATCACGTCGCCCTGCTTGACGGCCTGCCCCACGCTCACGTTGAAGGCCGACAGGTGGTTGGTGACAGTCACGTAGGAGTTGCCGCCGACCACGCCGTGGTTGATGTAGATCTGGTTGCCGTGCGTGCCGTTGCCGGCTGCGGGGATGACGGCCGAGACGACGCCGTCGGCGGGCGCCGTCTGTGCCTCACCGCACTGGGAGCGCAGGTCGACACCGTTGTGCATCCACGTGCCGCCAAAGGGGTAGACGCGCATGCCAAACGGCGAGGTGACGTAGAGCGGGGCCGGCACCGGCGGCTTGAGCCACGCGCCTCCGGCCTGCGCGGAGGTGTTCGGTGCGGGCTGCGCGGGGGCATTGGCCCGCGCCTTGGCCCTGGCCCGTTCGGCCTCGAGCTTGCGCTGGTTTTCGGCGTCGATCTCGGCGATGCGCTGTGCGGTCTGCTCGCTTTGCGTCTCGAGCGTGGCGAGCGATGCCTGGTAGCTGGCCTTCTGGTCCTCGAAATCCTCCGACTGGCTCACGAGGCTCGCCTCGAGGTTCACGAGTTCGGCCTTGCGGGCATCCGCCTCGGCCTTCTTCGTGCTCTGCGCGTCGACCAGCTCCTCGGACTTGGTCTTGAGCTCCTCGATCTGATCCTCCACCGCGTTCTGGCGCGCCTCCCGGTTCTTCTCCTGGGCGGCTTTCTGCTGGAACAGAGCCAACGACGCCGACTGCGAGCGGCTCACAGCCGACTGCGCGCGGTAGGCATTGGCGAAGTCCTCGGCGGTGGCAGACCCAACGAGCATCTCCATCGTCGACGGCATCGTGTCGCCACGGTAGGTGGCGCGGGCAAGCTCGCCGAGCGACTTACGCGTCGCGTCCGCGTTGGCCTCATTGTCTTTGATCTGCGCCTTGATCTCCTCCAGCTGGCCCTGGGCGGCGTCGAGGAGAGCCGTGTTCGCCTCCAACTCGCGCACGGCCGCTGCGAGGTCGGCCTCGGCGCTCTGCACGGCCGCCTCGGCGGCCGGGATCTTGCCGCGGGTCTCCTCCAGTTTGAGGTATGCCTCCTGGAGGTTGACGTCGATGCCCTCCATCTCGGACTGGAGGCGCTCCTTCTCGGCCTTCTGCTCCTGTTGCTGGTCGACGAGGTCGCTGCGCTCGTCGCCGAGCGCAGGCACGGCCGCAATGGCCGACGCGGCCAACGCGACGGCGGCCACGACTGGGGCAAATTTACGCATCTTTCCTCCCTAGACCCGAGTGTAACGGCGGAGCGCCAGGAACGAAGCCAGGCCGGAGATCACGAGCGCGCCGAGGATGAGCCAGGGGGCGACGAGAAGCACGTCGTGGCCCGTGATGATCCGTAGCCACGAGCCGGAGAACCAGTCCTGGATGAAGAACTCCACCGCCGCCCACAGCGCCGCGACCGCGACGAGAGAGCCGATCAGCGAAGCTAGCATCCCCTCCAACACGAAGGGGGCCTGGATGAAACCGTTCGAAGCGCCAACGAAGCGCATGATCTCGGTTTCATTCCGTCGGAACATGGCCGACAGGCGGATCGTGGAGGGGATGAGCAAGAGGGCGGTGACGATCATGACGCCCGCCAGTGACCCTGCGATGAGGGTGAAGCGGTTAAGCATGTTGAACAGCGGCTCGAGCTGTTCACGCTGGTCAATGACGGCGTCGACGCCGGGGCGGCCCTCGAGGCTCTCACGGACGACGTCGTATTCCTGCGGGTCAATGAGCTTGACACGGAAGGATGCCTGCATCTGTTTGGGGTCGACCGTGTCCACCCACGCGCTGTCCTTGAGGTACTCGCGGAAGTTGGCGTAGGCCTCTTCCTTCGTCTCAAAGTAGACCTCCTCCACGTAGTCGGCCATCTCGGGCGAGTGGAGGAATGTGCTGATCGCGTCGATCTGCTCCTGAGTGGCCTCGCCGCCCGCGCACTGGGCGGTGTTCTGATCCGGCGCACACAGGAACGCCGAGACCTCCACCCGGTCATACCAGGCGTTCTTCGCGGACTCGATCTGGTCCTGAAGCAGCACTGCCGAGCCGACGAAGAGGAGCGAAACGAAGGTAACCAGCGTCACCGACGCGGAGAGCGCGAAGTTGGCGCGTAGCCCTTTGAAAACCTGAGAGAAAATAAATCGTAGCCTCATGCCTGGCTCCCCCCGTACACTCCGCGATCCTGATCGCGCACGACCTCGCCGTCGACGAGCTCGATCACGCGCTTACGCAACTGGTTGACGATCGCTTGGTCGTGGGTGGCCATGACCACCGTCGTGCCCTGGCGATTGATACGGTCCAAAAGGCGCATGATGCCAAGTGCGGTCTTGTGATCAAGGTTGCCGGTCGGCTCGTCGGCAAGCAGAACCTCGGGACGGTTGACCATCGCGCGGGCGATCGCCACACGCTGCTTCTCGCCGCCCGAGAGCTCATGCATGCGCCGTTTTTCCTTCCCGTCCAGGCCCACCAGCTCAAGAACCTGGGGGACCTCCTTGAGGATGGCGTGGCGCGGCTTACCGATGACCTGCATCGCGAGAGCGACGTTGTCGAATACGTTCTTGTCCTGCAACAGGCGAAAATCCTGGAAGACGGTGCCGATCTGGCGCCGCAGGAACGGCACCCGCCGCGAGGACACTCCCGACAAGTCCTTGCCAAGCACGTGAACCTTACCCTCGGTGGGGCGCTCCTCGGCCAGGATAAGAGCCAGCATCGTGGACTTTCCAGACCCGGAGGCACCGACGAGGAAGACGAACTCGCCGCGGTCAATATTTAGGCTCACGGAGTCGAGCGCGGGAGCCGCACCTCGCTGATAAACCTTTGTGACGTTTTCAAATGTGATCATAGATGGCGCCAAATCCTTGCAGTCATGGTCTCCATTAGCTTAGGAGCCACACA
>JALEWQ010000016.1 GCA_022783305.1 Trueperella sp. | reverse complement strand
TGTCTCACTTCCTTGTGGTTGGTGGAACGTTATCGGAAACGATCCTGGGAACGATCGCAGCTCTACGGGGGTGCGGTTGTTGGCGCAATGGGTCGAAGGCCCTGACTTTGCGGCGGGTGGGCTGGCTTTGTCGTTCCGGCGCCGGTCTGGCGAGCGGTCTCGACTCCTGTGCATAACGGCTGGCGTTATTAACGCAAGGCGTTATATGCTTGATTTGTGATCATTTCTTTCGCCGACCGGGACACCGAGGCCCTCTACCTGCGACAGCCGGTGAGGTGGCTCGATTCGCGGTTGCACCGGCAGGCGCTACGAAAACTGCGCTTACTCGATTCGGTGGTGGATCTCAACGAATTGAGAATTCCGCCAGGAAATCGGCTCGAAGCCCTCAAGGGGGACCGGGCTGGCCAATTCAGCATAAGAATCAACAATCGGTGGTGAGTCTGCTTCGTTTGGACTTCCAGGGGTCCGAGTGAAGTGGAGATCGTCGATTATCACTAGGAGGGGTGAATGATGGGGAAGAAGATTCCGCCGATCTCGCCCGGTGAGGTCCTCTTGGAAGAGTTCATCGGGCCGATGGGTATCACGCAGAACAAGCTTGCCGTGGAGATTGGGGTTCCTCCGCGTCGGATCAACGAGATTGTTCACGGCAAGCGTCGCATTACTGCCAATACGGCCTTGCGCCTGGGCCGGTATTTCGGGATGAGTGCGCAGTTTTGGATCAACTTGCAGTCGCGTTACGACCTGGAGGTTGAGATGGATACGCTCGCGGGCGAGCTGGATCGGATCACGCCCATCGCCCGCGGGGCATAGGGGCTAGGCCTGTTGGGCAACCGAGGAGTCAGCTGGAATGAACTGGAACACGAACTGGAAAGTAGTGGAACATTTACTGCAACAAATGTTCCAGTTGGGGAGCGCAAGGACGGGGTGGGTTGGCGTCGTGAAGCATGCCAAACGGATGCCGCCGTCCGCAGGTTTGGCTGACGGCCCGGGCGCTACTGCTCCTGAGGCATCCAGAAGCTCGTCACGTTCTTCTTCGTCTCGAGCTGGTAATCGATGAACATGCCGAGCAGCTCATAGTCGAACGGTTTCGCCCACGGCTGGCGGGCGAACATCTTGCCGAAGTCGGTGCCACGGGCCTTCATCTCGTCTTCGAAGTGGATCATGGTGTGGCGCTCGGGGGCCATGGCCATGTGCTTGGTGGCGGCTGAAAAGCCCACGATCATCGTGCCGTGATCGGTGAACATCGGCTGATTCCAGGCGATGCGCAGCTCCAGCTGCGGGTAGTGTTCGCGCACCCAGTCGAGGACGGCAACCATGCGGTCCCGCTTCTCGCCTTCGGGGATGGTGGCCAGGAATTCGTCAAGGGTTTTCAGTGCCATGGCACGAGTGTACGGCCCCGGACGACGGTAGTGGCAGGGGACTAGCCGGACTCCCTTCATCTCTTGCTATCATGAGCGATAGCAAGAGGGGGTGCTCATGGCGTCTATCATCGTTCGCGGCCTCGATGACGGGGTCAAGCAGCAGCTTGCGGCCCAAGCCAAAGAGAACGGCCGGTCAATGGAAGCCGAAGCGCGCGACATCCTGACCAAAGCTGTCCGCCGTCCCAATATCGGCGTGGCATTCCTTGCGGCTGGCCGCGCTACCGGCGGAGTCGATGATCTGCCGATCCCGGCTCGGGAGGACGCCGCGAGGTGGGTGGACTTCGAGTGATAGTTCTCGATACGAACGTCATCTCAGAGCTTCTGCGGCCATCGCCAGATGTGCGTGTTGTTGCGTGGGTCGAATCGCTGACCGGCAGTGTCGCGGTGACAACCGTGACGATCGCCGAACTCCTGGCCGGTGTCAGGATGCTCCCGGATGGGCGCCGCAAGGACGAGCTCGCGAAACATATCGAATTATCCCTCCAGCCCTACAGGCACACACGCGCGGTGTTGCCCTTCGATGAGGCCGCCGCCCGCTCCTATGCCGACGTTCTTGCCGCGCGCAAGAAGGCCGGAGCGCCGATCTCCACAGCCGACGCCCAGATCGCGGCCATCTGCCTCGCGCACGAGGCAACGTGCGCCACCCGCAATGTCAACGACTTCGCCCACACGGGCGTGCGCCTGATCGATCCGTGGCGGACTGGCCTCGAATAGCGCGGGCAGACTCGCAGCCCGTCAAATGTCAGGATTCTGAGCCCAAAGAGGCCCAAAACGCGAACGAAAAGCTACAGGGTCCTGATCTTTGACGCCGATCCCCTTGCTAGTCCGGCCCGACGCCGCCCGTAGGCCCGTGGGAGTCACGGGGGCAGAACAAGGCTGGAATAATGAGTGTTTTGCCCTCTTGATTGGTGCCAGAGTGTTCAGCGGTTGTGGGGTTACCAGGTCTTTGCGCGTCTGAGGAACAGAGTTCACTTACGCACCTGTCGCTACCTTGCCCCCAAGATTGGCTCGTCACCGAGTCCAACCCACGTAAAGCTGTTACCAGTCCAGTGATACAGTCCATTATCGAATGCCCTGTGGTGATTGGCGCAAAGCAAACGCCCATTCTCGCTGCTAGCTCTTCCGCCCTCAGCGTGAGGCATGATATGTGCGGCCTCGAGCACTTCAAGGAGTGTTATCCCGCAAATCGCGCATTCTTGTGGCCCCTGCTCCAGCAGTAGATGTCGGAATCTGGCTTGACTGGTGCGGCGACGTGTAACGCCGTGGGTGTCCGCAGATGTGACATCCCATTCCTCGTCAATCTCATCTCCCGCTTTCGAAGAAGGCTCAATATGCTCCGGATCTCCAACCGCACCCCAGAGCCAAGGGTTGTGCCAATCATCTCTGCGGGGGTGAGGGAACGCCGTCCTTAGCTCGTTGACTCGATCAAATATGAAAGTCCGCGCCTCGGGGGAGTACAAGAGCTCCAGATTGAGAGCGCCTTCTACCGTAATAGCGGTCGGATTACCCCGAAGATGTGAGGGGCTGATAGTAAGGTTCTGCCTATCAAGGGAGTGCACGCGATGGAGCCAGGAGGTATCTGCATCAGTTACTCCGTAAAAGGTGACGGAATCGATCTTCCCAGTAGAACGATCAATGGCAGCGAAGAGAACCTGCGCCATGCCGACCGAGACTGTGAATAGGTGTCTCCAGGGAGATGGCCAACGTCTCCCCGGCAGACAGGATGCTGAAAAATCGGACTGTGCTCGGAGGTCCGCGATGTCAGCGAAGAGCGAGAGAAGTGCAAGGGCCTCTGGGGCCGCCTTTAGTTGCGCGAATGCCTCGAATGCCTCCCTTGAGGTGGAAGAGCGAGCGCCGGATGGAGGCCACGCACACGGCCATCGCGCCGGCGATCATCGTGGAGGTGGCCCGCACGGGCTTGAAAGTCAACGACGTCCCACAGTACGACATCTACCACCGCGTCACCCCGTCGCGTTCCCCGGAGTTCATTGGCAAGTTTCGGACGCTTGTCCAGCCAAATATGCTGTCTCATCTTGAGGTGGGCAGGCCCATGGTCGTCAGGTATGACCCGGCCAACCCCGACGACCTCCTCCTCGCCGACAAGGTCACCGTCCACTACCTGCCCAGCCACCCGCAGGCCTACGTGGTCCTCTGGGATGAAGAGGAATACCGGAAGAGCCTGTTCTAGCAGCGGCGCGCCCATGGGGTGTTAGCCAGGTCGTGCTACCCGACTGCCGATACCGGACTAGCAGCGGCGCGCCCATGGGGTGTTAACTGGTGACCATGAGTAGCGTTCCTTGGCTCGCCACCCGCGATCAGCCCCTTCCCGACGACGTCGCCCGGCTTCTCGACACCCTCCCCGAATGGTTTGGGATCGCGGAGGCCAACGCGGGCTACGTTGACGCGGCACGCACGATGGAGACGTGGTCTGTCCGCGACTGCGCTGGACGGATCCTCGGCGTCACGCTAGTTGCTCGTCATTTCCCACACGTGGCCGAAATCCACCTCATGGTCGTCGACCGGGAGGTGCACGGTTCCGGCGTCGGGACTGCGATGCTGGAGGCCATTGAGGCCGACGCCGTTCGCCGCGGCGTCCGCATGCTCGAGGTCAAGACCCTGGGCGCTTCCGACCCCGATGCCGGCTACGCCAGAACTCGCCATTTCTACGAGAAGTTCGGCTTCCTCGCGCTGGAAGAGACGGACCTGTGGGGCGAGGAATCGCCGTGTCTGATCATGGTCAAACCGCTCTAAAACCGCGCCCCCGTGGCCTACCCCAGGAGTGTGCGATCCGACAGCGCGCCCTTCGCCGATGCGAAACGTTCGAGCAAATCGGCCACGCTCATGGAGGCCTTCTCCTTGCCGGCGACGTCGAAGATGATGTGCCCCTCGTGCATCATGATGAGCCGGTTGCCAAGCGCGAGGGCCTGCTCCATGTTGTGCGTGACCATGAGGGTGGTGAGGTTGTCGCGGGCCACGAGCTCCTCGGTGAGCCGAGTGACGAGCTCGGCGCGCTGCGGGTCCAACGCGGCGGTGTGTTCGTCGAGTAGCAGCACCTGCGGCTGGGTAAACGTCGCCATGAGCAATGACAGTGACTGGCGTTGCCCGCCAGACAGAAGCCCCACCCAGTCATCGAGTCGGCCCTCCAGGCCCTGCTCCAGGATCTGCAGCTGCTCGCGAAACAGTGCGCGACGCTTGCCTGTCAACGCCCAGGCCAAACTGCGTCCATGCCCGCGCCGGTAGGCGATTGCCAGGTTCTCCTCGACGCTCATGTGTGGGGCGGTGCCCGCCTGTGGATCCTGGAAGACTCGGCCCACGAAGCTTGCGCGCTGGTGGTCGTTCAGCTTGGTCACGTCCCGCCCGTCGATGCGGACTGTGCCCGAGTCTGTGCGGATCGAGCCGGAGATGAGGTTCAGGAGCGTGGACTTTCCGGCGCCGTTGGAGCCGATGATGGTCACGAATTCCCCGCGCTCCATCGTGAAATCTAGGTTCGTCACGGCTCGCCGCTCGTTGACGGTGCCGGGGAAGAAGGTCTTCGATACGTTCGTCAGTTCCAGCATGTGTGCCTACTTTCCAACTTCGGGCCCGTCGGCTGCGTCTCGGCCGCTCGCGCCCACGACGTCGCCCGGATCAGCCGCGCCCACGACGCCGCCCGCGCCGGTCTCGCCGGCCGTGACACGTGCCGCGAGGTCGTCGGGCAGGATGCTTGGATTTTGTAGCGCGTCCTCGCTCTTGGGCCTGAATGCTTTGGGTACACGCCGCAGGAAGCTCATCTGCGGCACGACGAGCGCGATGATGACGAGCACAGCGGAGATGAGCTTGGTGTCGGTGGGGGTCAGGCCGGCGTCGATCGCGAGGGAGAGCACCACGCGGTAGAGAATCGCGCCGAGCACGACGGCGGAGGCGGCCCGGAAGACGTTGAGGCGTCCGATGATCGCCTGGCCAATGATCACGGAGGCCAGGCCGGCCACGATGATGCCGATCCCCATCGACACGTCTGCGTAGCCTTGGTATTGGGCAACTAGCGAGCCGGACAGGGCGACCATCCCGTTGGAGATCGACAGGCCGAGGATCTTCTGCGTGTCGGTGGAGACGCCGAAGGAGCGGATCATTTGGGCGTTGTCGCCGGTGGCGCGCATGGCCAGGCCGAGGTCGGTGTGGAGGAACCAGACGATGAGCCCGAGGATAATGAGCACTGCGGGCAGGAGGATGAGCGAGCCGATCCAGCTGCCCGCCCCGAGCCACCCGGACTCGCGCAGGGGAGACATGAGCGTGTCCTCGCGCAGGAGCGAGATGTTGGGCGCACCCATGATCCGGATGTTGATCGAGTACAGCCCGATTTGGGTGAGGATGCCGGCGAGCAACCCGTCGATGTTGGCCTTCGTGTGTAGGATGCCGGTGACGGCTCCGGCGGCCATGCCGGCGGCGAAGCCCGCGACGGTGGCCAGGATCGGGTCGACGCCGTTGACCACCGTGATCGCCGTCGTCGCCGCGCCGGTGGCGAAGCTGCCGTCCACGGTCAGGTCGGGGAAGTCGAGGATGCGGAACGTCAGGTAGACGCCGAGCGCCATGATGGCGTACAGCAGGCCCAGTTCAATCGCGGTGACCATGATGCTCCTCCGTGGAAGGCGGCGCCCTCCGGGTTACTTGTAGATGTTCTCGGTCTCGGCGCGCCCCACGACGTCGTCCGGGATCGTCACGCCCATGCGGTCGGCGGCCGCGAGGTTGAGGTAGAGGAGGAGGTCTTTCTGGCTCTCCACCGGCATGGATGCGGGGTCGGCGCCCTGCAGGATGCGTACGGCCATCTCCCCGGTCTGGTAGCCGAGGGCGTGGTAGGACAGGCCGTAGGTGGCAATAGCGCCGTTTTTCACGGTGTCGCCCTCCGCGGAGTAGACCGGGATCCTCTTCGATTCGCCGATGGCGAGCACCGAGTCGATCGCGGAGACGACCGTGTTGTCGGTGGGGACGTAGATCGCGTCGACGTCGAGGGAATCGGCGGCTTGCTGCACCTCGGAGGTGTTGGTGACGGTGGCCTCCTTCACCTCGAGTCCGAGGTCGGCGGCGGCCTCCTTCAACCAGCCCACCTGCACGATCGAGTTTGCCTCGCCGGAGTGGTAGACGACGCCGATCGAGGCGGCGTCGGGTTGGATCTCCTTGATGAGCTCGAGCTGCTGGCGCACGGGGTTGGCGTCGGTGGTGCCGGTGACGTTCGCGCCCGGGGCTTCGACGGAGTCGACGAGCCCGGCGCTGACCGGGTCAGTGACGGCGGTGAAGAGCACCGGGGTGGTGGCCACGGCCTGGGCGACTCCTTGGGCCATGGGGGTGGCGACGGCGAGGATGAGATCGTAGTCGTCCTTGGCTAGCGTCCCGGCGATCGAGGCGACGATCGTCTGGTCGTTGTTGGCGTTGCTCTCGGTGTAGGCGACGTTCAGTCCGGCGTCGGCGATCGCCTCCTTGAAGCCCTCGATAGAGGCGTCGAGTGCGGGGTGGCTGACGATCTGGGTGATGGCGATGGCGTAGTCGGCGTCGCCGGAAGTGCCCGATCCTGAGCCGGACCCCGATCCGCCGGAGCAGGCGGAGAGCAGGAGGGTGGCGCTTGCGATGAGTGCGAGGAAACCGCGTCGTTTCATGGTGGGCCCTTCCTTAGTGCGTGTACAGCAACTTTAGACGCGAGCCAGATATCGGGACACCGGTTTCAGGATGTGGACTCGGTGCGTCGTCGACGACGGCGGCCCCCTCACGATGACTGCCCCCCCACGACGGCGGCGCCTAGCCTCCCCACCGCAGCGGCCGCGCGAAACGTGCCGCGCCACTCCAAGGCGGCAGCGCCACTTCAAGGCGGCAGCGCCGTGAGAATTGGGCCAGCGCCGGCTCGTGCGGATGCGCCGGCCGCCTCGGATGTGGTTTTATGGTGACCACCCGTTGATGGAGGACACATGAAGAAGATGGCATTCGCGTTCGCACTGGCACTTGGCCTTACCGCGTGCGCAAACACCGATCCGGGGCCCGCGCAGACGAGCTCGGCGAGCACCCAGGCAACGCCGAGCACCGAGGCCACCACGCAAGCCGCTGAAAAAACCACGGAGCCGGCTCAGGGCCAGACGGGGACGGCCTCCTCGGACGTCGACTCTCAGGGCAATCCGAAGGCCTCGAAGGAGGAGTTCAAGGCGGTGCTTCTTAAGGGCGCGAACGCCGCGCTCGAGCAGCAGGGCAAGACGAGCGACCCGGAGATGACGGCGCAGATCAACGAGGCGGCCCAGTGCATGGCTGACTTCGCCTACGACAAGCTCTCGGCCGACACCCTCAACACGCTGATCAGCGACCCGACGACGACGCCGAGCGACGCCGACCTGTCGGTGCTGTTCGAGGCGGCCATGAAGTGCCAGCCGGCCACCGGGCAGTAGTTCGCCGCCAGCATAGGACCCTACAGCGTAGGTGCTGGTAAAACGTAGACTCCCCTGACGTGTCTACGTTTGGAGTCCGCCATGAAGTTCATCGATGACCCCGTCCTGGATGCAATCGCGCACCGCCGATCCGTCTCGAAGGTCGGGCCGAACACGCCGTCGGACCAGGAGATTCGCACCCTGCTCGCCGCCGTCACACACGTGGCCGACCACAAGTCGCTACGCCCGTGGCGACTCATCCTCCTGCGCGGGGAGGACCGACTGACGCTGGCGCGCGCCCTCGACGCCGCCCAGGGAATCGAGCGCCCGGAGGGGGAGGTCAATCCCAAGCCATTCCGCGCCGAGCTTCTCATCGCGCTGGTGGCGAGCCCCGTCGAGCACGAGAAGGTGCCGACGTGGGAACAGCACGCCACCGCGGCCGGCGTGGGGCACCTGCTCGAGCTCGCGCTGTGGCAGGCGGGCTGGGGAGTGATGTGGCGGACGGGTATCTTCGCGAACGCACCGCAGGTGCGCAGGGCGCATGGCTTAGGGGAGAACGAGCTACTCATGGGCTGGCTGTACGTGGGTGACATCGATGCCTCCCACCGTCAGCGCCTGGACGAGTCTCACCGCCCGCCGCTCAACCCCGACCAGTTCATCGGACACATGCCGCAAGGCCGCGAACGCGGCTGATGAAATCCCGTGGAGGACCAGGAGATGCCCGCCGCCATCGCGGCGCGCTGGCTGTCTCAAATCCGCTGATAGTATTGCCTTTCCATTCGCGGCTAGGGTAGAAACAAGCCAAAGGCCCCACGCAAGTGTCCGTGAACGGAGTGAACATGGCAATGGATGATGTGCCCCCTACCGAGAAGTCCTTCGGCATCGAGGTGGTGGGTATCGAGATCGTCAAGGAATCGGAGCGCACGGCCAAGCCGCACAACTTGTTCCTCCCCTGGTTTGCCTCCAACGTGTCCGTTTTCGGCATGTCCTATGGGGCGTGGGTGCTCGGGTTCGGTATCTCGTTCTGGCAGGCCACGGTGGTGACCATCGTCGGCGTGATCCTTTCCTTCTTCCTGTGCGGAGTGATCGCGATCGGCGGCAAGCGTGGCTCCGTGCCCACCATGGTCATGTCGCGCGCCGCCTTTGGCGTTAAGGGCGCGAAGATCCCCGGCGTCATCTCCTGGCTGACCTCGATCGGCTGGGAGACCATGCTCGCGATCACCGCCGTGCTCGCCACCTCCACCATTTTCGCCCGGCTGGGCTGGGCCGAGGAGGGCTCAGTGGGTGTGCGTATCGGCGCCGCCGTCGTCGTGGCAACCCTCATCGTGCTCGGAGCCGTAGCCGGATACCACATCATCATGAAAATGCAGTCCGTGCTGACATGGCTCACCGGTATCACCACGATCATCTACATCTTCCTGGTGGTCGGGCATATTGACATGGGCGCCGTCCTCGACATCCCCTCCGGCTCGCCTGCGCAGATGATCGGTGCAATGACGATGGTGATGACCGGCATGGGCCTGGGCTGGATCAATATCGCCGCCGACTGGGCCCGTTACCAGTCGCGCGACGCCAGCGGCGGGCAGATCGTCTTTTGGAACACCTTCGGTGGCTCGCTCGGGCCGGTCGTGCTGATCACGTTCGGACTGCTGCTCGCCGGCTCGGATCCGGTACTCGCCGAGAACGTCGGCAACGACCCGGTGGGCGCCCTCGCCGCACTGCTGCCCACGTGGTTCCTCGTGCCGTTCCTTATCACCGCGATCCTCGCGCTGCTCTCCGGCGCGATCAACGGTATCTACTCCTCGGGCCTGACGCTGCTCACCCTCGGGATCAAGATCCCGCGGCCGGCGGCCTCCCTCATCGACGGCGTGATCCTTACTGCGGGCACCGTGTTCGTGGTGTTCTTCTCGCCCACTTTCATCGGGCCCTTCCAATCGTTCCTCATCACGCTCGGTGTGCCGCTCGCGGCGTGGGCCGGAATCATGATGGCCGACATCACGCTGCGCAAGCGCGACTACGACGAGGCGGCCCTCTTCGAGCCGTCCGGTCGTTACGGGGCTTACAACTGGGCGTCAATCGCGCTCATGGTGGTGGCCTGCGTGATCGGCTGGGGCCTGGTGGTGAACGGCTTCGCCGAGGACGCCGCGTGGAACAACTGGCAGGGCTACCTGCTGGGCGTGATCGGCGGCCGCGACTCCGTGTGGGCAGCCGGCAACATCGGCGTGATCGTCGCCCTCGTACTCGGCTACGTCGGCTACCTCGGCCTGGGCAAAGGCAAGGTGAGCGCTCAAGAGCGGTAGGGGTACGCCGCCTAGCGGGCGGCGAGTTCTCCTCCGGGCCTGGTGGCGCGCCAGCCTGGCTTGGTGGTGCGCCGACCTCGGCTCAGCGCCGGGGCTTTGCCAGTGACGGGCCTGGGCCTGTCGTCGATAGTTCACCTGAGGATGTGGGCCACCTGCCGACAGTTCACTTGAATATGTCGGCTGCCGGTTGCTATATGGGCCTGGTTGGCCTGAGATTCATGAGTTGTGTCGGCCCGTGCGGGATGAGGGGCGGCCGTCCGACCGGACAGCCGCCCCTCATGATTCCCCGACGCCCTAGTTCTGTTGGCGGGCGAGCAGGTCGCGGATCTCCTCAAGAAGGACGGCTTCGTCGGTCTTGACCGGGGTCTCCTCGACCGGCTCCGCGGGCTTCTTCAGCCTGTTGATCGGGACGATGATGAAGAAGTAGATCGCGGCGGCGACGATGAGGAAGTTGACGGTGGTGGTGATGAGGGTGCCGGGGAGAATCTTGGCCCCGTTGATGTTGATGGTCCAGATGTGGTCGAAGTTCGGCTTGCCGAAGATGGCGCCGATAAGCGGCATGAGGATCTCCTCGTTGAGCGCCTTGACGATGGCGGAGAAAGCGGTGGCGATGATGACGCCGACTGCGAGGTCGAGCACGTTGCCGCGCGAAATGAATTCCTTGAAGCCCTTAAGCATGATGTTCCTTCTAACGTGTGTGAGAAGGGAGCCGATCAACGCAACAAGTGCGCAACAGGCGCCCTTGCTGCCGTGACCAGCGTAGCCAGTAGGTGCCCGGCGGATGGGATTCCCCATGGCTGTGTCTGTCAATTCACAATGGAGCTGTTCCAGAAATCATTGGCGTGTATGGCAGGTATGGCGCGTATGGGAAGATCCCTTCTCCTCCCGAGTCGCGTCGGCCGTCTTTGCGGCCTGATGACGCTGGCAGCTCGCGATGGCGTAACCTAGTCCCATGATCTATCCGATTCACGTCTATGGTTCCCCCGTTCTTCACAAGGTCTCCGAGCCCGTCACACAGTTCGACGCCGACCTCGCCCAGCTGGTGGAGGACATGTACG
This sequence comes from Trueperella sp., assembly GCA_022783305.1. GTDB lineage: Bacteria > Actinomycetota > Actinomycetes > Actinomycetales > Actinomycetaceae > Trueperella > Trueperella abortisuis. The sequence goes on along the minus strand of JALEWQ010000016.1, from coordinate 19,925 downwards.
AAACCACCGTCGCGGCCCCCGGCGTCGGGCTGGCCGCACCCCAGATCGGCCTGGATAAGGCGATGTTCGTGTGGGTCTTCGACGAGCACGACGGACCCGAGCGCGGCGTCGCGATCAACCCCACGCTACTGATCGAGCCGATTGACACGATTGAACCGGACAAGCACGCCGACTCCGAGGGGTGCCTGTCCTTCCCCGGATACTCCTTCCCGATCCGCCGTTCCCCCTACGCTCTGCTTCGTGCGCAAAACGAGAAGGGTGAATGGTACGAGTTGGAGGCGCGCGGCTGGTTTGCCCGCATCCTCCAGCACGAATATGACCACCTCAAGGGTCGCATCTACGTGGATCGTCTCCAGGGCAAGCTCGCCAAGCGGGTGACGCAGGTGATGAAGGCGGAGAAGTGGAATGTGCCGGGCATTAAGTGGATGCCGGGCCCGGGTTCGCCCTACGAGCCGGAGGAGTAGCCGCTAATCGTCGTCGTCGAGGAGCTCCATCGGGTCGCCCTCGAAGCGGGCAGCCTGCCACACCTCGCGGGAGGCGCTGAAGTTGATGTAGGAGATGATCAGCCCGGCGACGATGTCGAACCACGCGGTGTACACGAACGCGGTGGCGAGCCCGGCGGCGATGATGAGCAGGTTGGCCAGGGCGTCGTTGCGGGCGGCGAGCCAGGCGCCGCGCACGAGGCCAGCGCCCTCGTCGTGGTCGCGGAAACGCATGAGTAACACGGCGCAGGTCACGTTGACGGCCAGTGCGCCGACCGCCGTGACCGTGAGCGCGCCCGGCTCGGGCACCGCGGGATGGATGATCTTCGCGACGGCGGTCACCAGGGCGGCGATCGCCGGTACGAGGATGATGAGGGCGAGGGCGCTACCCGCCCGGCGTCGTGCCGTCGCCGACCAGGCGAGGGCGAAGAAGACGAGCAGGTTGATCGCGGTGTCCTCGAGGAAGTCGACGGAGTCGGCGAAGAGGGACACCGAGCCCAGCTCGATCGCCATGACGAATTCGACGAAGAAGTAGGCCAGGTTGAGGAGGGCGACGGCGAGGATGACGCGGCGAACCGCCTGGGATGGGGAAGTCACGAAGCCAGTATAGACACACCGCCCGCATGCCACCGGGCCGGTTTTCATTCGACGACGGCGGGCGCGTCCTCACCCGCGGGAAAACCTCACCCGTGGGAAGATGCGCCCGCGGCAACCAGCCGCAACCGGTTAGCTGAGGATCTTGATCTGGTAGGGGTAGTGGTAGGGGCGGTTGTTGGAGGCCGCGATGGTGGCCCGAATGTGGTGCCAGGCGGTGAGGATGAAGCTCGCGATGATGAGGATGACGCCGACGGGCAGAAGGATGAGCGTGAAGATGAGGATCCAGCCGACGACCGACATCAGCCACATGCCTAGGTTGAAGTTGAAGGACTGGGCAGCCGCGCGGCGGACGTAGGGCCGGTCGCTCTTCAGGAACCAGATCGCGATGGGGCCGATGAAGGAGACCCAGCCAGCGGAGACCACCCACGCGATGATGGCGGACAGGTGGGCGAGCATCGCCCACGAGCGGTCGGCGGAGCTGACGGCCGAGGGGTCGGCGTAGTCGGGGTTGGCGTACTTGTAGGGTTCGTACTCAGTCATATTGCTCATTGTTCTATATCTACCGCCCGCACGTATAGGCAGAGTTGCCAATATCGCCTCCGGCCAACTTCCAACCGTGGCTCGGTGGCATCTGGTCTAGGCTAAACCTATGAGCTTTTCTCATGATGAACGACGTCGACTCGCCGACCTCCTGATCGCCAAGGGGCCCGAGGCGCCCACGCTGTGCGAGGGCTGGGCCACGCGGGACCTCGCGGCCCACCTGTGGATCCGCGAGAATCGTCCGGACGCGGCGGCGGGGATGTTCGTCGCGGCGGCGCAGGGGCATTTGGAGACGGTCACCTCCCAGGTGTTGGCTCGCCCGTACGACGAGCTGGTGGAGGCGTGGGCGGAGGGTCCGGGCAGGTTTAGCCCTGTGCGGATTGTGGATCGGTGGATGAACCTGGCGGAGCACTTCGTCCATCACGAAGACGTTCGGCGGGGTCAGTGGATGGTCGACGGCACGCTTGTCCCGGCCCGGGAACTGAGCGGGCACGAGCGGGCGGCGTTGACGAAGGCGGTGATGGTGGCACCGCGGTTCATCCTCCGCCGCGCGTCCCACCCGGTGCAGCTGCGCATCCCTGGTCGTCTTACGCTGGACCTGCATCCGAAGTCGGCGGCGGGCGGTGTCGTGACCGTGACGGGTGAGCCGGGTGAGGTGCTCCTGTGGGTTTACGGCAGAGACGCCGCCCACGTCACCATCGCTCCGCAGGGCGCACCCGATCTGCGAAGGGGGCTCTAGCGTCTGCCCCGGCCTGAAGTAGTGACGGCCTGAAGTAGTGCCGGCATGAAGTAGCGGCGGACGCGGAGTAGCGTTGAGCGCGAGGGGTGAAGAATGAAGAAGTTGCTCGTGGTGCTGGTCGTCGCGGTGTTGGCCGGGATCGCCGCCATCGCGCTCGGACGCGACGACGCCGCCGTGCAGCTCTCGCCCGGACCCTCCACGACGCCGAACGCTGCAGCTACACCCGACCCGCAGCCTCTTGCCGTGGCCCAACCGGTCAAGCGGGTGATCCTGCCTGCTGATCCCGTCGCGGCATCGATCGAGGCATCCACGGCGGGATTCACTTCGGCGCAGGTGGCGATTGTGGCCGCTGAGGATTCGTGGACGGCGACCTCCTACGCCGCCGCGCTCGGCATCCCCGTGCTCCTGGCCGGCGCCGAGCCGACACAGCAGGTCAGGGATGAGCTCGACCGCCTCGGTGTGAGGGTGGTCCTTGCCGACGGCGTCGCCCCGGATGCGCAGTGGGGCTCAGGTCGGGACGTGTTTCCGCTTGCCGCCGGTGCGCGGGCGGTGGCTGACGGGCTCGGCATTCGCCTGACATACGTGGGTGATCTGGCGGGGGACGAGGGCGTCGAGGAGGCCCTGACCACGCTCGGCACCGTCATTTACGACGAGGAACCCGCCTCCGCTTCCGCCTTTAAAATCGACGTCGGTGCCGCGAGGCGCTCACCCGGCTCGGTTGTGCTGACCGACGGGACTAACCTGGCCGCCGTCGGCACGTCGGTCGGTGCCGGCGGGAAGGCCCTGCTCTCGGGGCCCGACCCGCGCGCGGATGCGAAGATGGTGGCGGCGCTGGGAAAGGCGACGGGAGTGGTGGCGAGCTTCGCCACTGAGGACCCGGACCTGGACTGGAAGGTCGCGACGGCGGCGTCGGGCGTGCAGCTTCCTGGGGGAGGGCAGCTGGTCTTCGGGGGCAAGCGCTACGTGGCGCTCTACGGTTCGCCCCATAACGGCGCCCTGGGCGTGCTCGGCGAGCAGGGGGTGGAGGAGACGGTCGCCCGCGCGGGGGAGACGGCGGCCTCATACGGCGCCCTCACCGACGAGAAGGTGATCGGTGCGCTCGAGATCATCGTGACGGTGGCCTCCGGCGGCCCGGGTGGGGACGGTAACTACTCCACCGAGTGGGATCCCGAGGGCTTCAAGCCGCTCATTGAGGCGGCGCAGGCGGCCGGCCAGTACGTGGTGCTCGATTTCCAGCCGGGCCGTTCCGACTTCCTCAGCCAGGTCAAGGCCTACGAGGAGCTGCTGGCCTACCCGAATGTGGGCGTGGCGCTCGACCCCGAGTGGCGCCTGCACGCCGGCGAGCTACCGCTTGCCCAGAGCGGGCACGTCGACATCGCCGAGGTCAACGCGGTCGTGTCCTACCTGGCCGACTTCGTGCGCGAGAACGCCTTGCCGCAGAAGCTGCTCGTCTTGCACCAGTTCCAGGTGCAGATGCTGCGCGACATCGACCAGCTCGACCAAAGCCGAGCGGAACTGGCCTATCTCATTCACGTGGATGGGCAGGGCACGCAGGAGGCGAAGGCCAGCACCTGGCAGACCTTGCTGGAGAACGCGCCGAGCGTGGAGCATTGGGGCTGGAAGAACTTCTACGACGAGGACCGGCCGATGCTCACTCCCGAGCAGACCTACCAGCTTCAGCCGCGTCCGGACTTCGTCTCCTACCAGTAGCGACGCCGGGCTTCGACACCGGTGACGACGCCGGACTCCGACGCAAGTCATGAATCTGAAGGCGGCCAGGCCCGTATAGCGATCGGTAGCCGGCATATTCAAGTGAAGTGTCGGGGCCGCCCGATCGCGGATTATACGGCCGGGTAACTTAAGATAGGGTGTCCCCGATACCGAGCAGAAGGTTGGCCATGTCCACGATCTCCCGTACCGCTGATGAAACCGCCGTCTACCTGGCCGAGCAGATGTACCACAAGGCCACCTCCCCGGCGCGTAAATCCTTCGCGCTCGCGGTCATGGCAGGAGTCCTCATCGGGCTTGGCTTCGTCTTCTACACGACGACGCAGATGGGCGCATCCCACGCGTGGTATGGGCTGGCCAAGCTGGTGGGCGGGCTGTCATTCTCGGTTGGCCTGATCCTGGTGATCCTCACGGGAGCGGACCTGTTCACCTCCACCACGATGACCCTCGTCCCGCTTGCCGAGCGCCGGATCGGCCTGCGGCAGTGGGCAAAGCACTGGGGGATCGTCTACCTGGGCAACTTCGCGGGTGCCGTGACGTTGGCGGCGCTCATCGTGGCCTCCGGCACCTACATGCAGGGCGAGGGCGCGTGGGGCGCGGCGGCGATGAGCGCCGCGATGGCGAAGCTCTCCCACACGTGGGGGCAGGCATTCGTACTCGGCATCCTGTGCAACATGGCGGTGTGCCTAGCCATATGGGCCGCCTACACGGGAAAGACCACCACCGACAAGATCCTGGCCGCCTTCGCCCCGGTCGCCCTGTTCGTGGCCACGGGCTTCGAGCACTCGGTGGCGAACATGTTCCTCATCCCGATGGCGATTGCCACGAGGGCGGTGGCGGGTCCGCAGTTTTGGACCTCTGACGGCGCGGTGGCGCTCGGCCTGGAGCCGAGCGCCACCGCTACCCTCACCGTTGACTCATTCCTGATCGACAACCTCATCCCCGTCACGCTTGGCAACATCGTGGGCGGCGGGCTGCTGATCGGGCTGTTCTTCTGGTGGACGCACGCGAAGGCGGGGGCTACTTCCGCATCGCGTCGATCACGGAATTGAGCGTGGCCGAGGCGCGCATGATGGCCTCCACCTGCGCCTTATCCGGATGGTAGTAGCCCTGGATCCCGGAGTGCTTGCCCTGCGAGGCGAGCAGCTCGGCCTCGATTTCCTCGGCGCCCTCGGCGAGCGCCTTGGCGAAGGGCGCGAAGGTGGCGGCGACGTCGGCGTCGTCGGACTTCGAGAGTTCGTCGGCCCAGTAGATGGCGAGCCACGCGTGCGAGGAGCGGGTGTCGGGCGTGCCGGTCTTGTACTGCGGCGAGTGGCCCTCGCTCAGCAGCGTCTCGGTGGCGCGGTCGAGCGCGTCTGCGAGGATCGCGGCGCGCGGGTTATCAGCGTAGCGGGAGAGCTGCCGTAGCGACTCGGCGAGTGCCAGGAACTCGCCGAGGGAGTCCCAACGCAGGTGCGATTCGTTGATGAGCTGCTCGACGTGCTTGGGGGCCGAGCCGCCCGCACCCGTCTCGAACAGACCGCCGCCGGCCATGAGCGGGACCACGGAGAGCATCTTCGCCGACGTTCCCAGCTCCATGATCGGGAACAGGTCGGTCAGGTAGTCGCGCAGCACGTTGCCGGTCACCGAGATCGTGTCCTCGCCCTTGCGGATGCGCTCGAGCGTGAAGCGCGTGGCCTCCACGGGGGACATGATGCGGATGTCGAGCCCGGTGGTGTCCTCTTCGAGCAGGTAGGCCTCCACCTTGGCACGGATCGTGCGGTCGTGGGCGCGCTCCGGGTCGAGCCAGAACACGGCGGGCATTCCGGAAATGCGGGCACGACTCACGGCGAGGGAGACCCAGTTGCGGATGGGGGCGTCCTTGGTCTGGCAAGAGCGGTAGATGTCGCCCGCAGCGACCTCGATGCTCAGGAGCACCTCGCCGTCCTTGCGCACCTCCACGCGGCCGGGCTCGGAAATCTCGAAGGTCTTGTCGTGCGAGCCGTATTCCTCGGCCTTCTGCGCCATGAGGCCGACGTTCGGGACGGTGCCCATCGTGGTCGGGTCGAAGGCCCCGTTCGCCTTACAGTCCTCGATGACGGCCTCGTAGACGCCGGCGTAGCTCGAGTCGGGGATGACGGCGAGGGTGTCGGCCGGGTCGCCGTCCGGGCCCCAGGCCTTGCCGCCGTTGCGGATCATGGCCGGCATCGAGGCGTCCACGATCACGTCGGAGGGAACGTGAAGGTTGGTGATGGCGCGCTCGGAGTTCACCATCGACAGGCCGGGGCCGGTGGCGAGCTCACGCTCGAAGGAGGCGCGGATCTCGGCGCCGTTCTCCAGCGCCGCGAGCCCTGCGAACACCGAGCCGAGGCCGTCGTTGGGGGACAGGCCCGCGCTCGCGAGCTGGGTTCCGTAGTCGGCGAAGGTCTGGGGGAAGAAGGCTTGCACGGCGTGGCCGAAGATGATCGGGTCGGAGACCTTCATCATGGTGGCCTTCAAGTGGAGGGAGTAGAGCACGTCGGAGGACTTCGCCTCGGCGACGGTGGCGGCCAGGAACTCGTCGAGCGCGCCGGCCTCCATCTTGGTGGCGTCGAAGACCTCCCCGTCGGCCACGGGGACCTCGCGTAGCACGCGCTCACCGTCCGCGCAGACGAAGACGATCTGTGCCGTGCCCTCACCTTGGACGACGGCGCTGATCTCGTTGGCGCGGAAGTCGCCTCCCTCCATGGTGGCAACTCGGGTGCGCGAGTCGGGCGACCACGGCTTCATCGAGTGCGGGTGGGCCTTGGCGTAGTTCTTGACGGCTTGGGGGGCGCGGCGGTCGGAGTTTCCTTCGCGGAGCACAGGGTTGACGGCCGAGCCCTTGACGGCGTCGTAACGGGCGCGAATCTCGCGTTCCTCGTCCGTGGCGGGGGCCTCGGGGTAGTCGGGCAGCGCGTAGCCTTCGGCCTGGAGTTCGGCGATGGCGGCCTTCAGTTGCGGGATGGAGGCGGAGATGTTGGGTAGCTTGATGATGTTGGCCTCGGGGCGGCCGGCGAGCTCACCGAGTTCGGCGAGCGCGTCGGGCTGACGCTGATCCTGCGGAAGGAAGTCGGACAGGGCGGCGATGATGCGCCCGGCCAGGGAGATATCGCGCTGTTCGACGTCGATGCCGGCTTGGGCGGTAAAGCCCTCGATGATCGGCAGCAGGGAGGCGGTGGCGAGCATGGGGGCTTCGTCGGTGTGGGTGTAGATGATCCGGGTCATGAGGTCTCCTTCGCGGACAACATTTCTCTCGATCTCAAGATTATCTGATTCTTGCGCTCCATGTGAGACACCACGCAATTTCGTGACGCGCGCACGCGGGCGAGTGTGATCTTGCGCTAGATGTGCCTATTTCTTGGGGAGAGCTTTTCGAAAATCTGCCCGCGGTTGGTACGGTGAAATCATCACCAGATCGAGGGAGCACGATGGAGCGAGGGGGCACAGTGGAGCGCTGGTCGAAGTCCCAAGGCGTCGTGGAATTCCCGTCCGGACGTCGAATCCGCGGTCGTTCGTGGCGCAAGCCCGCCGACGACCCGGCAGACCTGTGCATTTTGCTCACCACCGGGGTTGGCTCGCGTTACGGCGACTCGGGCCTGGTGACCTCGGCAACCGAGACCATCACGATCGACTGGCCGGACTTCCGCCTGCCGCGTCGCCCCGCCCAAGCCCACGAGGTGCTACGCGAGGCGTGGGAACGCGCGCAAAGCGAGAAGGTGGAGGTCGTCTGCGCCGGCGGTGTGGGCAGAACCGGCACCGCGCTCGCGATCATGGGGGTCCTCGACGGCATGGATCCGCACGCCGCGATCGACTTCGTCAAGGCCAACTATGACGCCCACGCGGTGGAAAGCCCCGCGCAACGCGCCTTCGTCAACGACATGGGTGCCGAAAGCAACTAGGCGATGGAATCTCGACATACCGGGCTCTCCCTCAGGGAAGAGCAGGCCGTGCAGTGGCTGACGGCCTTGCCGGTGGTACCCGACCGCGTGGAGACGTACGGCGACTCGCCGGCACAGGTTATTGAGTGGTACGGCGACCCGGCAGGCCAGCCAGTCTGCCTCGTCCACGGGGCCATATTCGACAACGCCCTCGCCGCGACCCGACCTGCCGCCCGTGCGCTCGCCCGCGCCGGCTACTGCGTGGGCCTGGTGGACTACCGGCGCGTCGACTCGCGCCCCGAGCTCACGGCCCACGACTACACGACGCTCGGCATGCATCCCGTCCTGGGCCAGGCCGTGTGGGTGGGGCACGACGTCGGGGGTACATTCGCGATGAATGTGACGCTCGCACCCGAGACGGGCGTGCGCGCAGCCATCCTCCTGGCCCCGATCCTCGACCTGGCGCGCGACGTGCATGAGGCGGGAGAGGGCGCCACCACGGCCCGCTGGATCGGGGGCACGCCGGAGCGCGTCCCGGACCGCTACGCCATTTACGACCCGCTCTTCGCCTACTACCAGGTCGGCCCCGCGCGCTTCCGCTCCCGGGAACTGACGGTCGACATCATTCACGGCGTCGACGACACGCTCGTGCCCGTTGACCGCTCGCGCGAGCTACGCGCCGAGCCCTTCAACCTCGCCGTCGTGGAGGGCGCTGACCACCTCGACCTCATTCGCCCAGACCGGGACGCTTGGGTCTTCCTCCTCGGCGCGCTTGCCGCGCAAGAACAATAGTTTCCGGCAGCGCCTCATTGGCTCAGGAAATGGATCGAGCCGGTTTGGGCCTGAGGCCGTAGAATGTCCTCATGTCTACGTTGATCCAGGATTATGCGTCATTCATTGGTGCCTCCCCCTCCTCCTTCCACGCGGCGGCTGAGATCGCGCGCCGCCTCGAGGCGGCCGGGTACGTCCGCCAGGACGAGCAGGCCGCTTGGGCGGGCCAGCGCAGGGGCTACCTCGTGCGCGGCGGGGCCGTCCTCGCCTGGCACGTCGGCGAGGTGGGGGCAGACTCGGGCTTCCGCATCGTCGGCTCCCATACCGACTCGCCGAGCTTCAAGGTCAAGCCCACCCCCTCCAGCCAGGCTTACGGATTCGGCCAGGTCAACGTGGAGGTCTACGGCGGTGGCTTGCTCAACTCGTGGCTGAACCGGGACCTCGGGCTCGCCGGCGTCGTCACCGACCTGGACGGCAGCGTTCACCTCGTGCGCACGCCCGCGATCATGACCATCCCCCAGCTCGCCCCGCACCTCGACCGCTCGGTCAACGACAACCTCACGCTCTCCCGCCAGGGGGACCTCAAGCCGATCTGGGCCGTGGGCGAGGCCGACCTGCTGCCCTACGTGTGCGGGCTCGCCGGCGTCGACCCCGAGCGCGCCGCAGCCTTCGATCTGTTCGCCTACGACGTGCAGAAACCTGCCGTGTTCGGCGGGGTGAGCGGGCAGGACTTCTTCGCATCCGGCCGCCAGGACAACCTCTCTTCGGTCTTCACCTCGCTGACAGCCTTCCTCGCGCCCGAGACGGAGGCGGCCGTCGCGGCCGGCCCTGACGTGGCGATCTTCGTGGCCTTCGACCACGAGGAGGTCGGATCGTCCACCTACTCCGGCGCGGCCGGTCCCCTCCTCGAGACCGCGCTACGCCGCATCGCCGCCAGCCTCGATCTCGACGCCGTCGGCGACGAGCGCTTCGCCCGGATGATCGCCAACTCCACGTGCGTCTCCGCCGACGCCGGGCACTCGATCAGCCCCAACAAGGCGGGAATGCACGACCCGGACCACCACCCCGTCCTCGGGGGCGGCCCGCTGCTGAAGGTGAACGCCAACCAGCGCTACGCCACCGAGGCGGAGGGCACCGCGCTCTGGTTGCGCTCGGCCGCCGCCGCGGGGGCCGCGACCCAACAGTTCGTGTCCAACAACGACGTGCCGTGCGGCTCCACGATCGGCCCGCTCACCGCCACTCGGCTCGGGGTACTCACGGTCGACGTGGGCGTGCCGCTGCTGTCCATGCACTCGATCCGCGAGATCTCCTCGCCGGCCGACATCCAGGCCATGACTTCGATTCTGCGAGGATACTACGCCGGTGCATAAGAAACCCATCTACAACGCCGCTCACGCCCTCGACCGGGCGGCCCGCGCCCACCCGCAGCGCGAATCGATCGTCTACGCCGGCAAGACCCTCACGGTGGTCGAGGCCGCCGTGCGCACCCGCCAGCTCGCCCAGATGCTCGCCGCGGCCGGCGTCTCGAACGGCGACCGGGTCATGCTCATCTCCCGCAACTCGCCCTACCACCTGCTGCTCCATGTGGCGTGCGCGCGGCTGGGTGCCGTCTTCGTCCCCGTCTCCGCCCGACTCAATCGCGCGGACCACCAGGCGATCGTGGACTTTAGCGGCCCGCGCGTCGTGGTGCTCGAGGCGGAGCTCGCGGACCTGGGGATGTTCACCTCCACGGGGACGCTGCTCCACCTCGTGGTCGACGACGACGCCGCCTCGGTTTCCACGGCGATCTCCAACGGGTTCATCGGGATCGGGGCCGCGATGGAGGCGCAGAACGGCAAGTTCATCACCACGATCAAGGACGGCTCGACCGCCCTGAACTCCCGGCAGTACCCGGAGGGGCCGGCGGCGATGCTGTTCACCTCCGCCTCGGCGGGCCACCCCAAGGCAGTGGAACTGACCCACGAGCAGCTTTGGTGGGCCAGCCGGAACTTCCGCGAGGGCTTCGAGTATTCGAACCTGGACAGCGTGCTCACAGTCGCGCCGATGACCCACATCGGCGGCTTCAACGGCACCACCCTCGACCTCTTCTCCCACGGCGGGAAAGTGGTGCTTGTGCGCGACTTCAACCCCGGCGTCGTGCTCGACCTGCTCGAGGAGCACCGGGTGAACATCATGTTCGGCGTGCCAACCATCTACGCCGCTCTCCTCGACCATCCCAGCTTCGCCGAGCGCGATCTTAGCCACTGGCGCCTGCCCCTCATCGGCGGGGGCGTAGTGTCGCCGGCGTTGCTGGGCCGCCTCGTGGATCACGGGTTGAGGCCGCTGAACGTGTGGGGGATGACGGAGATGGCCGCGTCCGGGGCCTACCTCCCGGCCGAACAGCTCGAGGATCGGCCGGGCTCGATCGGGCGGCCCTTCGCCCACGTGGAGGCCCGCATCGTCGACGCCGACGGCAACGAAGCGGGGGAGGGCGAGCTGATCGTCCGCGGCCCGAACGTCGTGTCCAGCTACTGGCACGATCCGCTGATGACGGCGCAAACCTTCCGCTCCGGCTGGTTGCACACGGGCGACCTGGTGCGCCTGGACGAGGACGGCTTCATGTGGGTGACCGGGCGCCTACACAACGTCATCAACTCCGGCGGGGTCAAGATCCAGGCCGAGGAGATCCAGGCGGTGCTGGCGCAGATGGAGGGCGTCTCCGACTGCGCGGTCGTGGGAACGCCGGATGAGAAGTGGGGAGAGACGGTCTCGGCGGCACTGGTCATGCAGGCCGGATACGCGCCGCCCACTCTCGAGGACGTCCAGAACTACGTGGGCGCCCACCTGGCCCGCTTCAAGGTGCCGCGCAAGGTCATCGTGGTGGACGCGCTGCCGATCAACGGCAACGGCAAGGCCGACCGCAACGCCCTGGTGGCGTTGTTCTGACCCGGTGCGCCGCCGCTTTAGGCGGGGAGGCCGTCCCTTCACGGGCCGATTTGAGCCGTATCTTTGTATATACGAAGATACGGCTCAAATCGGCCCACGAACGGCCCCCTGCTAGCTCTGCCGCGCGGTCAGCTGTGGCGGGCGACGACGGCGGCCGCCTCCTGGCGGGCAAAGAGCGGCTTATCCTCACCCGCACCGGCGATAGCGCGCAGATTTTCGGGGATCTCCCAGCCCTTGTGCTTCATCGCCCGCGACCACAGCGAGCCCGAGCGATAGGAGGAGCGCACGAGCGGGCCGGCCATGATACCGGCGAAGCCCATCTCGTAACCGATCTTCGACAGTTCAACGAATTCCTGCGGCTTGACCCACCTGTCGATCGGGTGGTGCAGCTTGGAGGGGCGCAGATACTGGGTGATGGTGAGGATGTCGCAGCCGGCCCCGCGCAGGTCCGCCATCGTGGCCAGCACCTCGTCGTAGGTCTCGCCCATGCCAAGGATGAGGTTCGACTTCGTGATGAGGTTGTTTTCCGAGGCGAAGGTGATGAGGTCAAGGGAGCGCTCATAGCGGAAAGCCGGGCGGATCTTCTTGAAGATCCGCGGGACCGTCTCCAGGTTGTGCGCGAGAACCTCGGGGCGGGAGTCAAAGACCTGCTGGAGGGCGGGGGCGCCGCCGCGCATGTCGTCGATGAGGAGCTCGACGCCCGTGTTCGGGCACAGTTCGTGGATCTTGCGGCACGTCTCGGCGTAGAGCCAGGAGGCCCCATCCTCGAGGTCATCGCGGGTCACGCCCGTGATGGTGGCGTAGTTGAGCTGCATCTCGCGCACGTTCTCCGCCACGCGGCGCGGTTCGTCGACGTCGTAGTCGGTCGGTTTGCCCGTCTTGATGAAGCAGAAGTCGCACCGGCGGGTGCACACGTCGCCGCCGATGAGGAAGGAAGCCTCACGATCCTCCCAGCACTCGTAAATGTTGGGGCAGTTGGCCTCTTTACACACCGTGTGCAGTCCGGCGCCGTCCACGCGGTTGCGCATGTCGGTGTATTCCTTGCCCACGGTAGCGGTGGTCTTGATCCACACCGGCTTGGACTCGATCGGCGTTTCAGCGTTGCGTTCTTCGACGCGCAGCAGCTTGCGTCCTCCGGGGTTTCGCGGGTCGATGCTGAGGCTCACGTTGTCTCCTTTATAGGTATGTCGTCATTCTAAGCCCGATCCGTTACGAGTGCCGGGGTTGCCAGCGTGAGCCGGTCTCGGCGTGCGGGGTGGGGTGGAAGTCGCCCATCTGCGCGATGATCGCACTCGCGTCCGCCTCGATCAGCCCCTCCGAGGGGCGCAGCGCGAATTGCTGATAGGCACGCGCGAGGTGAGGCAGGAGCGTGGCCGCGGCGTCGTCGAGCGTCGTGGCGTGCCCGAGCTGGGCGAGCGAGGTGACGCCGGCGTCCGCCAGGCCGCAGGGGATCACCCGCATGAAGTCCTCCAGGTTGGTGGTGACGTTGAGGGCCAGGCCGTGCATGGTGGCATCGTCGGCGAACTTGATGCCGATCGCGCACACCTTGCGGTCGATCGTGCCCGGCTCGCAAATCCACACCCCGGAGCGGCCCTCGACCTGAACCGAGTCGATGCCGCGCTCGGCCAGCGCCGCGATGATCGCGCTCTCCGTGTTGCGCACGAAGGCGACCACGTCCTTCGGGGGCCTGACCTTGACGATGGGATACACCACAAGTTGGCCGGGACCATGGTAGGTGACCGAGCCGCCGCGATCCATGCGAATGACCGGGACGGAAGTATCCGGGATGTCCTTATCCTCTGTTCGTCGCCCCGCAGTGTAGGTGGGCTGAGCCTCCCACACGATAAAGGTGTCCGGCATCCGAAGGGCCGCCACCTCGTCGTGAACGTAACGCTGAAGCCTGTCGATGCTCATATAGTCGACGGGACCACGATCTAACATGTTGACGATCTGCACGGATTCAGCCTAGTTTGGAAGCGGTCAGTTATCGACTTGAGCGCGAGTTTGATGCTTTTGGGGGAATACCTGGCGTGATTTTTAACTGATTTTGGTAAGCGCGACAGGCCCAAAAGTGATTAGCTCAATGCTTGGGTATAGACTGCCTGACCATAAGCGAAGAAATGACGTCCATCGTCCAAGCGAGGCGGAGGGCGTCACTCTAGAGAAGGCCTCGCATGACAAAGTATCTGATTCGACGGTTGCTGAACTATGTAGTTCTGCTGTTCGTTGCCGTCACTATCGCCTACTTCTTGGCGGGTACGCAGTTGGATCCACGCTCGATGCTAATCGAGAACGAGCTGACCAAGATGGCTAACCGTTCCTACACGGAGGTTGTCCAAGCGGTTGACGTCCGCCTCAACGGCTGGAATATCAACCCGCTCGAGCCCATCTGGAGCCGTTACACCGACTGGCTCGGAATGGTCTTCGGGCATTGGGATTGGGGCTACTCGCCGGTGGGCGAGTCGGTCAACGACCAGGTGGCCAACCGCATCCTGCTCTCCCTCCAGCTGGTCTTCCTCGGCTTCTTCATCGGTATCATCGGTGGCGTGGCCATCGGCGCGTGGGCGGCCGTCCACCAGTACTCGATCGGCGACCGCATTGTCACCATCGTCGCGATGATCATCATCTCCACCCCGGCCATGGTGATCGCGATCGGCCTGCAGATGAGCGCCGTGTGGTTCAACAACAGCTTCGGCTCGGACTTCTTCCAATTCCTCGGGCCACAGTCGGCGGTTCCGCCCGCAGACTTCTGGCCAAACCTCCAAGATCGCCTCACGCACCTTCTCCTTCCCACCATCGCGATCTCGGCGGGCGGCTTGGCCACCTACTCGCGCTACCAGCGCAACCTGATGCTCGATACGCTCGGCGCCGACTACGTGCGCACCGCCCGCGCCAAGGGCCTGCGCTTCGGCACCGCGGTTCGCCGCCACGCCGTGCGCACCTCCCTCATCCCAATCGCCACCTACTTCGCCTTCGGCATCACCGGCCTCGTGCTGGGTGCGGCCATCACCGAGCAGGTCTTCGGCTGGGAAGGCATGGGTATCTACGGCGTGAAGACCATCCAGGCGCAAGACATCAACGGAACCGCGGCCGTGGTCGCGTTCTCCGGTGCCGCCACGCTGACCGGAGCATTCCTCTCTGACATTCTGATTGCAGCAGTCGATCCCCGAGTGAGGGTGAACTAATGGAGCATCTCGATCACAAGACTGAGACAGTTCTGCCTGAGCAGATTTCCCCGATGGCCGACGCGGCCCAACTGAGCTCCGTGCGCACCCGGATCGCGGAGCAGAACACCGAGCGGGCCGCCATGACCAAGCGCTACTCGCGCCGCCAGATCGTCCTGCGTCGCTTCTGGCGCAACAAGACGGCCGTCATCGGCGTCATCGGCCTCATCATCGTGCTGGCGGTGGCGATCATCGGCCCGCACCTATCGGACTGGACCTACCTCGAGCGCGATCGCGGCCGCTACCTGGAGGGCCCGAGCGCGGAGCACATTTTCGGCACCGACCGGCGCGGGCGCGACATGTTCGCCATGACCCTCGAGGGGCTGCGTAAGTCGATCATCATCGGCTTCGCCGTGGCGCTCATCCAGACCGGATGGGCCGCGCTCTTCGGCGCCGCCGCGGCCTACTTCGGCGGCTGGGTGGACAAGTGCGCCACGTGGTTCATCGACCTCATGCTCGTCATCCCCTCCTTCCTCATGATCGCCATCATCTCCAACCGCTTTGGCGCGGAGAACAAAGGCGTGTTCATCTTCATCCTGCTCCTGGCGGGGTTTGGCTGGATGCTGACGGCGCGCGTGGTCCGCTCGTTGACGATGTCCGTGAAGAACCTCGACTACGTCAACGCGGCCAAGTTCATGTCCGTCCCCTCGGGCACGATCATCGTCCGCCACATCATCCCCAACATCTCCTCCCTCCTCATCATCGACTTCACACTCGGCGTGGCCACCGCTGTGCTGTCCGAGACCTCGCTGTCCTACTTCGGCTTCGGAATCAAGGACCCGCAGGTTTCCCTGGGCTCACTCATCGGAGCCGGCCAGGCCTCGGCAATCACCCACCCGTGGCTCTTCCTGCCGCCGGCCGTCGTGCTCGTGCTCATGCTGGCGTCGGTAAACTTCATCGGTGACGGCCTGCGCGACGCGCTCGACCCGTCCTCGAAGGCCGGGGGTGGCAAGGCGTGACATCTACGAAAGAGACCAACGTGAGTAAAAAGATCGACGACCACCAGTTGCCCACCCCCACGCCCGGCGTGCCGGTCGTCGAGGTGTCGGGACTGAATGTTCGCTTCCCCTCCGAGGACGGCATCGTACACGCCGTTCGTGGGGTCGATCTCACCGTCAACGCGGGCGAGGTGCTGGGAATCGTGGGCGAGTCCGGATCGGGCAAGTCCGTGACCTCGATGTCGATTATGGGTCTGCTCGACCCGGCGGCAGACGTGGAGGGCTCGGTGAAGATCCATGGCACCGAGATCCTCGGCAAGCCGGACTCCTACCTGTCCAAGATCCGTGGCAAGAACATCGCAATGGTCTTCCAGGATCCGCTCTCGGCCCTGACCCCGGTCTACACGATCGGCGACCAGATCATCGAGGCCCTCCAGGCCCACGACAAGAAGATCTCGGAAAAGAGCGCCCAGGCGCGTGCGGTCGAACTGCTCTCTATCGTGGGCATCCCGAACCCGGAGATCCGGGTCAAGTCCTTCCCGCACGAATTCTCCGGCGGCATGCGCCAGCGCGCCATGATCGCCATGGCGATCGCGAACAACCCCGACCTCATCATCGCCGACGAGCCGACCACGGCGCTCGACGTGACCATCCAGGCTCAGATCCTCGACGTGCTGCGACGCGCCCAGAAGGAGACCGGCGCCGCGGTCATCATGATTACCCACGACCTCGGCGTCGTGGCCGGCATCGCCGACAAGGTGGCCGTCATGTATGCGGGGCGCATCGTCGAACGCGGCGCGGTGGACGAGATCTTCTACCACTCGGCCATGCCCTACACCATCGGCCTGCTCGGCTCGCTGCCCAGGCTCGATTCGAAGAAGGACAGCCAGCTCGCCGTCGTCGAAGGCAACCCGCCGTCGATGCTGTACGAACAGACGGGCTGCCCGTTCGCCGCCCGTTGCCCGGTGGCGGTGGAGGCCTGCCTTGACGGAGAGCCCACGCTCGAGACCGTCAAGACCGACTCCCCGGATATCCCGCACGAGGTGGCCTGCATCCGGCGCGGGGAGATTCGCGACGAGTCGAAGCGCTACACGGACATCTACCCCAAGCCCGCACCCGTCATCCCGCCTTTCGACGGCACGCCGCGCAACGAGCGTGAAGAGGTGCTGCGACTGGTGGATATGAAGAAGCACTTCCCGCTCATGAAGGGCTCCGTCTTCCGCCGCCGCGTGGGCACAGTCCACGCCGTGGATGGCATCTCGCTCGACATCCGCGCGGGCGAGACCCTCGGCCTCGTCGGCGAATCGGGCTCGGGTAAGACCACGACCCTCATGGAGGTCCTCAACCTCGTCAAGCCGATCGCGGGCAAGATCGTGGTGCTCGGGGAGAACACGGAGGGCATGACGCGCGCCGACCGCAAGCGCGTGCGCAACGACCTCCAGGTGGTCTTCCAGGATCCGATGGCATCCCTCGACCCGCGCATGCCCGTCTACGACATCATCGCCGAGCCGCTCAAGTACGCCGGCTGGAAGAAGGCCGACATCGAGCCGCGCGTGACAGAGCTGATGGACATGGTGGGCCTCGAGCCCGCACACGTCAACCGCTACCCGCGCAACTTCTCCGGCGGCCAGCGTCAGCGCATCGGCATCGCCCGAGCGCTCGCGGTCCAGCCCAAACTGCTGGTGCTCGACGAGCCGGTCTCCGCGCTCGACGTGTCGATCCAGGCCGGCGTTATCAACCTGCTGGACGAGTTGCGCGCGAAGCTGAACCTGTCCTACCTGTTCGTGGCACACGACCTCTCGGTCATCCGCCACATCGCCGACCGCGTGGCCGTCATGTACCTGGGCAAGCTCGTGGAGGTGGGCGACGTCGACGCCGTGTTCGAGGCGCCGCGCCACCCCTACACTCAGGCCCTGCTCTCTGCGATTCCAATCCCGGATCCGGCCAAGGAGCGCAGCCGCCATCGCATCCTGCTCAAGGGCGATCTGCCCTCGCCGGCCAACCCGCCCACGGGTTGCCGCTTCGTCACCCGGTGTCCAGTCTATGAGACGCTGACGGAGGGGGAGCGGCAGGTCTGCCAGGGAGCTCACCCCGAGTTCACGCGCATGGGCGAGGACCACGACGTGGCGTGCTACTACCCGCGCCATCTCAATGTTTTCTAGTCGTTCCGAATGAGGGTTGGGCCCGCGATCGTCGATCGCGGGCCCAACGTCATGAGCGGCCATAACGGGCATTTTTCGTTCGAAAAACCAGATAACGCTTCGGTAACGGATAGGTCGAAGTTTTCGTGATCGCGAGTTTTTGGTCTAATCTGGCTCCATGAACTTTCGCACGTCCGGCGAAAGGCAAGTCCTGAAGGAGGACACATTTATGCGATTGAAGAAGGCAGGCATTGCACTGGTTGCCGCGGCGGCGCTCACGCTGAGCGCCTGCTCGTCCGGAAGCCCGGAGAAGGGCTCGAGCGGGTCCGCTTCCGGTGACACCAAGGTCCTTCCGGCGTCCGATTACAACAAGGTCGATCCGGCCGAACTCGCTGACGGCGGCACGCTCCGCCTCGCGATCTCCTCACTCCCGGAGCAGTACAACGCGAACCACGTCGACGGCAACACGGTCGACGTCGCTACGACCATCTACTCGTATGTCGCCCCCGTGAACTGGATCTACGACGAGAACGGCAAGTTCGACGTCAACCCGGACTACATCGAGTCCTACGACGCGAACCTTGAGGGTGACGGCGACAGCGCCATGGTCATCACCCTCAACCTCAACCCGAAGTCGCACTGGAACGACGGCACCCCGATCACCGCAACCGACTACCAGGCGGTATGGAAGGCCTGCTCTGGCCAGATCGACGGCGTCACCTGTGCATCCGCGGATGGGTGGACGCAGATCTCCTCCATCGAAGCGGGCGATTCCCCGCAGCAGGTCGTGGTCCGCTACTCGGAGAAATACCCCGACTGGTCCGCGAACTTCTCCACGGTTGAGTCCGCCGCCGGCCTGTCCGACGCCGACACCTTCAACACGGGGTGGATTGATCCGGTCGAGGCGAGCAAGTACCTCGCCGGCCCGTTCCGCGTGGCGAGCTCGAATGCCGCGCAGAAGGTTCTCACCCTCGAGCGCAACCCCGAGTGGTGGGGTTCGAAAGCCAAGCTTGACACGGTGACCTTCTCGGCGCTGAACCAGCAGGCTACCGCCTCCGGCTTCGCCAACGGCGAGATCGACGCCATCGACTTCCTCGTCGACGCCGCCTCCTACGCGACCGCGCAGAACCGCCAGGACGCTGACATTAAGATGTCCTCCTCGGTTCAGTGGCGTCACTTCACCTTCAACTCGCGCGCCGGTGCGCTGCAGGATAAGAAGGTCCGCCAGGCGGTTCAGCTCGGCATCGACACCAAGGACATCACCTCCTCCGACCTGTCCGGTCTGCCCTCGCAGGATTACGATCTGAACCTGGGCAACCACTTCTTCATGCCGAACCAGGAAGGCTACGAGGATCACTCGGTCGGATTCGATCCTAAGGCGGCCAAGGCTCTGCTCGAGGAAGCCGGCTACACGATGAACGAGACCTCGGGCTACTACGAGAAGGACGGCAAGGAACTGGCGGTGCGCTACCTGCGTATCCCGGGTAACGCCGCGAACGAGAACGAGGGCGCGATGTTCATGGAGATGATGGCTGACATCGGCATCCACGTGACCTACCAGGACGTCGAGTCGGGCGACTTCTTCAAGCACGTCATCGGCGGCGAGTACGAGGTCACCTCCTTCGCTTGGAACGGCACCCCCTACCCGATGGCGAACGTCAGCCAGATCTACGGCAACCCGTTCGACGACGAGGGCAACCTGCTCAACTCGAACTTCGCCGGCCTCAAGGTCGACAAGGTCGATGAGCTGATCCCGCAGATTGCCCGCGAGACCGACGCCGCCAAGCGCCGTGAGCTGACCAACGAGGCCGACAAGGCGATCTGGGACGAAGTCATGGTTCTGCCGCTGTACTACCGCGCGAACATCACCGCTATCCCCTCGAACCTGGCGAACTACGGTTCGACCACCTTCGAGACCCTGCTGAGGGAGAACGTGGGTTACACGAAGTAACCGCTCGTTAC
>JALEWQ010000145.1 GCA_022783305.1 Trueperella sp. | reverse complement strand
GTCTCGATGAGCGGGATGACCTCGACCGCCGCGAAGGAGGTCTGGCGTCTGCCCTGGTTGTCGAAGGGCGAGATGCGCACCAGCCGATGCGTTCCGGCCTCCACCGACAGCGTGCCGTAGGCGTAGGGCGCGTTGACCTCGAAGGTGGTGGACTTGATGCCCGCCTCTTCGGCGTACGAGGTGTCCATCACCTTCGTCTTATAGCCGTGGCGCTCGGCCCAGCGCAAGTACATGCGTTGCAGCATCTGGGCGAAATCCGCGGCGTCCACGCCGCCTGCCCCGGAGCGGATGGTCACGACGGCGTCGCGCTCGTCGTACTCCCCGCTCAGCAGGGTCTTAATCTCCAGGTCCGACAAGTCCTTGGAGATCTTGGCGATCTCCGAGTCGAGTTCGGCATAGAGCTCCTTGCCGGACTCGAGATCCGATTCGGATTCTTCCACCGCCATCTCGTACAGCGTCTCGGCGTCCTCGACCCGTTCGCCCATCTTTTCCACGCGGTCCAGGCGTGCTTGGGCGTGGGAGAGCTTGGAGGTGACGGCCTGTGCGGCGTCGGGATCGTCCCACAGGTCGGGTGCCGCGGATTTCTCCGTCAGCTCCGCGATCGTGCTCCTGAGCGCGGGCACGTCGCTGACCGCCTCGATCTGGTCAAAGATCCGGCGTAGGTTGTCGAGTTGTTGGTGATAGTCAATGGCCACGGCGCAAGTCTACGGCATTTGCCGCAGCGCGGCCGTGGAGGTGACAGTGAGGTCAACTTCGTCCACGGCGCTCAGCAGCTGCGGGATGAACGGGATGCGTGCCCGGCCGGTGAGCTCCACGACGACGGCGTCGTCCGCGACCCGCGTCACGTAGCTCACGGTGCGCCCGTCCACGGTCAGCGTCCCGGAAGCGGGCGGCGCGGGAGTGAGGTTGAGGGACGAGCCTGAGTAGTATGCGGCGTCCGAGATGTCCTGGGCGAAATCGAGGGCGAGGGCGTCGGCGGTGTTGAGCAGGTCGCGGCGCACACCGTAGACGTGGATGACCGAGCCCAGGATGAGGATGAGCGAGATGACCACCACCCACACGCCCAGCCCGAGCACGATGAGGTTGCCCTCCTCCGCGCGCTCGGCGCGGGCGCGAGTGCGCGTCGAGGGTGCCGAAGCGCCCGTCATGGCCGCACCACCCGGTACTGGTCGACCACCATCTCCTGCTCTCCCGTGAGCGCGAGGGCGCCAATGATGGGCACGGTGACGGTGGCCGAGGTGCGGGCCGTCACCACGGCGCCGGGAGTCAGGCACGGGCTCGCACTGCAGAGGAAGTCGAGGGACAGCGGCTCGCTCAATCCGCGATCCTTCCACGCGCGATCTGCCGCCTCCCGTCCGCGCGCCTCACCCGCGTGAGCTGAGTCCGCGCGCACGTAGGCTCGAGCGGACTGGCGGGCGGCGTCATCGAGCGCAAGCTGGGCCGACGTCGTCGTGGCGAGACCAATGAGCAAAACGAGCGCGGGAACCACGATGACCACCACGATACCCACGAACTCGACAATGGCATTGCCCTCCTCGCCGCGGGGTTTATTCACGCACCGCACGTGCCCTCACCTCAATCATGTTCTCGCCTAGGAAGCCGGCGCCGGGCACCGGGGCCCGCACCACCACCTCGATCCCCGTAGACGTCACGGAGGCGGCGACATCGCCGGCGTAGGCGGGGGCGAGGGCGGCGGAGATGAGCTCGCGCGTGCGGGCCTGGGCCACCTCGGCCGAATGGGCCGCCGCACCCACGCGTGCGCCCTCCATCGCCGCGTCGGTGGCGATGGTGTGGACGTACCAGCCCAGCCCCGCGGCGATGATGGTGTAGGCCACCATCAGGAGAAGCCCGACGGAGGCCACGAAGCCGACCGTGGCGTTGCCGGCCTCAGATGTTGAGCACGCGCTCGATCGCATTGTTGAACAGGTCGGTCAGCGCGGGGCCCGCCACCGCCCAGATGAGGACTACGAGGGCGGCCGTCATCAGGGTGATCATCACCCAGCCGGGCACGTCTCCCGCCTCTTCGCGGGGCTCGGCCGGCCACAGTACCCGGCGTAAAAGGTGTCGAATCTTCATAGGTTTCTCCTTGTCGGTATCCAGCGCGTGACTCATGTGAATGTCAATGCGTGAAGTGCGGGGAACACGGTGAAAACCACCGTGAGGGGCATGATGATGAACACCACCGGGATCATCATCGCGATCTCAGCCTTGCCGCCGGCCTCGAGTAGGTCGCGCCGGGCGGCGTCACGGGCGTCCCGTGCCTGCAGATGGAGGGAACCGGAAAGCCCGCTGCCCTGCTCGAGCGCGGTGACGATAGCCTCGGCGAAACGCGCGACGTTGCGGTTGGCGGACCTGTTGCCCATGTCGGTTAGCGCCGTCGTCAGAGACTGACCGGCGTGAACCTCGCTCATCGTTCGCCTCAGCTCGTCGACCATGTCGCCACTGCCGATGAGGCACACCCGCTCAATCGCCACACGGATCGATTCGCCCGAGGCGACGGCGAGGGCGAGGATCTCGACGACGTCCGGTAGCTGGGCTGTGTAGGCGCGGCTACGCTGGTCCACCTGTTTGCTGAGTGCCCAGTCCGCGCCGAGGACCCCCGCCGCCGTGCATACAAGTACGCCAAGGATGCCGGCCACAAGCGGTACCCCGCGGACGATGAGCGCGAAGGCGAGCACGCAGCCGAAAGCGAGGCCTATGCTCGCCCACTGGAGCTGGCGGACCCGAAAGTCAGTGACGGTCATAGTGCCGAGCATGTGGACGCGGCGCTCGACCGAGGAGGTGGTTGAGCCGACGGCATCGAGGACCCTGGTGACGACGGCGGCACGGCGGCGCGGCCGGCGCTTCGTGCGGGTGGCCACGTAGGGAAGGACGCGTTCGGCCAGCTGAGTGGGCCGGTAGACGAGCGAGACCCCGACCAGGAGGAAGCCGGCAACCAGCGCTACCCCCGTCAGTGCACTAAGCATGGCCCACCCCCGCGAAGATTCGCTCCTCCTCCGGTAGGCGACCGAGCCGGAGCATGAGCCAGTAGGCCAAGACGGTCAACACGAAGCCGGCGACGAGGATGAACACGCCCACCGGCGTGGTGAACGCGTCGATCGCCCCGGGCCGGGTGGAAAAGAGCAGCAGCATGATCCACGGCGCGACCGCGGCGAGCCTGGCTCCGTTGACCGTCCATGACTGGCGGGCAAGCAGCTCGCCGCGGGCCCGGTTCTCCTCACGCACGAGGGAGGCCAAGCTCGCAAGCGCCGCTGATAGGTCGCGCCCGCCGAGGTCGTGGGCCAGCCTCAGCGCCTCGAGGATGCGGTCCGTCATCGGATCCGCGAGCGCCTCTTTGAGCTCGTCGAGCGCCGGGTCGAGACGGCCGTCAGCGCGCAGGTGCTGGGCGAATCGCGTAAACGACGGGCGCATCATGTCCGGCCCGCGCACCGACAGAAGCGCCAGCGCTTCGCCCACGGGCAGGCCGACGCGCACGCTTGCCACGATGTCGTCAATGACCTCGGGCCACACCTCACGCAGCTCCTCGCGGCGGCGGCGTTCCCGGGCTCCCCGCCACACGCCGGGCACGGCCGCACACATGATCGCGATCGGGACCGAGATGGCGAGCGAACTCGAGATAGCCGACGCCGCCAGGAAGCTGACGATCCCGGCGGCCAGGGCGGGCCAGGCCGCGTGCCACACTCGCTTCGGCACAGTGAGGGGACGCGGCCGCCGGAAGGCGACGGCGGCGAGGAAGACGCCGAGGCCCACGACCATCCCTACGACGAAGCCCATCGTCCACCTCCCAGCAACTCGCGCAGGACGTAACCGTGTTCCTCGAAGATCTCCGGGCGGGCGACGTATCCCGCTCCCCGTTCGAGGCCGAAGCCGCGGTCCACGAAGAGCTCACTGGTCTCAACCACGCTGCCTTCCGTCCGCCCGGTCAGGCCGATGATCTCTCGCACGCGACGCTTGCCGTCCCGGTCCCGGTGCAGGTGAACCAAGAGGTCAATGGTGTGGGCGACGGTGGGGATCACGAAGTCGGAGGTGACGTTCTCGCCGGCGAGGAGGGGCAGGACGCTGAGCTTGGCCACCGCGTCGCGCCCCGAGTTGGCGTGGATTGTGCAGGCGCCAGGGATACCGGAGTTGAGGGCGATGAGCATGTCGAAAGCCTCGGCCTGGCGCACCTCGCCAATCACGATCCTGTCCGGGCGCATGCGTAGCGATTCGCGCACGAGTCGGCGCAACGTGATCTCTCCGCGGTCTTCGATGTTGGCCGGGCGGGTCTGCAGGGCGACGACGTCGCGGTGGGCGAGGTTGAGCTCGAATACTTCCTCGGCCGTGATGACGCGCTGATGAGGCGGGATGGCGCCCAGCAGGGCGCGCAGGAAGGTGGTCTTGCCCGCCTGGGTGGCTCCCGAGACGATAACGTTCATCCCGCAGTCGATCGCGGCGTCAAGGAAGGCTGCGGCCTGCGCGCTCAGCGTGCCGAGCTCAACGAGGTCGCGTAGCCGGCGCGGGCGCACGATGTACTTGCGGATGTTGACCGCCCAGTGCTCGCGCGTGATGTCCGGGATCGCCACGTGGAGGCGTTCGCCGGTGTGGAGCGCGGCGTCGACGAAGGGTTGAGACAGGTCAAGCCTGCGACCCGAGGCGCGCAGCATGCGCTCCACGAGGTCCTTAACCTGGCGTGCCTCGAGCAGGATCGTCGACAGCTGGCTCACGCCGTCGCGTGCGAAGAAGACGCGGCCGGGCTCGTTGATCCAGATCTCCTCGATTGTTGGATCGTCGATGAGAGATTGGAGCGGCCCAAAGCCTCCGATGTCGTCTCTGAGCTTGCGGCGAACCTCCGTCACGTCTGCGATCGGATCCACCACTCCCGCGACCGTCAGCTCCTCGTATTCCGCGAGCGCGTCGTCGATGAGCGTCTCAAGTTCACGCGGCTGAAGTTGCGGGTCGATGCGGGAGGCGCGCACAAGCTCGCGCACTCGCGCATCGAGCCATGCGTTCCCGGCTGCCCATTGTGTCTTCACGCCGTCACACTAGAACCTCACGCCACGCCTCGCCGCCGTTTCCCACACCTGTGGATAACTTGGGCGTAGTGCGCCACGCCGTGCTAATGAGGCGCGACTTCTCAGGGGCGGGGGCGTGGGGCTCTCGGCGTGCGAGCTGGCCCAAAAGGTGTGTACGCCACGCGCTTGACCGCAAAAGTCGTTACCGTGGAATGGTGAACACGACCCCCTTCAAGCTCGCGGCACTGGCCGTTGCCGCCGTCGACGGCCTGGACGCCGTTGGTGTGCGAGGCCCCTACACGCGGACAACCGACTTTCAATACGGCGGCGTCATCGACGCGCGCGGGCGACGCTGGATCGTCAAGCATCCCCTGCACCCCATGGCCGGGGCCATGATCGAGGCCGAGGCCGCCATCGCCCCCGCCCTCCTGGAGGCACTACGTCGGGGCTTACTCCCCTTCGACGTCATCCGGCCGGCGGGCTTCGCGCAGGTCAGGGACGGGCGCGCCGTCGTCTACGTGGCGCCCATGGGCCGTGAACGCGATTTCGACGAGCTGGATTCGGATGGCGCCCACGAGCTCGGCCGAGCGATCGCCGCCATCCACCTTCTGCCCCACGAGACGGTCGAGTCGGCTGGCCTGCCATCCTACGACGCGCAGACTACCCGGCGCCGCCTCCTGTCTGACCTTCACGACGCCGACGCCGCATCGCCGCTTCCACCCGTGCTCCGGCGCCGTTGGGAGAACGCGCTCGAGGCCACCGACCTGTGGGACTTCGAGCCGCGCGTCGTCCACGGGGATGTCGGCCCCGATCAGTTCATGTGGTCGGATCGGTCGATCTCCTGCGTGCTCGGCTTCGGATCGGCGCACGTGGGTGATCCGGCACTTGACTTCTCCTCCCTCGTTTCCGGTTTGGATGAAGAGCTGTTTGAGGCGGTGCTCACCTCGTATGAGAACGCAGTGGGTGAGCCCGTGAACGAGCACTTCCTTAATCGCACCGTGCTCCTGTCCGAGCTGGCGCTCGCACGCTGGATGCTCTTTGGCTCGCGCAGCGGGCAACATCAGATCGTCGAGGAGGCCCGCGCCATGATGGACGAGCTCGCCGCCGAGGTGGAGGCCGACCCTGACCTGGCCACCGGACCGACTTGGACCGTCAGCCGTGTTACCACGGTGGAATCTGAGTCGGCCGACGGCGCCGGGTTCACCACTCGCTCCGCAGACTAGCCCACACCCTGCCCCAGGTGGGTGCGGATGTAGTCGGCAATCTGGTCCTCTCGCATGTCGCCGGCGTGAAGCTCTCGCCGTGCCGGATCATCCTCGCCCAGGTAGTAGAAGCACGCCCCGATCTCCTCGAGCGGTGTCCCCGTGGCGCGCGACCATGCCAGCCGGTACAGCCCAAGCTGAAACTGGCGCGATGCGACCTGGTGGGCACTTGGCCGACGCCCGGTCTTCCAATCTACAATGGTGACCGGCGTAAGGCCGGGCACGCCCGTCGTGTCAATGACCGCGTCGATGACACAGCGTACCGGGTAGCCCCCCACCCGTACGTCGACCGCTTCCTCGACCGCGAGCGCCGGGCGCGTGGCATAGCGCGAGTCTTCAAAGCGTGCGAACAGCTCCGCGAGCCGCTCGTCATCAAGCGCCGTGGCGTCGATCGGCATCTCGTCAGGGTCTGCCACCGAATCGATGTCCATTGTGTAGGCCGCATCGAAGGAGTGGGCGATGGCGGCGTGGACGAGCACACCGGTACGTGCAGCACGTGAAGGGCGGCGTGGGATGGGCCGGTACTGGTCGGCGAGGAAGGAATGCGGATCTTGGGCAAGCGCCACCACGTCAGAGGCGGTCAGGTACTCGCGCGCCAACCCGCGCACGCTGGGTGGCGCCTGCCGCTCCGCGATGATGACACGAGCTTGCGCCCTCCAGCGTTCAGCCACCGAAGGATCGCCAGTCACGGTGGGGACGGGATCGCGCTCGAGACGACGATCGACGTCACGCGGCCACATCTTGGCCTGCTGCGAGCCCGGCGCCGCCGAGGCCGTCAACGCGATCAATTCAAGATCGGCGCCGGTCAGCACCTGGTCGTTAGCCGGATGCGCCTCGACGAGTTGCGCGACATCCGAGATGAACACATTTTGTGGCATGTGCGCATTTGCCGCTTCCTCGGCACCGACGGCGCGCGCCAGTTTCTTGAGCGCCGACTCCGCTTGGGCCGAATCGGCGAGATCATAAGAAGACAGGATTAGCAGGCTCCGCGGGCGTGTGGTAGCCACGTATGCAAGCCGCCGCCCCTCTGCCAGGTGGTAACGAGTGAACGTGGTGTGTCGGTGCTCGTAGACCTCTTCGAGAATCGATGCCTTGTTCAGCGGGGTTACTGCCCCGTGCTTGCCCAGGATGTCGGCGACGGACAGATCGGGCAGGTGGAGGCGGTCCTGCCGGAAGGCATAGGGCAGGCCGTCCCTCGACTCCTGCCACAGCTTTTCAGTCAACACCTCGTCAAAGCCGCCCGCCTTCATATCCGGGATGCCTACGAGATCCCACTCGAGCCCCTTGGCCGCGTGGATGGTGAGTAGCTGCACGACCCCGGATTCCGGCTCGATCTCCCACTCGCCGAACACGGGCGTGTCCGAGCCTGACTCGTCTTCGCCGACGCGCTCGTGGGCCTCAACCATGTCCACCCACTCGACGAAGGTGTCCAGGCGCGAACCTGGCATGTCGTTTGCGTATGCCGCCCCAAGCTTGACGAAGCTGGCGAGCGCAGCCGTCACACGAGCTCCCCCGGTGCGTCGAGCCTTGGCGTATGCGCGCAGGTCGAGGAGATCAATTGCGGCGGATATTGCCTCCGGGACGGCCAGGTGCCTGTTCTGCCTGGCCCGTTCGAGGATCGAGGCGAGGGCAACGAGGCGCCGGTGGCCCGCTGTGCTCATGCCAGGGACGGGATCTTCCGGCAGCGCAGCTAACGCCTCGACGAGGTTGGCATCGACGTCGAGCTCGTCGCTCGTCTCCCGCCGAAGCTCTCGCCGGGTCGACTTTGCGAGGTTGCGTGCAAATGCCGACAGCGCGGCGACATCCTTCGCGCCGATCGCGAAAAACGTCAAAAGCGGGACGAGCAGATCGTTGCGCCCAGGATTCACGCTCAGCCCCAAGACGGAGCGCACAAGGCGAATCTCCTGCCTGTCGATGAGCATCTGACCGCCGACCATCTCGTAGGGCACGCCGGCCTCCTCCAGCGCGGCGATGGCAAAGTCCATGTAGGAGCGCGCCCGGCACAGGATCGCCGCAGTTGGGATCTTGGTGGGCTCCCTTCCCTCATCGATCGCCCTAGCCGCCTCGGCCTGCGCCGTGGCGAAGGCTCGCGCGAAATAGTCGACCATGTCCCGGTAGGCATCCTCGCGGAAGGTCCGGTGGACGTGCACAACCCGCCCATCCTGTGCCATGGGGCCGGGTTGTAGCGTCTTGACTGTCATCGTCGGATAGCTGAGCTTGCCCTCCGTCAGGGCGTTGGCGACGTTCAAAATCCTGCGCCCGTTGCGGAAGGCGGTAGAAAGGGTGAGGTTCTTGGCTACGCCGAAGCTTTCCATGAAGTCCGACAGGGCGGCCGAGGAGGCTCCACGCCAGGAATAGATCGCCTGGTTGGGATCGCCCACGGCACACACCGACCACGAGTTGGAGAACGCGGCCTCGATGAATTGGGCCTGGCTCGAGGAGGTGTCCTGGTATTCGTCGAGGAGGATGAGCTTGTAACGGCTGCGCAGATCTTGGCCGACCTCAGGCACTGCGGCCAGGATCTTCCGGGCACGAACGATCTGGTCGGCAAATTCGATGAGCGAATGTTCCTTCTTGAACGCAAGGTATTCCTCGACGAGGTACGTCAACGCCACGCGAGTGTTGAGCGCTTTGATCATCCCCGAAAGCTTGCTCTGCTCGCTGCGCGACTGCTCGGTTGCCGTTCCGCGTTTGGCGGTCACGCCGTGAACTTGATAGACGGCGGTCAACTCACGTTCGAGGTATGCGCGAAGCTCGCTGGCATCGACCTCGTTGCCGACCACCTCATCGGTCAGGTGAAGAGCCCGCGTAATGATCGTGGACATGGCAAGCGTTCTCAAAACCGCATAACGAGGATTATCCGGGTCGATGCCGTTGACGATGCGACCCATGACCTGAAAGCGTTCGGCGTCGGTGATAAGGCGAGCGCGGGGATCTTCCCCGATGAGCATGGAGTATGACGAGGCGATCTCGGAGGCGAAGGAGTTGTATGTGGCGATAGTGGGGCGCTCCAGCTGCCGGTGAACGGCATCGGCGTCATCTCCTTCCGGCCTGGAGGCGGTGAGGCCGGCTGCGGCTGCTTGCCGGAGCTGGAGTTCAACGCGCTCGGCCAGCTCTCCAGCAGCCTTGGTGGTGAAGGTCAGCCCCAGAACCTGATCGGGGCGCACGTTCCCATTGACCACATGCCATGCGATGCGCTGCGACATCGTCAGAGTCTTGCCCGATCCCGCCCCTGCGATGACGGCGATGGCGTGATCCTCGCTGCGGATGACTGCCTCCTGTTCAGCGGTGGGGGTAAAGGCGAGCGTGTTGGCAAAGTCTTCGTAGGCGATCACGAGAAAATCCTTCCTGTGCCCATGGCCGGACACGACGACGTATATCGGCAGTTGCGGCAATGGGAGCCGGGTAGCGCTGCGAAGTCGGGTCCGCGCTGGACCTGGTCGGCCGCCTTGATCAGATCGATGACTCGATCGGCATCTTCGCTGGCCAATGGCCCCTGTTCGCGGATCGTGGGACCGCGGTCGTCGTCTCCGACATAGACGAGACGAGCACCCATGGGCAGCGAGAAACCGTCGACCCCATGGGCCTGGATGAGCCACTGGTAGAGCAACAGTTGCGGGTTGTCTCCCACGTCTTTGACGGCCACCTTATTTCTTCCCGTCTTAAAGTCGACAACTGCGACGCCCGCGCCCACGGCCTCGAGCCGATCGATGCGTGCCCGCACGTTGATCGGGTGTCCCTCCCCGTCTACGCTGACGCACGCGTCCTGCTCCACGAGGACTGCCGGAGCACTGTTTTCAAGGTAACTGCCAAGATCGGCGGCCATGGCTTTCACGCGGTCGCGAAGCAACACTCCCTCCAGCCCGGAGGGAAATTCGATGACTGAAAGCCTCTCCTCGCACGCCTCCACGATCGCCTCCTTAGGCCCGCTGGGAAATGCCTCGGCGAGCCCGTGGACAACCTTTCCGATGTCGGCAAGGATTCCCGATTCCTCCGAACGGACATTCGATTTATCGAGGAACGCCGCCAGCGGGCACTTCAGCAGCCCGTCCACACGCGAGGGGGAGAGAGAGGACACGCCATCGATGACTGGCTCACTCGTGGAAACCTCAAGTTCGTCAATCCACCCCCGCGGATCGGCACCTGGCACGCCGGCCGCGTTGAGCTGAGATAGAACTGCGGACGCCTCCCTCTCAAGACGGGGATCCCCGCTCCGCAGCCCCTGGCGAAGCTGACCCACCAGGCTCGTTTCGTCGAGCGTGGCCGGGCTCGCGACGCCCCGCTCAATCTCCGGGAACAGCCAGTCCAGGAACCTGGACGGTCGCGCCGCGTCGTGATCCTCGGCGGTGACGAGCACCTCCCGCCGGGCGCGACTCACTGCTTGGGCGAACATGCGCAGTTCGTCGTCAATGACATCGGAGACCAACTGGGTCGGCTCGATATCCCGACCGGCCATCGCCGAGCCGACCACAATGTTGACCAGTTTGGGCACCTTCGTGAGCGGGTTGCGCAGCCGCGTGTTGGGCCACACGCCTTCGTTGACGCCCACGATCGCCACGTAGTCCCACTCGCGCCCGATCGTGGCAGCCGGGGAAACGAGGGCAACCTCATCGGCGCCGCCACCCACGCGGGCGATTGAGTCTTCCGGCAGATCCTGATTCTCGAGCAGTTCAAGCAGGGCGCCGATAGTGGCGTTCGAGACGTCGCGATCCGCCTGGCGCTGGGCGATACGAAACAGGGAGATGACCGAATCGAGGTCCTCATCCGCGACGTCCCCCGCCGGGCCGGCCTCCATCGCCTGGTCGCGCCAGCGCTCCGCCACGCCGACCCCGTCCCAGGCCGCCCAGAGCACCTCCTCGCCGAGGCCCCCGCCGGCGGCAACCTCCCGGACTGAGACCAGCACCTGCGATACCCGCGCAAACTCCGGGATTTTGGCAGAAATCCCCCCGCCGCAGACGATATCTTGGACAAGCTCGGCCCTGGTGCGCCGCCCGCCGGCGGCCAGCTCCCATCCACGCGCCTCCCGTAGCAGGGCACGCAAACGCAACGAATCGATGCCGAAGAGCAGGCCGGTGAGTAGGGCCTCGATGCGCTCCGAGTCGACCGGCGCATCCGCGAGCGCCACTTCGATCAGCTCGATGAGTGCCGCCACCGCCCGCTGTTCGCGCAGCGGGCGGGTGTTGACGATCGTTTGAACCGGCACCCCATAGTGGACCAGGGTGCGCCGGATGGTACCGTGCGCCGACGTCGAACGGCTGATCACGGCCATGCGCGAATAGGGAACCTGATCGATGAGGTGGCGCCGGCGAAGCTCCGTGGCGACGAAGGCGAGCTCCTCGTCAACATTTGAAAAGGTTAGGGCTCGTATCGCCGCTTGCTCGGCGCTCTTGACAGTTTTCTCCCGGTGCTTTCCCACACCCGCCGTGTGGATGCCGCTGACGACCTTGCCCAAGCACTCGAAGGCCTGCCCGCCGCACCGGTAGGTGGCATTCAGAAGCATTCTGCGGGCACCGATTCCCCCGCCTCCCACCGGCTTGGTCAGCAATGCCGGGAGGTGGGCTATTCCTCCGCGGAAGCCCTGGACGGCCACGTCGGGATCCCCGAACGCGACCACCGACGAGCCGCCCTCCTGAAGCGCGAGAAGGAGGGTGCGCAGAGCAAGGGTGGCGTTCTGGACGTCGTCAACGATCACCCAATCCCAGCGCGGCTTGGCCAGATCCAGCCGACCCTCCGCGCTCGGAGTGGCGGCCTCCCAGCCGCGCAGCATCGCCGCCGCCTGCGTCATCACCCGGGCGTGATCGACGAGATCCGGGTTCGCATGCCCCACCGCCGACTGGATGGCGAGCGCCCGATCGTAGTCCTCGACCAGGGTGGCCCCAAGCTCCCAGATCGGCTCATCGTAGCGCCGCGAGAGCGTGACAAGATCTGCAGGCGAGATCTCCAACTCCGCGGCTCGCGTGATGAGGTCGCGAAACTCGGCGCGGTAGGCCGGCAGCTGCGCCGCCTCCTCATCGATACCGGCCTCCCCCAGCTGGACGGCGAGCTCAAAGCGTTCTTTAATCAGGGCGTCCTGAGCCGGACCCGAGATCAGTTCGGGTTCACGCCGCCCGATGAACTGGGCGTAGGTGGACAGGATTCCAAAGGCGAATGCCGTCAGTGAACGCACCTGGAGCGAGCCCGGAAGGTAACCCAGCTCGACAGAGATCTTGTTACGCAGATCGGAGGCCGCCCGCCGGTCCGGCGAGAGCACCGCCACCCGGGCCTGAGGATCGTCCCGCAACGCCCGCACGGCCAACTCCACCGCCAGGCTGCTCTTGCCCGAACCCGGCCCGCCTATGACGCACGCCGCACACGGCGCCCGCAGTTCCAGCACCTCGGCCTGGCTCTCATCCCATTTCTTGTCCATGCCCACGAGCATACTGACACCCTCCGACAAATTTTTTGCCAAAGACGAAATGCGCCTGCCCCTAGCTCCCCTCCCACCCGGGCGGGGTACGATACTGCCAGATCAAGCCTTGGAGGAATCATGGAAATCAGCATCGGAATCCGCAACGTCGCCCGCGAATTGACCTTCGACGTCGACCTTACCGCCCAGGACGTCTCCGACCGCGTTGAGCAGGCACTCGCCGGCGGATCAGTCCTGTCCTTTACCGACAGGGATGGCAACGTCGTCGTCGTTCCGACCACCGCACTCGGCTACGTCCAGTGCAAGGAGACCGAGGCGCGCCGCGTCGGCTTCGGCTTCTGATGTGTAGCTTGCCACGCCTGACCAGGAAGGCGCGGCCCACACGGTAGAATCGTTGACGGTTGACCGGTCGTCACGTTGTTCAAGGAGTTTTCACGATCGGCTGCCTGGGCGCACACGGCGCCCCATGTCGAAAGTGAATATTGTGCATTCTGGAATTGTAAATACGTCCGGGGCCACTGTGCGTCCGGCGAACGAACCTCAAGCCGACATCCAAGCCTCCGGCTCCGAGCTCGAGCTCAACTCGAAGAGTTTTGCCGACTTCGGCGTCTCGAGCGACATCGTTGAGAGCCTCGCGCAGAAGGGCATCACCCACCCCTTCCCCATCCAGGCGCTGACCCTCCCGGTCGCGCTCAAGGGCTCGGACATTATCGGCCAAGCCAAGACGGGCACGGGTAAGACGCTCGGCTTCGGAATCCCGATGGTCGAGAAGGTTATCGGCCCCGGCGAGGAGGGCTGGGAGGATCTGCGCGCGCCCGGCAAACCGCAGGGCCTCGTCGTCGTCCCCACGCGCGAGCTGGCTAAGCAGGTGGCGGGCGACCTTCGCGACATCGCAGCTAAGCGCTCGGTCCGCGTCGTCGAGGTCTACGGTGGCAAGGCCTACGAGCCGCAGGTCAAGGAGCTGACCCGCGGGGCGGAGATCGTGGTCGGCACGCCGGGGCGCCTCATCGACCTCGGCAAGCACCGCACCCTGGACCTGTCCTACGCCCACACCGTGGTGCTCGACGAAGCCGACGAGATGCTCGACCTGGGCTTCCTTGAGGACGTCGAGGCGATCCTCGCCGCCACACCACCCAACCGCCACACCATGCTGTTCTCGGCCACCATGCCCGGCCCTGTCATCACCATGGCGCGCCGCTACATGTCCAAGCCCACCCACATCCGCGCGCAGAATCCCGACGACGACTCGGCCACCGTCAAACAGGTCAAGCAGGTCGTCTACCGCTGCCACGCGCTGAATAAGACCGAGGTCCTCGCCCGCATTCTGCAGGCGCGCGGCCGCGGCCTGACCATCATCTTCACCCGTACTAAGCGCTCCGCCGCCCGCCTCGCCGATGAGCTCGAGGATCGCGGCTTCGCCACCGGCGCCCTCCACGGCGACCTCGGCCAGGGCGCCCGCGAGCAGGCCATGCGTGCCTTCCGCAACGGCAAGATTGACGTCCTGGTTGCCACCGACGTCGCGGCGCGCGGCATCGACGTCGACGACGTCACCCACGTCATCAACTACCAGTGCCCCGACGATGAGAAGACCTACCTTCACCGGATTGGCCGCACGGGCCGCGCCGGGCATGCCGGTACCGCCGTCACCTTCGTGGACTGGGAGGACATGCCTCGTTGGTCGCTCATTAACAAGATCTTGAACCTCGGCTACCCCGAGCCTGTGGAGACCTACCACACCTCCGAACATCTGTACACCGACCTCGACATCGACCCCAAGGTCACCGGCCGACTCCCGCGCGCCAAGCGCACTCGCGCCGGCCTGGACGCGGAAGAGATCGAGGACCTGGGCGAGACCGGCCGGGGCCCGCGCGGCCGCGGCGGCCGAGGTGAGCGGGGCCGTGGTGGGCGCGGCCATGGCGAGTCCAGGCGGGGTCGCTCCGCCCGCAAGCGCACGCGCACCCGCGTCTCCTCGGAGAGCTCCGAGCAGTCGCCCCGCGGCGCGGACAAGCCGCGCAGGCGCCGGGTGCGCAAGTCGTTCGACGCGCGTTAGCGCCGTGACGCCCGAGCCCATCTAGACACGTATCGAACCAGATGGGCTCGGGGCCAGCCCCCTATCGCCTCAGCCTGGGACTGCTCACCATACAGCTTTGACATGATCAACACCCTTGCGTGCTCAACACCCGTCAAGCCCCGATGCCGACCAAACCCTCACCAATCCCCTTATACCCGGTGCGCTGTTATCGTGATGATGCGGTTAGCCTTGTCAGCGATTGCGGGATCATGTGTTACGAGCAGGAGTCCGCAGTTACGCTGATGAACCTGAGCTAGTAACAAATCCATGGCTTCTTCACGTACTTCTGTATCGAGTGCGCCAGTGGGTTCATCTGCGAGTATCAGCTTTGGCCTGTTGATAAGGGCGCGTGCGAGGGCGGTTCGTTGACGTTCGCCGCCAGAGAGCTGTTCAGCCATCCGGGATTCTTCCACGTCAAGCTCACGTAAAAGCTGTGCGGCTTCGTCGTGAACGGTTGGATCGTTCTTGTTCCAGAGCAGCCGCGGCAACATGACATTATCGAGTGCAGTGTAGCCGCTCATGAGCTCGCCGTTTTGAAAGACGGTACCAATTGTTGTCGAGCGTAGACGTGCCGGTTGATTGAACTTGAGCCGATGGACGTTTGTGCCGTCGACGACGACGCTACCCTGGAGCGGCCGATTCATGCCAAGGATCGTTGTCAAGAGGGTGGTTTTTCCAACGCCAGAACGCCCCATAACTGCTACCGTCTCACCGGCTCCAATGTCAAGGTTGAACTCGGTAAACAAGGGAGTGGTGTAACCGCATGACAAGTTGTGACATTGTAGGATGCTCATTTTCAGCTCATTCCTGGTAGCCAGTTAGCGGCTTCCTTCTTGACAAGGACGTACATGAGGATTGCTTGGGTAAGAATAAAAACGAGGTAAAGGACCCCGATACTGATCATGAATGACCAGGGGAAGAATCCACCGAATGTGAAAAAGAACTGGCTCGCGAGGAATACTCCTATGCCAATGGAGGCTATTCCCGTAACCGCATTTACTGTTGCGTGACGCAGGGAGATCGTTCGCGCAATTGTGTCAGATTTGCCTGTCAGGGATGCGATGGAGGCAAATTCTTTAGCATGAGCGCTAGTTTCTCGCGCGTACTGCATCCAAACCGACGTCATCGCGTAAATGAAACCAAGCGTGGAAAAGAGCGTCAACCAAGTTGCCTGCTGCCGGTATATCTGTGCATGTGCCATCCATCACGCACTCGGTGGTCAAGTCCACGCCGCGCGTCGGCCGTGCCCCGCAGCTAACTGGTAAGTGGCCGGATGACGCCAAGCACGCCGGCGATGATGAGCTGGGTGGCGATCGCCGCCAGGAGCATGCCCGAGAGCCTGGTAAGCAGCATGACACCGGCCTCACCAAGCAGGCGCATGATCGCCCCGGCGAAGTGCATCGAGAGCCAGGAAATCAGTAGCACGCTCACCGCGGCGGCGATGACAGTGGCCTGGCCCCACGGGTCGCCGTTCAAGTCACGCATCAACAGCATGAACGCCACGATCGAACCCGGACCCGCCAGAAGCGGCGTGCCGAGGGGAACCATGGCCACCGCGATCGTGCCGCCGGCCGAGCCCGGATCCTCCTCCTTGCCCGTCAGCAGCTGGAGGGCGACAAGTAGCAGGAGCAGGCCACCCGAGATCTGCAGGGCCTCGGGAGAGATGCCCATATAGCCGAACAGAAAGAAGCCGAAGAAACCGAACAAGAGCAGCAAGACCAGTGCGATGAAGTTCGCCTGGAATGCCACCTTCTTCCGCCCAGCCTTGTTCAGCGTTCGCGTCAGCGCCATGAACACGGGCACGTTGCCGGGTGGGTCAATGATCACCAGCAGCGTGGCGAAGGCGGACGCAAACAGCGCCCCATCAAAATTCACGGGTGCACAACCTCCAGGAAAGCGCCCTGTTCCAGGGCGGCGAGCGTATCCGAATCCGTGGTGTTCTCACCTAACCGGTTCGGTTTTCCTGCTCCATGGTAATCGCTCGAACCAAACTGGAAAAGCTCAAGCGCACGCGCCCGGCCAGCCAGCGCTTCGCGCAGGTGGGGCGGGTTGTCACGATGGTTGACCTCGACGCCGAACAGGCCAGCCTCTGCCATCGCATCAAGGGCCGCAAGCGGCACGGTCTTGCCGCGCTTGGCGGCCATGGGATGAGCGAAGACGGCGCGCCCGCCGGCGTCGTTGATCCAGGAAATCACGTCGAACACGTCCGGTGAGTAGTTGGGCACGTAGTATTTGCCGCGTGGGTGAAGGAGGTCGGCGAAGGCCTCCTCCCTGCTCGACACGACGCCGGCGGCGATCAGCGCGTCGGCGATGTGCGGCCTTCCCACGACGGCGCCCTCCCCGGCGACGACGTCGTCCCAGCTCAGGGGGAAGTCCTCGGACAGCCGCTCGACGATCTGACGAGCGCGGTCGGCGCGCGATGCCTGCAGGCGCTCGCGGTGGGCGGCGAGTGCGGGCGCAGTGGGGTCGAAGAGATAGGCGAGCATGTGAACGCTGACGCGCGCCCCGGCGTCGTCGTAGTGGGACGTGACCTCCATGCCGCGCACGAGGCTGACCCCGGTGTCAGATACGGCGCGGGCGGCCTCCTGCCAGCCGGCCACGGTGTCGTGGTCGGTCAGTCCCACGCAGATCAGCCCGGCCTCGCGGGCGCTCGCCATGAGCTCGGTGGGAGTCTGGGTGCCGTCCGAGCACGAGGAGTGCGTGTGCAAATCGATCATGGATCCACGCTAAGTTCGCCCCACGCGAAGAGCAAGCTCGGTTCAAGTTTGTCGGGGGCGCGTGGGATAATGGAAATATGACTAAGCAGACCAACGAAGAAAAAGCACACAATCGCACTCAACGCCCGCAGAGCCAGGCGTTTCGAGATTTCATCGGTGAGGATTGGGGCCCGCGCCCGGCGGGTCCGGCCCGCATGACGGTGGCTGACTACCTCCCAGAGCGCCACAAGCGTCTCTCGGAGCTCTTCCCGGGCGAACGCCTCGTGTTCCCGGCGGGCGACCTCACGGTCCGCTCGAATGACACGGACTACCGCTTCCGCGCCCACTCGGCCTTCGCCCACCTCACCGGCCTTGGCGGGGAGGATGAGCCCGGAGCGGTCCTTGTGCTCAACCCAGTCGAGGGCGGGCATGAGGCGGTCCTCTACTTCCACCCGCGTGCCTCGCGCTCGTCGGAGGAGTTCTACGCCGACTCCCGCCACGGCGAATTCTGGGTCGGGGCGCGCCTGAGCGCGCAGGAAATGGCGACGGCCACGGGCCTGAAGGTGGCCCACATTGACGAGATGAAGGACGCGATCTCGAAGGATCTGGGAGCGGTCCAGATCCGGGTGATCCCGCAGTCCGACGCCGCGGTGGAGGCCCTCGTGGCGGAGCTTCGCCAGCAAAACGGGCTGACTGAGGGCGCCGCGGAAGCGGACGCCCGCCTTGCCGAGGCCGCCGCGGAGATCCGCCTGACGAAGGACCCCTACGAGGTGGCGGAGATGCGCAAGGCGATCGCGGTCACCAAGTCGGGCTTCGAGGAGATGATCCGCGCGATGCCGCGCGCCGTGGAGCATTGGCGCGGCGAACGCGTCATCGAGGGCGCTTTCCAGGCCAAGGCGCGCGAGGAGGGCAACGGCCTGGGGTATGAGACAATCGCGGCGGCCGGCAACCACGCCAACACCTTGCACTGGATCACGAACGACGGCCGCCTGCGCGAGGGTGAACTCATCCTCATCGACGCCGGCGCGGAAGTCGATTCGCTCTACACCGCCGACATCACGCGCACCCTGCCCATCAACGGAAAGTTCACCGAGGCGCAGCGCGAGGTGTACGACGCCGTCCTCGAGGCCTGCGAGCGCGCCCTCGAGGTCGCCCAGGGCAAGGTTCAGTTCAAGGAGATCCACGCGGCGGCGATGGAGGTCATCGCAAAGCACCTCGAAGAGTGGGGAATGCTGCCGGTACCTGCCGCGGATTCCCTCTCCCCCGACGCTCAGTACCACCGCCGTTGGATGCCGCATGGCACCTCCCACCACCTTGGCCTCGACGTTCACGATTGCGCGCAGGCCAAGCGCGAGCTCTACCAGGATTCCTACCTGGAGCCCGGGATGATCTTCACCATCGAGCCGGGCCTGTACTTCCGCGAGGACGACCTGAAGGTTCCCGAACGCTTCCGTGGCATCGGCGTGCGGATCGAGGACGACATCCTGGTCACCGACGACGGCGCGATCCGGCTCTCGGAGGACATCCCACGCACCGCGGACGCCGTGGAGGCATGGATGGCACGCCTTCAGCAGTGAAGCCCGCACCGTCGGAAAGGACAAAGGATGGCACTAGGCACCGGAACGCGAGTCTTTGTAGGACGCTTGGCTGGCACACCCGTTTATGATCCGATCGGCGACAGGGTGGGCAAGGTTCATGACGTCGTCGTGGTCTTCCGATTACGCGGAAACCCGTCGGCGGTTGGGCTGGTGGTTGACGTGACCGGAAAGAGGCGCGTGTTCATGCCGCTCACGCGCGTGACCTCGATCGCGAACGGCCAGGTCATCACCACCGGACTGCTCAACATCCGCCGCTTCGAGAAGCGCCCGTCGGAGACGATGGTGCTCGGCGAGGTCCTCGACCGCGAGGTCCAGTTCAACGACGGCTCGGGCAAAGCCGTCGTGGAGGACGTGGCGATCGAGCAGACGGGCAACCGCGAATGGCGGCTGACCTCGCTGTATGTGCGGATGTCGCGGGGCGGGCCGGAGGCGGGCAACACGAAGATCGTGCCCGTCGCCTCCGTCTCGGGCTTGCGTACGCGCGTGGCAAACCAGGCCGCCACCGCCCTCCTCGCCCAGATCAATGAGCTCAAGGCCCCCGACATCGCGGACCTCCTCTCCGACCTCCCTGATGACCGCATCATCGCCGTCTCTCGCCATATGCACGACGACCTACTGGCCGACGTGCTGGAGGAGATGTCGGATGCCGACCGCGTGACCATCATGAGCGCCCTCGAGGTCGAGCGCGCGGCCGACATCCTGGAGGAGATGGAGCCGGACGACGCCGCCGACCTCATCAACGAGCTGCCCCCAGCCCAGGCGGAGATACTGCTGTCCAAGATGGAGCCCGATGAGGCCCAGGACGTGCGGCGCCTCATGTCCTACGGGGAACGCACGGCCGGCGGTCTGATGACCACCGAGCCGATGATCCTCTCCCCCGACGCCCACATCTCCATGCTCCTCGCCGCTGCCCGCAGGGAGGACCTCGCCCCCGCTATCGCCAGCACGTGCTTTATCGTGCGTCCACCTACGGAGACCCCCACGGGCCAGTACCTCGGCGTCGTCCACCTGCAGCGGGCGCTGCGTGAGCCGCCCTCGGAAATGGTCGGCTCGATCATCGATCAGGTGGAGATCCTCTCCCCCGACGACGGGATCGGCACCATCACCCGCCTGCTCGCCACCTACAACCTGACGATCCTGCCCGTGGTGGACAACGGGCTGCTGGTGGGAGCGGTCTCGGTCGACGACGTGCTCGACCACCTCATGCCCGAGGACTGGCGCGACGCGGATGAAGATCAGATCGATACCCGCATCGACGAACGTCACGTCGACGACCTGCTGGACGAATCCGAACCCGGCACTGCCGGCGAAGCTGAGATAGACGGTTGTGAGCGCGATGGGCGCGAGTCGGATCGCGACGTCGTCAACGAGTGGGAGAAGGCCGAGCATAGGGAGGGCCGCGATGCCTGAGAGTTTTGACCAGCCGTTGAGCAAGCGGCATCGCCGCTGGCGCACCTCCGTGGACTCGGAGGCTACCGGTGTGATCGCCGAACGGATCGCCCGCTTCACGGGAACCCCGAAGTTCATCATCTGGCTGACCATCTTCGTCGGACTGTGGCTGGTGTGGAACAGCGTCGCCCCCGAACGGCTGCGCTTCGATTCGGCGGCCCTCGGTTTCACCGCGCTGACCCTCATGCTCTCCCTGCAGGCCTCCTACGCCTCCCCCCTCATCCTGCTCGCACAGAACAGGCAGGACGAGCGTGACAGGGTCAGTGCCGAGCGGGACCGTCAGCACGCCATGCGTACCCTGTCCGACACCGAGTTCCTCATCCGGGAGATCGCCTCGCTGCGGATGTCCATGCAGGAGTTGGCCACCCGCGACTTCGTCCGTTCGGAGATGCGCGACCAGTTCGAATTGCGCGAGCAGGTCACCGCCCGCGACGCCGAACTCGCCGCCAAAGACGAAAAGATCGCCGAGCTTGAGGCGAGGTTAGCCCAGCTCGAAACTGGTGAAGGGCAAGGATAGGATACAGCCATGAGTTTACCGAGCATTGAAGATATTAAGGCCGAGCTCGCCAACGTCATCGACCCGGAGATCCGGCGCCCGATTACCGACCTGGGGATGGTGCGCTCCGTGGAGATCGACGAGGCCGGCAACGTCGTCGTCGGGATCGATCTGACGACGGCGGGGTGCCCGCTTCGGGATACGATCGCGCAGGACACCCAGAAGGTTGTTGGCGCGATGGCGGGCGTTGCGTCCGTGAGCGTGCGCATGGGCGTGATGGATGATGTCCAACGCGCCGAGTTGAAGAAGACGCTGCGCGGGGGCGAACCCGAGCGCGTTATCCCCTTCGCCCAGCCGGGCAACCTCACCCGCGTCTACGCGATCACCTCGGGCAAGGGCGGCGTGGGCAAGTCCTCCATGACCGTCAACCTCGCCGCCACGATGGCAAAGGCGGGGCTGAAGGTGGGCGTTGTCGACGCGGACATCTACGGATTCTCCATCCCGCAGATGATGGGCGTGACCCACCCGCCGCAGGTGGTGGACAACATGATCATCCCGCCGGTGGTCCACGACGTGAAGACGATCTCGATCGGTAACTTCATGTCCGAGAACGGCCCTGTGGTCTGGCGCGGCCCGATGTTGCACCGCGCGCTTGAGCAGTTCTTTGCCGACGTCTACTGGGGTGACCTTGACGTCCTCTTTATTGACCTCCCGCCCGGGACGGGCGACGTGGCGCTGTCGGTGTCCTCCCTCATCCCGACCTCCGAGATCGTCCTCGTCACCACCCCGCAGGTGGCGGCGGCCGACGTCGCGGAGCGTGCGGGCCTCATGGCCAAGCAGACCGACCAGCGGGTAGTGGGCATCATCGAGAACATGTCCTACCTGGCGATGCCCGACGGCTCACACATGGAGATCTTCGGCGCCGGCGGCGGCGAGGCCGTCTCTGCCCAGCTCTCGCGCAACCTCGGCTATCACGTGCCGCTCCTGGCGCAGATCCCGATCGAGCAGGACCTGCGCGAGGGCGGCGACTCAGGAACCCCGTTCGCGATCCAGCCCGGGCAGTCCCCGGCGCAGGAGGCAATCCGCGAGGTGGCCACGACGCTCGCCCATCGTGCCCGCGGGCTCGCCGGACGCCCGCTCGGTGTCAAGCCGGTCGGTAACTGATCGGGCGCGTGGCCGGCCTCGCGCCGGCCACGCGCGCTAAGATGATGCAAAAGAGAAAGGACGGACGTGGATAAGGCCCAGTCGTGGACGTACGCGGAGCACATTGTCGAAGAGTCGGATCTGGTGCTTCATGCGCGTCAGCAGGCGTCTGACTTGGGGCTGAAAGCGCTGTCGGCCGCCACGGGGCACTTCCTGACTGCGCTCGCCGCGATGGGCGTCAAGACTATCGCGGAGATCGGCACGGGAACGGGCGTCTCGGCGCTCTACCTCCTGGCCGCGTCCACGGACTCCGTGCTAACCTCCATCGACACGGACGCCGAGGCCCAGGCATACGCTCGGGAGAACTTCTCTGCGGCCCGCATCCGTCCCGGCCGCTACCGGCTCATCAATGGCCGTAGCGCCGACATGCTCCCCCGTCTCGCCTCGCGTTCCTACGACCTGGTGCTCGTGGACGGCGACCCCCTCGAGGCCGCCGGCGACGTGTCCGAGGCGCTGCGGATGCTCCGCCCCGGCGGCACGCTCGTACTCGCCCACGCTCTTCACGACGACCGCGTGGCCGACCCGGCGCGCCGCGACGAGGCCACCGTCGCGTTGCGCAATCTCGGCCGGGAATTGATTGAGGCTGAAGACCTCGTCTCCAGCCTCAATCCCCTCGGTGACGGCGTGTTAGTCAGCGTTAAGCGCTAATGGTTGCCTCGTTATAGCTCGAGGACCTTACCTAGAACCTCGTGGAGGGACTCGACCTCCTCGTCGCTCAGTTCGAGCACGAGGCGTCCGCCCCCTTCCAAAGGCATCCTCAGAGTCGTACCGTGGAGGTCACGCTCCGCCTCGAGCGGCCCATCTCCCGTTCTCGGTTTCATGGCTGCCATGGTCTACTCCTTCCGGGGCACGTTTGCGCCCAATGCTTATATTCTACGCGAATACTTGGGGCGCGTCAGGCCTTCACCTGTAGATTCACCGTCCGCCGGCCCGAGACGTTAGCCCAGGTCACTCGCCCGCACCTTGGTGTTACTGCTCGTTTGAGCGCTTTTCCTCGGCGAGGCGGTGGACGCCCTCGAGGACGGCGGCCACGGCCTCCTCAGCGGTGTCGACGACCACGAGGATCTTCTCGTGCCCCTCGGAGATATAGCCGTCGGCGAGAAGACGGCCCTCGATCCAGTCAACGAGGCCCCTCCAGTACTCGCTGCCCACGAGCACGATGGGGAAGCATGAGACCTTGTTGGTCTGCACGAGGGTCAGCGCCTCGAAGAGTTCGTCCATGGTGCCATATCCGCCGGGCATGACGATGAAGCCGAGGGAGTACTTGACGAACATCATCTTGCGCACGAAGAAATAGCGAAAGTCGATGCCGATGTTGACGTACTGATTCATGCCCTGTTCGAAGGGTAGCTCGATGCCGAGCCCGACGGAGACACCGCCGGCCTCGTGCGCTCCCTTGTTGCCGGCCTCCATGATGCCCGGTCCGCCTCCGGTGATGATCCCGTAGCCGTGGGCGACGAGCTCGCGGGCGATCTGCTCGGCGAGGTGGTAGTAGCGGTCATCGGGCGAGGTGCGGGCGGAGCCGAAGATGGAGATCGCCGGCCCGAGGTCGGCGAGCGCGCCGAAGCCTTCCACGAATTCCGACTGGATGCGCATGATGCGCCAGGGCTCGGAGTGGATAAAGGAGGGATCCTGGAACGGGCGCAGCAGCCGCGCGTCGGTGGTGGTATCCGGAATGTGTTCGCCCCTGAGCATCACGGGGCCCTTGCGATAACGCTTCTTCTTAACCATACGGCAAGCGTACAGGCACCAGGTGAACAGCCGGTACACCCATCCGCGGATCGATGGCGGCGGAGGGCGCCGCCATTATGGCAAGCATCACCACCGAAATGCGCATATAATGCCATGGTTGCGGATCACAAGCCATGCTACTGCTGTAAAATATCCGCCATGGATTACATGGATTTGGCCCGCGAGGCGGCGGCGAAGATCGCCGACGTGACGGGCGTCGATAAACACGACATCGCTTTGACCCTTGGCTCGGGCTGGGGCGGGGCCGCTGACCTCATCGGTGAGGTCGTCGCCGAGGTTCCCGCCGAGGACATCCCGGGCTTTTCCAAGTCGGCAGTTGCCGGGCACGGAGGAAAGCTCACCTCCATCCGCCTTAAGGGCGGCAAACACGCCCTCGTCCTGGGGGCCCGTACCCACTACTACGAGGGCAAGGGGGTACGTGCCGTCGCCCATGGCGTTCGCACTGCCGCTGCTGCCGGTGCGAAGGTCTGCATCCTGACCAACGGGTGCGGTTCCACCCGCGAGCAGGTCGGACCGGGCAGCGCCGTCCTCATTCGCGATCACATCAACCTCACCGCT
Organism: Trueperella sp.; assembly: GCA_022783305.1. Classification (GTDB taxonomy): domain Bacteria; phylum Actinomycetota; class Actinomycetes; order Actinomycetales; family Actinomycetaceae; genus Trueperella; species Trueperella abortisuis. The sequence goes on along the minus strand of JALEWQ010000145.1, from coordinate 34,631 downwards.
ACCTCCCCGCTTGAGGGCGCCACCTTCGTGGACCTCACGGACCTGTATTCCTCCCGCCTGCGCGGGATTGCCCACCAGATCGATCCGAACCTGGTGGAGGGCGTCTACGTCCAGTTCTCCGGCCCGCACTACGAAACTCCGGCGGAGGTGCGCATGGCGGCCACACTCGGCGGAGACCTCGTGGGCATGTCCACCGCACTCGAGGCGATCGCGGCACGCGAGATGGGGATGGAGATCCTCGGCATCTCGCTCGTGACGAATCTGGCCGCGGGCGTCGCAAGCGACAAGCTCAACCACGCCGAAGTGCTCGAGGCCGGCAAGGCCGCCGGACCGCGCATTTCCCGGCTTCTAGCGGACATCGTTGAACGAATTGCGGAGGACCTCTCATGACCACCCACCTTTTTGACGACGTCGCGGCGTGGATTGGCGCCGACCCCTCGGCCGATGACCGCGCAGAGCTCGAAGCGCTCCTCGCCTCCGCCAAAGACGGTGACGCCGCCGCCACGGCCGAGCTCGAAGACCGCTTTTCCGGCACACTCCAGTTCGGCACCGCCGGCCTGCGCGGTGTCATGGAGGCAGGCCCGAACAGGATGAACGCCGCCGTCGTGCGCCGAGCTGCCGCCGGGCTGGTTGCATGGCTGAAGGAGACGGTCGCTGACGACTTCGTCGTCGTCATCGGCTACGACGCCCGCTACCACTCGGAGGAGTTCGCGCGTGACACCGCCGCGATCGTCACCGCCGCGGGCGGCACCGCCTACCTCATGCCCACCAAGCTCCCCACGCCGCTACTCGCCTACGCCGTACGCAAGTACGGCGCCGACGCCGGGGTCATGGTCACCGCCTCGCACAACCCGCCCAAGGACAACGGCTACAAGGTCTACCTCGGCGGGCGCGCCGCCAGCGCGAACGGCAACGGCGTGCAGATCATCCCACCGGTGGACTCGCAGATCGCGGCGGCGATCGCCGCCGCTCCGGCGGCCAACGAGGTCCCCATGTCTGAGGGCTGGAACGTCATCGACGACTCGATCGTGGCCGACTACGTGGCCGACACCCTCGCCCGCATCCCGGACGGACCGCGTGAGCTGAAGATCGTCTACACCGCCATGCATGGCGTGGGCAAGGGCCTCGTCCACCCGCTTCTCGCACGGGCGGGGTTCACCGACGTCGTCGACGTGCCATCGCAGATCGAACCTGACCCGGACTTCCCCACGGTCGCCTTCCCCAACCCTGAGGAGGCCGGCGCGCTGGACGAGGCCATCAAGGTGGCACAGGAGGTGGGGGCTGACATCATCATCGCCTCCGACCCCGACGCCGACCGTTGCTCGGCGGCAATCCCGACCCCGGGAGGGTGGCGCCAGCTCTCCGGCGACGAGATCGGCTCCATCCTCGGCGAGCAGGCGGGCGCCGCCGCGCGCGAGGCCGGGACCAAGGGCTCGCTGGCCTCCTCCATCGTCTCTTCCCAGATGCTCTCGAAGATCGCCGAGCACCACGGGCTCGACTACCACTCGACCTTGACGGGTTTCAAGTGGATCGCGCGCGCGGAGGACATCCTCTTCGGCTACGAGGAGGCCATCGGTTTTTGCTGCTTCCCGGACCTCGTCAAGGACAAGGACGGCGTCTCGGCGGCCCTCATGCTGGCCACCACGGCCGCGAAGATGAAGGCCGGCGGTCAGTCCCTCCAGGACGTCCTCGACGCTCTGGCAATCCGCCACGGCGTGTACCTCACCGCGCCGGTGACGGTCCGCGTGGAGGACCTGTCGATCATCCCGGCCACGATGGCGAAGCTGCGCAGCCAGCCGCCGACCGAGCTGCTCGGCCTGCCCGTCGCCTCCATCGAGGACCTGAGCGAGGGTAGCGACGACCTGCCGCCCACGGACGCCCTGCGCATCCGTACCTGCGAGGGCGACCGTGTCATCGTCCGTCCCTCCGGCACTGAGCCCAAGGTCAAGTGCTACCTCGAGGTCATCGTGCCCGTCGCCGACGCCGCCTCGCTTCCCCAGGCGCGCGAGGCCGCCAGGGAGCGCATGGAGCGTTTCAAGGCCGACGTCTCCGCCATGCTCACGCTCTAGTCACAAGCACAATGGTGGGGCCCCGATTCGTCGGGGCCCCACCATATCGCTAGCCGGCCGGCCTCGGGCTACGTGTCGCCTACTTGGCGGCTTGTACGCTCGAGGTGATAGCGTCCGCGAGGGTTGAGACCCTGTCCGCGTCGGCGGCGGTCACGGTGATGAGGGCGTAGCCCCCGTTCGGGACGGGAACGAGGATGAATGCGCCGTGCACGGTGACCTCTCCCAAGGTCAGGGTGTAGCTCTCGATAGCGCCCTCGCCCAGAGGCGTCGTCGTCGTGGAGTAGACGTCGGCAGTGCCCTGGGCACTTTCGACCAGCTGCTTCAGGTCATCCTCGGTCGGAAGTGATGTGACCGGCAACACCTGCGCGTTGACGTTGAGGTTCTCGGTGACGGTGCCATCAGGCGTCAGCGCGGAGGCCATGAGGTCGAACTGAGCCATCTGCTTGAGGACGTCCTCGGTGGTCATGTTCAGGCCGGCCGTGTACTGCTCGATCGCGTCCCGGAACTCCTCGCTGTTCGCGACGGCCGAGCTGTCAAGTTCGAACCATCCATCGGGGATGGCGAATGAGATGCCGTTCTTCGGCGCGGTGACCAGCTTGTAGCCGTCGGGGACGGAGGGTGCGACGGCGTCCGTCGACGGGGCGGCGCTGGCGCTATGATCGTCAGCCGAGGCAGAAACAGAGGCCGAGGCGCTTGGGCTTGGCGTGGCGGTGGTCGCAGAGTTGGAATTGTCGTTCCCGCACGCCGCGAGCGCGGTCAGGGCAAAGGCGGCGGCGGACAAGGTGGACACGAGTGACTTTTTCAAGGTGGTAGTCCTTTCTGTGCGTGACGGTTTTATCCTACGCCCCCGCCTCCCACGAACGCGATGTCTCGCACTTCCTTCCACAAGCACGTGGGGCCCGAACCAGCCGGCCCGGGCCCCGTCGTCGTTCTCGGTTTAGGAGGCGAAACCCTCAATCACGGCGCGCGAGGAGGACAGGCCAAGACGGCTGGCGCCTGCCTCGATCATGGCCTTCGCGGTCTCCGCGTCCCGAATGCCGCCGGAAGCCTTGACCCCGAGCTCCTCTCCCACCGTCTCGCGCATGAGCTTAACGGCGTGGGTGGAGGCGCCGCCCGCGGGGTGGAAACCCGTGGAGGTCTTGACGAAGTCGGCGCCGGCCTCGACCGCGCACTTGCATGCCTCGACGATCTCCTCGTCCGTGAGAACGGCCGACTCGATGATCACCTTGAGCAGGGAGTACGGGATGGCGTCGCGGACTACGGCGATGTCGTAGCCGAGCGAATCCCAGTCGTGTTCCTTGGCGTAGCCGATGTTGATGACCATGTCCACCTCATCGGCGCCGGCGGCCACCGCCCGGGCGGCTTCGGCGGCCTTGATCTCGGAGGCGACGGCCCCCGAGGGGAAGCCGACGACGACGCACAGCTTGAGCTCGCCCAGCTCGATCTGCGCCGGCAGCGGTAGCATGGACGGGGAGACGCACACCGAGTATGTGCCCAGCTCCTTGGCCTCCTCGATCAGCTTGGCGACGTCGTCGATCGTGGCCTCCGGCTTGAGCAGGGTGTGGTCGATCATCTTCGAAACTTCGGTCATGTTTACTCCTTCGTTGGTTGCGGAAGCACTGCCCACACAAGCCGTGTCCAGTGCCCAAAAGCGGGCAGCGGGGTTGAGCGCTGCGCCATGGAAAAAATGGGGACGCGATACACGGATCCCGACCCCGGGTCGTAGATGGATAGTTCAGGTGAGGTGTCGGCTGCGGGCATGACCAGCACGACGTGGCGGGGCACGGCCCGCGCAAGACCCTCGGCGAGCTCGCCCCCGGTGAAGAGCGGGACGGGTAGCCCCACCCCTGCCGCGTGCCAGATCCACTGTAGGATCGCGCGCCCGCGCTCGGTGTCCGCATCGACGGGGGTGGCGGTGTAGCTGACGTCCCACCCGCCCTCACGGGCGATCGCCGTCAGCGCCTTGGCCACCTGCCACGGCGGGGAGCCGTAGGCGGCCGGCCATGTCAGCGGCCCGAGCGCGCCGCGCCGCAACTCGGCGTAGATCTCGGCCTCGGCGCCGGCGGGCCCCTCGAGCTCGATCCGCTCCCGTAGCGCCGAGTCGGAGACCATGCGGGCCACGAGCACCACCATCGCTCCGCAGGTGCGGCCCGTGGACTGGGTCAGTCGATGTCCACCCACCTCGAGCGGCACGCCCACGGCGTCGTCGGCGAACCAGTCCTCGGCCGCGAAATGCTCGGGCCAGGAGAACTGGATGGGGCTGACCACGGGGCGGGCGAGCCGCGCAAGGATGGTGGACAGGTTCACGACGAGATGCGGTCCAGGACGACGGACTCGCGCGGGGTGTACTCCCCGCCGATGACGATGCCACCCTCAAGCGCCTCGAGCGCGCGCGGGATGCGCGCCTCCTCGTCGGTCAAGAAGGTCATGAGCTTCTCGCCCTTCTTCACCGAGTCGCCCGGCTTCTTGTACAGCTCGATTCCCGCGGCCACTTGGATCGGCTCCTCCTTGAAGGCGCGCCCTGCGCCGAGGCGCCATGATGCCACGCCCACGGCGAGCGCGTCGAGCGTGGTGAGCACGCCGTCCTCCTCGGCCAGCACGTCGTGAGAGTGCTTGGCCAGCGGGAGCGGGGCGTCCGGGTCGCCGTCCTGGGCGCGAATCATCTCGCGCCACTTGTCCATGGCTCGCCCATCCTTGAGGGCCTCTTCGATGTCCGCGTCCGGCTGCCCGGCGGCGGTGAGCATCTCCCGTGCGAGCGCGCAGGTCAGCTCGACGACGTCGGCCGGTCCGCCGCCCGCGAGCACCTCCACCGACTCTGCGACCTCGGGGGCGTTGCCCACCTTGAGGCCGAGCGGGGTGGACATGTCGGTCAGCAGCGCCGTGGTGACAACCCCGGCGTCGGTACCGAGGTCGACCATGGTGCGGGCTAGCTCCCTGGCCATGTCGAGGTCCTTCATGAAGGCGCCCGAGCCGACCTTGACATCAAGGACGAGCGAGTCTGTGCCCTCGGCGATCTTCTTCGACATGATCGAGGAGGCGATCAGCGGGATGCAGTCCACGGTCGCCGTCACGTCACGCAGGGCGTAGAGCTTCTTGTCGGCCGGCGCCAGGCCGGAGCCTGCCGCGCAGATAACCGCGCCGACGTCGGCGAGCTGGGCCATGATCTCCTCGTTGCTCAGCGCGGCGCGCCAGCCGGAGATGGCCTCGAGCTTGTCGAGCGTTCCGCCCGTGTGCCCAAGGCCCCGCCCGGACAGCTGTGGGACAGCCACACCGTAGACGGCCACGAGCGGAGCGAGCGGGAGGGTGATCTTGTCCCCCACGCCGCCGGTCGAATGCTTGTCAGCCGTCGGCTTGCCGAGGGACTTGAAGTCCATCGTCTCGCCCGAGTCGATCATGGCTTGGGTCCACTGGGCGATCTCCTCGCGGTCCATCCCGTTGAGGAAGACCGCCATCGCCAGGGCGGCCATCTGCTCGTCGCCGACCACCCCACGGGTGTAGGCGTCGATCGTCCAGTTGATCTCCGCAAGCGTCAGCTTGTTCTTGTCGCGCTTGGCACGAATGATGTCCACGACATCAAACTGTTCCGTCATATCAGTCCTTAAATATCGTCTTCGACATGTCGACGGCGGCCTCGCTGTCATAGTCGGTGAGGTCGCGGGGGCCGAAGGCCTCCGGGAGCACGTACGTCATCGGCTGCGGGCCCGTTTCAGGCATGTAGACCAACAGGTCCGGGCCTCCGAACTCGTAGAGCAGCTGACGGCAGCGGCCGCACGGGACCGCTGTCTCCCCGTCACCATTGACACACCACACCGCGGCGAGCTGTCCCCCGCCGGAGCGCACGAGCGCGCTAATCATTCCGTTTTCCGCGCACGTGCCCAGACCGTAGGAGGCGTTCTCCACGTTACAGCCCGAGACGTATCGGCCGTCGGTCGTCACGCCTGCAACGCCCACCGGGTAACCCGAGTAGGGCGCGTAGGCGCACTTCATTGCTTCAATCGCCAGTTCTTTCAGGGCGTTCCAGTTGATCGTCATGACTTCACGTAGGGGATGTTCTCAGCTGCCGGCGGCCTCGACTTGCCGACGAAGCCGGCGACCGCGATGATCGTGACAATGTAGGGGATCATGTTCAGCAGGTTGGATGGGATACCGCTGTGCAGCGACGGCACGAGCTGGGCGACCGCGCGGGCGAAGCCGAACATGACGGCCGCGCCCATGGCTCCCACCGGGTGCCACTTGCCGAGGATCATCGCGGCGAGGGCGATGTATCCGTTGCCAGCGGAGATGTTGTCCGTGAACGCCAGGCCCGTGCCGATCGTGAAGGATGCCCCTCCGAAGCCGGCCAGCGCCGATCCGAGGATCGTGTTGCGGGTGCGGGTGCGGTTGACGTTGATGCCCACCGTGTCCGCGGCCTTCGGGTGCTCGCCGCAGGCGCGCAGGCGCAGGCCCCAGCGCGAGCGGAAGATGAAGATCGCCAGGAAGATCACCGCGACGTACATGACGTAGACGACGATCGTCTGGTTGAACAGCATCGGGCCGATCACGGGGATCTCGGACAGGCCGGGAATCTTGATCGCGTTCAGCGAGTAGCGGTTCGTGTTGAACAGCTGCTGGTCCTTTGTCATGACCGTGTCGTAGAAGAACGCCGTCAGGCCGAGGGCAAGCACGTTGAGCACGACGCCGACGATGATCTGATCCACGCCGTAACGCACCGCGAACAGCGCCAGCAGGGAGCCGAGGAGAGCACCCGCCAGCGGGGCGAACAGCAGGCCGATGTAGGCGTTGTGGAAGAACGAGGCCGCCATGACTCCCGCGAACGCGCCGGCAAGTAGCTGGCCCTCGATGTTGATGTTGACCACGCCCACGCGCTCACAGATGACGCCGGAGAGTGAGCCGAAGATGAGTGGGGTGGAGATCGCCACCGTCGCTCCCAGCGTCGAGGTCAGCGTCACCGCGCCGGCCGAGCCGGCGCCCGCGAAGACGAGGAAGGACAGGATGGTCACGATTCCCACGAGGAGCATCGTCACCACGTCCAGGGTGTGCCCGATCTTGCCGTACTTGCCACGCGAGAGCGTGGACAGGATCGACCAGGCAGTTCCCACCAGTGCGATCGCCACGAAGATCCACAGGAACAGCGGCGCGTTGATCGCGGTGTCGCCCAACGTGTAAGACTGGCTGCGGTCATTCAGACGCAGAATCGTCTCGCCCTTGGCGTTCAGCGCGAAGAAGACCAGTAGGAGGGCCGCCAGCGCGTAGGTGATAGGTAGCTTCCACGACAGGCGGGTGCGCACTTCCTTCTGCTCCGCCTTGCGCGGAGTCTCGTTACGAACATCAACGCTCATCGCTGGCCTCCCTTGTTCTCCTCGGTCGCTTGCGCGGTTTCCTTGTCGCTACTGATCCGGTTATCGTTTCGCGCAGGCGTGGACTCTTTGGCACTCACGCCGGCGCTGACGAGGTCGTTCGCGTTCTCTTCGGTGACCTTGATGCCACGCTCGCTCAGCGTGACGTACTGGCGCAGCGTGACCGAGTTTGCGCGCGGCAGGCGGAAGATCCAGCGCACGAGTGCCGGGGCTGCAATGAGGAGAACGATGGTGGACTGCAGGATGAGGATCATGTCAACCGGCACGCCCTTGGTCTGCATGATGTAACCACCCGCCTTGAAGGCCCCAAAGAGCAGGCCGGCCAAGAAGGTGCCAAGCGGCTTGTTGCGCCCCAGAAGGGCCACCGTGATGGCGTCGAAGCCGACGGTACCTGCCACGTTGCCCGAGACGTACCCGATAGTACCGAGCGCCTCATTGGCACCCGCGAGTCCGAGGAAGGAACCGGAGGCGACCATCGTCAACGTGGTCACCTTCCCCACCGAGATGCCGGCGGTTCGGGCCGCGTTGGGGTTGGCGCCCACCGCCCGGACCTCGAAACCGAAGGTCGAACGCTCGAGCACCCACCAAAACAGGATCGTGGCCAGCACCGCGATGACGATGCCGAAGTGGAGCTTGAACGGCGCGGGAAGCAGCGGGCTCAGCGCGGCCGTATCGGCCACGGTCGGCGTCTTCGGGAAGGACGATCCCGGCACCTGCCAGGCCGGCTGCAGAAGGATGTAGCCGAGCGCGAGGGTGGCGATCGAGTTGAGCATGATCGTCACGATCACCTCGTTGGCTCCCGTGCGCGCCTTGAGCGCGCCCGCGATGCCGGCGTAGAGCGCGCCGGCCGCAATACCCGCCAGCAGGGCCAGCAGGGTGTGTACGACGGGCGGGAAGGACATGTTGAAGCCCACCCACACGGCCGCCAGCGAGCCGAAAATCAGCTGGCCGGCGCCACCGATGTTGAACAGGCCGGCCCGGAAACCGAATGCCAGGCCAAGTCCGCCAATGATGAGCGGGATCGCGTAGAAGAAGGAATCCGTGATCGGCTTGATCTGACGAACGAAGGAGCTGGCCTGCGGGTCGAAGATGGCGCCGCGGAACATCGCGTAGTAGGCGTCGAGCACGTTCGAACCGGTCAGCGCGATCAGGATAGCGCCGATGACGAACGCGATGAGCACTGCGAGCACCGAGACGAGCCAACCGGAGCGGATGCCGGTGTAGACCAAGCCCTTGAGGTAGGTGCCCGCCCCTGCCTTGCGTGTGGACGTCGTATTTTGAGCCATTAGAGCTCCTCCTTCGTGGTCTGCGACATCGCCAGGGCCTCATCCTGGGGAACGCCGGCCATCATGAGGCCGAGGGCGTCACGTGGGGTGTCGGCCGGCACGGTGCCGATCACGCGGCCACGGTACATGACCACGATCCGGTCGGCGAGCGCCACCACCTCGTCAAGTTCGGAGGACACGAGGAGCACCGGGGTGCCCGCGTCGCGCACCTCGACAATGCGCTTGTGGATGAACTCGATCGAGCCGACGTCGACGCCGCGGGTGGGCTGGTTCGCGATGAGCAGCTCCAGGTCGCGCGACAGCTCGCGCGCCACCACCACCTTTTGCTGGTTGCCACCGGAAAGGGTGGAGATCGGGTCGTTGACCGAGGTCAGACGGATATCGTATTCCTCTTGCTTGGCCAGCGAGTTCTTGTAAATGACCTTGGGACGCAACACGCCCCCAGCCGAGAAGGGCTTGTCGCGGTACTGATCGAGCACGAGGTTTTCGGCGATCGAGAAGCTGGCGATCACGCCGTCCTTCGAGCGGTCCTCCGGGATCTGCCCGATGCCGTCCTCAATCGTCTGGCGCACACTGTGTGCCGTGATGTCGGTGCCGTTGAGGGCGATCGTTCCGCCGGCGGCCTCCTGAAGGCCGATGATGGTCTCGGCGAGCTCGGTCTGGCCGTTGCCCTGCACGCCGGCGATGGCAACGATTTCGCCCTTGTTCACCTCGAAGCTCACGTCGTCGAGCACCCTGGTGCCCACGGCGTCAAAAGCGGTCAGATGCTCGACCATCAGGCCCGGGCCGGCCGGGTTGGCCGGCTGCTTGTCCACCTGCATCATGACCGGGCGGCCCACCATAAGGGTGGCCAGCTCGGACTCGGTGGAGGTCGGCTCAGCCGCGCCAACGACCTTGCCTCGGCGGATGACTGTGATGTCGTCCGCGACGGCGCGGACCTCACGCAGCTTGTGCGTGATGAAGACGATTGAAGTGCCGGCATCCGCCAGCTGGCGCATGATCGCCATCAGCTCATCCGTTTCTTGCGGGGTGAGCACGGCGGTGGGCTCATCGAGGATGAGGACGTGGGCGTCGCGCGAAAGCGCCTTGACGATCTCCACACGTTGCTGCGCGCCGACGGGGAGATCCTCGATCTTGGCATCTGGGTCGAGGTCGAAGCCGAAGCGGGCGGAGACGTCCTTGACGAGCTTGCGCGCCTTGGCGATGTCGATGAGGCCGGCGGCCTTCGTCGGCTCGTAACCCAGCGCGATGGACTCGGCCACCGTGAAGACGGGGATGAGCATGAAGTGCTGGTGAACCATGCCGATACCGGCGGCAACGGCGTCGCCGGGGCCAGTGAACTTCTGCGGCTGGTCGTCTAGAAGAATCTCACCCTCGTTCGGCTCGTAGAGACCGTAGAGGACATTCATGAGGGTTGATTTGCCTGCGCCATTCTCGCCGAGAAGGGCGTGAATGTGGCCCGGCTCGACCACGAGGTCAATGTGGTCGTTTGCCACGAGAGTCCCAAATCGCTTGGTGATCCCTCTCAGTTCAAGTTTCACGATTCTGCCTTCCTGTGACAGTAAAGGGGGGAGGCCCGGCCCGTCCAGGGCCGGGCCTCCCCATAGTTCTTAGACAGAACTAGTTGGCTCGCGGGGAGGCAGGAGACTCTACCTTCAGCTCGCCGGACTTGATCTGCTCCTCGAGCTTCTTGACCGCGTCCTTCAGCTCGGCCGGGACCTTGTCCTCGAAGTTGTGGAACGGGGCGATGGAGACGCCACCGTTTTCGAGGGTGCCCACGTACGGGTCGGCGGAGAAGGTGCCGTCGGCGCCAGCCTTGACGGTGTCCTCAACCGAGGCCGCGATCTCCTTCACGACCGAGGTCAGGATCAGGTCGGCGTAGTCGGGGGCGGTCTCGAACCAGTCGGAATCGACGCCGATGAACATGACGTCGCCCGCCTCCTGGGCGGCGGCGGCAGCGCCGAGGCCGACCGGGCCGGCGACAGGCATGATCACGTCCGCGCCCTGGTCAATGAACTGCTGTGCCTGCTGCTTGCCCAAGGTCTGGTCATCGAAGGAGTTGGTGAACGCACCGGCCTGGCTGGCCTTGTCCCAGCCGAGGACCTTCACGGAGGCACCCTTGTCCGCGTTGTACTTGGCAACGCCATCCACGAAGCCGTCCATGAAGATGGTGACGGACGGGATCTGAAGGCCACCGAAGGTGGCAACCGTGCCGCTCTTGGACATGCCGGCTGCGAGGTAACCCGCGAGGTAGGCGGCCTCGGCGGTGTTGAAGACGAGCGGGCGGGCGTTGTCGACCTTCACAGGCGCGTCGCCGTCGGTAAAGTAGGAGTCGACCAGGCCGAACTGGAGGTCGGGGTTGTTGTTGGCGGCGTCCTGGAGCGGCTGCTCGAGCAGGTAGCCGACGCCGATGATCATCTTGCATCCGTCGGAAACCATGGCCTCGACGTTGGGCGCGAAGTCGGCGTCGGAGGACGACTCGGCGGTCTGAACGTTAATGCCGAGAGCGTCCTTGCTCTGCATGAGGCCGTTGTAAGCGGACTCGTTGAACGAGCGGTCATCCCAACCGCCGGCGTCCGAGACCAGGCACGCCTTGAAGTCGGACTTCGCCCCCTCCGAACCCTTGTCCCCGCCGGCGTCCTTGCCGGAACATGCGCTGAGTGCAAGAGCGGTCGCAGCCATGACAGCCGCAAACTTCTTGAAATTCCTCACGGATAACTCCTTCATAACTGGTCTGCTTCACTACGCCTGTGCAGTGATCACATCAACTTTAACGTGAGTTTGCGCGGTTGTCGCACAGTGACGAATCTGTAATCTTTTCGTGATAATTTCGTTTAACAGTTCGATAATCCATGCACAGAACTATAAGTTCCCGGAATTTTACCGAATCTCCTCCATCCCGGAACGCGAGATCCGCTCTACGATAGCTTTCACTTCCTGCGAACGCTCGATATTTGTGACAAGAATCGCACCCTCCGACTCGACAACGACCACATCTTCCAATCCGAGAACCGCTATCGGCTTCGAATGGGTGTACACGAGCGCACCTGGGGAGTCGATGGCGAACACCGGTTGCGCGGCGCCACCCGGGGCCACGTGCGCGCCGGTGCCCACCGCGTCTCGAAGCGAGGCGTAGTCCCCGACGTCGGACCAGCCCATCTCCACTGGCACGACGGCGACCCCACCCGCTGCGGCGAGCGGCTCGGCGATCGCGTGATCGATGGCGATCTTCTTCAGCTCCGGCCAGCGTTCGGCGAGCACCGCCGGCCCATCTGCGGTATCGTACGCCTGCGCGATCGCCGCGATCCCTCCGGCCAGCTCAGGCTCGAAGCGCTCCAGCGCACCGAGCAGCACCGACGTCTTGGCCACGAACATGCCGGCGTTCCAACGGTACCCACCCATGAGGTACTCGGCGGCCGTCTCGGCGTCCGGCTTTTCCACGAATCTCAGCACGTGGCGCGCGCCCCGCGTGCAACCACCCGCCAGCGCGAGCGGCTGACCCTCCTGGATGTACCCAAAGCCCGTGGCCGGGTGGTCGGGGGTGATGCCGATCGTCACGAGGTAGCCGGCTTCCGCGGCGCGTTCGGCCTGTGCCAGCGCGGCGTGAAAGGCCGCCACGTCGGCGATGAGGTGGTCGGCCGCGAAGGATCCGACCACGACGTCGCCCGCCCGCCTCGCGATGACGGCCGCGGCCAGCGCGATGGCCGCCATGGAGTCTCGCGGGGATGGCTCGGCGATGATGTCCCCCTCCGCCAGCTCGGGCAGCTGGGAGGCGACGGCGTCGCGATGGGCGAGACCGGTGACCACCGTGACGGATTCGGACACGGGCGCGAGCCGGTCATAGGTCTGCTGGATGAGGGTGCGCCCGCAACCCGTCAGGTCCGTGAGGAACTTCGGGTGGTCGCGCCGCGAGAGCGGCCACAGGCGGGTGCCGGCCCCGCCGGCGGGAACGATGGCGTGAATCATTGTCCGTCCTTGATCACGACGTCGCCTCTGCCCACAGCGGCGTTCTTCGAATTGGTGGTGTAGCGGGTGGCTGCGTAAAACGCGTCCCACGCCCCGTCCTTGTAGTCTTGGCGGGCCTGGGCGAGCGCGGCTTCGGCCTCACGCATCCCCTGCTCGGCGGCTTCGATCCGCCTACGGGCCCGTTTCTCACGCAGACCCTTCCACTGCGGGATCTGCTCCCCCGTAGGTTCGGGCGGGTCGGGGGCGATAATACCCGAGCGCGGGTCGTGCACCCACCGCTTCGTCTCGGGTACAGATTCGGTGACGTAGTTCGGGGTTTCCTCCAGGTGCTCGACCTGGGAGGGCGTGGGCGCACCGGACGCAGGCGGGTTCGCCGTCACGCAGGCGGACACCAGCAGGAGCCGGGCGAGGAAGTTGATCCACAGCAGGAGCGTTGAGATCGCCGCGAACCCGGCGAGCAGCGCGTTATCCGAGACGGAGCCGACGGCGGCGGTGCCGAGCGTGCGCAACAGGGCCGAACCGATCGCCGCCGTCACCCCGCCAATGGCGAGGTCACGCAACGGTGCCTTGACCCCCGACATGACGCGAATGAGGTACATGACCACGGCGGCGTCGATGACGAAGGCGACCGCGTAGGTGGCGGCCGTGATAAAAGCGCTTCCCACCGCTCCGGACACACCGAGCGCATCGAAGATCCGTTCCCCGAAGAGCTGGGTAACCGAGACGAGCAGGGTGGTCGACAGGACGCCCAGGCCGAGGACGAGGAAGCCCGACAGGTCGAGCAGCTTGGCCGCCACGGCGTTGCGCGGGACCATGATGATGCCGAACATCGACTGGAGTGCCATCCGCAGACCACCCATGAGCGAGATGGATGACCAGAGCAACACGAGTAGTGCGATGAGCGATGCCAGATTAAACGGATCGTCCACGATAAGGTCGTTCGGGTCGAGCAAGCCGCCCGCGTTCGCGTCCGTCTTGAGGATGCCGGGCAGAGCCGAATCGATCGTGGAGACAAGCTCCTCGCGTAGCTGGTCGTTGCCGCCCAGGGTATAGGAGAACGCGGTCAGGCCGATCGTCAGCGCGCCAGCCAGCGCGAACAACGCCGAGTAGGCGATGCCGCCGGAGAGCTGCGCGCCGCGCGCCACACCGTAGCGTTGGAAGGCGCGCACGATCCTGAGATTCATCGCCCATTCCATCAGCCGCCTCGCCTTGCGCACCGCCGGCGGCGCCGGATCTTTCTTCTTGCGTATCTCAGCGCCCATTATTCTCCTTATTCTCCCCGGTATGTCACCACGAGCGGCGCGTGGTCAGACCAGCGCTTTGCGTATTGGCTTGCCCGATCCACCCGCGCATCGACGGCGAGCGCCGCCAGATCCGGGCTGGTCATCTGGTAGTCGATGCGCCATCCGGCGTCGTTATCGAAGGCCTTCCCGCGCTGGGACCACCACGTGTAGGGACCCTGCACCTCGCCCACGAGCCGGCGCTGGGTATCGACATAATCCTCGAACCACCGGTCGAGATAGGCGATCTCCCGATCGAGCACGCCGGCGGTCTTGTTGTGGTTGGGCTTCCAGTTCTTGATGTCGAGAGGGGTGTGGACGATGTTAAAGTCCCCCGCCACGAGCACGTGGGCGAGCGGGCGGTCGGAGCGAAGCTCGTCGAGGCGCTGCGTGACCCGATCGAGGTGGGCGTACTTGGCCGTCATCTTCTCGGCATCGTCCGCCACCCCGGAATGCAGGTAGGCCGAGACGAAGGTGGTGTCCAGAGCGGGCACGTCCACCTCCACCCAGCGCCCGGTGTCCACCGGCGGCTCGGCGAGCGTAGCGTCAGCCGGGGCCAGGCCCGCTTGCAGGCCGAGGCGCGTTGGCCCCAGCTCATAGTCGGCCTTGACCGCGACCGCAACGCCGGCGCGCCCCTTGAGGACGGATGCCTGCTGGATCACCCGGTAGCGATCACCGATCAGACCGGCGGCCAGATCCTCGGGCGCGCGCACCTCCTGGAACAAGATGACGTCCGCATCTGTGGCATCGATCCACTCCCCCATGCCCTTGCGTGCGGCGGCGCGAATCCCGTTGACGTTGACTGTGGCGACAAGCATGCGACCTCCTTCGCCCCAAGTGTACGGGCTGGATGCCTCATTCGCAGGGGCGGGCCGCCCGCTACGCCCGTAGCTAACGCCCCATCTCGGCCGCGGCCTTCTCCCCGGCCTCGACCACGTTGAGCAGGAGCGTCGCGCGCGTCATCGGCCCCACCCCGCCCGGGTTAGGCGAGAAGTAGCCGGCAACCTCGCGCACCGCCGGGTCGACGTCGCCGATGATCTTGTTCTTGCCTGTTGCCGGATCGCGCCTGCGGGTGACTCCCACGTCGAAGACGGCCGCTCCGGGCTTGACCATGTCGACCCCGATGAGCCCCGGCACGCCGGCCGCGGCCACGACGACGTCGGCCTCCCGCGTGTGCCGGGCGAGGTCCCGGGTGCCGATGTGGCAGGAAATGACGGTGGAGCCAATCTTCTCGTGGGTGAGCAGGAGCGAGAGCGGACGCCCTGCGGTCTGCCCCTGGCCGACCACGCACACGACGGCGCCCTCCCACTGCACACCGTGGCGGCAGCCGAGCTCGACGATGCCACGCGGGGTGCAGGCGATCGGGGTGGGCAACTCGCCACGCGAGGTGGAGGCCAGGCGGCCGACGTTGAGCGGGCTCAGCCCGTCAACGTCCTTCGCGGGCCAGATGGCCTCGACAATCCGCTCCGTGTCGCACTGCGGGGGCAACGGGAGTTGGACAATGAAGCCGGTCACGGCCGACGCTTGGTTAAAGTGGGCGACGGCGGCGAGCACGTCCTGCGTGCTCGCCTCTCGCGGCAACTCGATGCGTAGCGACTGGATGCCGACCTCGGCGCAGTCGCGGTGTTTGGCGTCCACGTAGATCTTCGAACCGGGGTCGTCGCCGACGAGGATGGTGCCCAGCCCGAGCACCACGCCACGCTCACGTAACTCCGCCGTCCGCGCGGCCACCTCCTTCTTGATGGAGGCCGCGGTGGCGTTTCCGTCCATGAGGATCATGCGAACTGGTCCAGCCCTTCGTACAGCGGGAAGTCCGCGGCGAGCTTGGCGGTTCGGGCTCGCAGCGCCGGGATGTCGGCGCCCTTGCCGTCGCGCAGGGCGGTGGCGATCACGTCGGCGACCTCGCGGAACTCGTTGGTTCCAAAGCCGCGGGTGGCTAGGGCGGGCGTGCCGATACGCAGGCCGGAGGTGACGGTTGCCGGACGCGGGTCGAAGGGGACGGTGTTGCGGTTGATCGTGATACCGACGTCGTGGAGGAGGTCCTCCCCCTCCTTGCCGTTGAGCTCTGCGTCGCGCAGATCGACGAGCACGAGGTGGACGTCGGTTCCGCCGGAGACAACCGCGATGCCCTTGCCCGCCACGTCGGGCTGGGCGAGGCGCTCGGCGAGGATCTTCGCGCCCTCGAGCGTGCGGCGCTGGCGGTCCTTGAACTCCTCGGTTGCCGCGATCTTCAGCGCCACGGCCTTCGCGGCGATCACATGCATGAGCGGGCCACCCTGCTGGCCGGGGAAGACGGCCGAGTTGAGCTTGCGCCCGAAGCGCTCGGCGTCGCGGGAGAGGATCATGCCCGAGCGCGGCCCACCGATGGTCTTGTGGATCGTGGTGGTGACGACGTCGGCGTAGGGCACCGGGTTCGGGTGCAGGCCCGCGGCCACCAAGCCGGCAAAGTGCGCCATGTCCACCCACAGGTAGGCGCCGACCTCGTCGGCGATGTCGCGGAAGGCCTGGAAGTCCAGGTGACGCGGGTAGGCCGACCAGCCCGCGATGATCAACTTCGGCTTGTGCTCGAGGGCCTTAGCCCGCACGTCGTCCATATCGATGAGGTAGGTTTCCGGCGAGACGCCGTAGGAAACAACATTGTAGTTCTTGCCCGAGAAGTTGATCTTCATCCCGTGGGTGAGGTGACCGCCGTGGGATAGCTCAAGGCCCATGATCGTGTCCCCCGGGGTGAGGAGGGCGTGGTAGACGGCGGCGTTGGCCTGCGCGCCGGAGTGCGGCTGGACGTTGGCGTACTCGGCGTCGAAGAGGGCCTTGGCGCGCTCGATCGCGAGCGACTCGGCGACGTCGACGAACTCGCACCCGCCGTAGTAACGCTTTCCGGGGTAGCCCTCGGCGTACTTGTTGGTCAACACCGAACCCTGTGCCTGAAGAACGGCGCGCGGCACGAAGTTCTCGGAGGCGATCATCTCAAGCTGTTCGCGCTGGCGATTCAGCTCCTGGTCGAGAACCTTGGCGATATCCGGGTCGAGGTCGCGAAGCGACTGGTTGAAAAGGTCGGTCATCAGAATCTCCTCATATCTGGCCCGCAGGCCCAATAAGACCGCGTGCCCAGGCGGACGACCCGCGATCAATTCTGTGCCGCTCCCCGGTGGTGACCACCCGCGCCAGTCGCGACGCGGTCAGTTTACCCCAGCTCCCGAAGCGCTCACCCTAACGGTACGAGCAGTGAGACTGAGCGTCTTGGTGCGCGAACGCCACCCTATCGGCGGGCCTTAGGAAAAGATGACCGTACGATTGCCGTTCATGAGGATCCGGTGCTCGGCATGCCACTTGACCGCGCGGGAAAGAACCTGACGCTCGACCTCGGCGCCCTTGGCGCGAAGCTCGCGCTCGTCGTCGTCGTGGGCGACGCGGACGACGTCCTGCTCGATGATCGGCCCCTCGTCGAGGTCGGAGGTGACGTAGTGGGCGGTGGCGCCGATGAGCTTGACCCCTCGTAAGAAGGCCTGGTGGTAGGGGCGGGCGCCCTTGAACGACGGCAGGAAGGAGTGGTGGATGTTGATGACGTTACCGGCCAGGCGCTCGCACAGCCGCGGGGAAAGGATCTGCATGTAGCGAGCGAGCACCACGAGCTCGACCCCCTCGTCCTCGATAAGCCGCAGTAGCTCGTCCTCGGCCTGTTCCTTGGTCTCGGCGCTGATGGGGATGTGGATGAAGCGCTTGTTGTAGAAGTCGGCCAGCGGCTTGAGCGTGTCGTGGTTGCCCACGACGCCGACGATGTCGATCGGCGCCAGCCCCTCACGATTCTTCGAGAGCAGGTCTGACAGGCAGTGGGCGTCCTTCGTGACCATGACGAGCGTGCGCACGGGCACGTCGGCCTCGGACAGCTGATAGGTCATCTGGTGGTTCGCCGCGAGCTGGGCGAAGGCGGCCTCGATCGTGGCCTTGCCGCCGGGCACGCGGGCCCGGATGCGGACGAAGAAGTAGCCCGAGGCGGCGTCGTTAAACTGCTGGGATTCCATGATGTTGCCGCCTACGGAGGCAAGCAGGCCGGTGATGGCGTAGGTGATGCCCGGCTTGTCGGGGCACTTCACGGTCAGGATAAGGTCCTCGCTCATTCCAACAGGATAGGACAATGCGGCAACGGGGGCGCAATCCGGCCGAAGCTCGGACGGCCCCCGCGGCGCTATTGGCACCTAGCGACGCAGCGCCCTCCAGCCGGTTGCCACCCCGGCGGCCGCCACCAGCTTCATGAGGTCGCCGGGGATGAACGGAGTCAGGCCGAGGGAGAGGACCTGCACCGACCAGGGCGCGCCAACGCCGGTGGACGCCGAAAGCCAGATGAGGCCGGGGAGGTAGGGCAGGGCCAGCGCGATGGCGAAGACAGCCAGGGCTCGCAGGCCCGAGAGCGGCCGGCGCGCGTTCATCTTGCCGACTAAAGCGGCGGAGAAGACGAAGCCCACCAGGTAACCCGTGGACGGGCTGATCCCCGCCGTCCCGGCCGAGAGGATGGGCAGGCCGGCCACGCCGAGCGCGCCGTAGAGGCTGACGGCGGTCAGGCCGCGCCCGCCGCCGAGCGCCCACCCGACGAGCACGACCGCGAGAGTCTGCATCGTCACGGGGACGGGCTTGAACGGAATCGCGAGCTGGGCGGCGATCGCGAGCACGACGACGCCAGCGCCGATCGTCAACGCGTTGCGGGCGATGCCGGCTCGGCTCGAGCGCAGGGTTGCTGCGGCGGGCGTTGAGGTGGAAGAAGATGTCGGGTGCATAGGTGTTCCTTAGAGTTGGCAGACGGCGATGGCGTAGTCGCCATCGTGGGACAGGGAGATGAGGACGCCGTCGGCGTCGCCGAAGGCCTCCTTGACGACGCCGCTCAGGGCGATGTAGGGGCGCTGGTAAGGGTCGGACAGGACCTGGACCTCCGCAAGGTTGAGGTCCTGTTCACCAATCGCGGGCCCCTGCCCGATGAGCGCCGAGGACCACGCCTTGATGAAGGCCTCCTTTCCCGCCCAGCGGGCGGCCAGGTGATAGGCGAGACCAGCGCCGGTGGCCTGGGCCCGGCGCCGGGCAGCGCGCATCTCGGCCCCGGAAAAGACCCGGGCCATGCGCGTGCCCGGCGCGGCGAGCTGCTCGGCAAAGGTGGGGATGTGGACCAGGTCCACACCCAGCCCGGGACGGCTAGGCATACAGGCCATCCGCCCCGAGCCGGGCCGCCGGATCGAGGAGCATGGCAGCCTCGACCTCGTGGGGGTCGTAGCCGGTCCCCTGCTGCGCGAAGCGGCGCGAGGTGATCGGCTCAAAGAGGGCCCGGTTGCCCACCATGCCCTGCTCGAGGTGGCGGGCGCCGTCCTTGAGACGGGCCTGCGCCCGCACCCGCCACGCGTCGGCGGCGTCGCGCCCGTGTGCGCGCTCGATCGCGGCCTCGAAGGCGCCCGGATGGACGATCGCCATGAGCGAGGAGACGTGGCCAAAGCCGAGCGAGGTGGCCAGCGCCGCCTTGATCTGGCCGCGCCGCCCCAGATCGAGCGGCTCGCGCAGCCACACGAGGAACGGGTCCTCGGCAAACACGGGATCGAGGTTGTCGAGCGAACGGTTGCCCGGCACCACGCCGGTGGCCAGAACCTGGGTCAGCCCGGCGATCTGGAACAGCGCGGCACCACCCTTCGAATGCCCGGTCAACGTCTTCTGGGAGATGACGTGCAGCGGGTTACCCGCGCCTCGCCCGAGCGCTCGGGCGAGGCGGACGTGTAGCTCGGCCTCGTTGGGATCGTTGGCATTGGTGGAGGTGTCGTGCTTGGACAGGACGGCGATGTCATCGGCGCTCACCCCCAGCGCGCCCAGCTGGTTGGCAAGCCGGGAATTCTTCCCGCCGAGTCCGGCCGCGAGCGCGCCGAGCCCGGGTGCGGGGATGGAGGTGTGGGCGCCGTCGGCAAAGGTCTGGACGTATCCGACCACGCCGTAGACGGGCAGACCCATCTCGAGGGCGAGGTCGCCGCGGGCGATGAGGACGGTGCCGCCGCCCATCGCCTCCACGAAGCCGCCGCGGCGAAGGTCGCCGGCGCGGGAGAAGAATCGATCCGCGATGCCTTGGGCTTCAAGCGAGGCGGAGTCCGCGGTCGCGTTCATGGAGCCGAAGCCTTCGAGGGACTCCACCGAAAGGTCGTCGATCGCGCCGGTGACCACGAACGTTGCCTTGCCTGTGACGATTTTGTCCACGCCCTCCTCGAGCGAGACGGCGGCCGAGGCGCAGGCCGCCACCGGCTGGACCATCGATCCGTAACCGCCGACGTAGGACTGCATGGTGTGTGCCGCCACGACGTTGGCCAGTGTCTCCTGGAGGATGTCCTGTGGGATGTCCTCGCCGAGGAAGCGTTCCACGAAGAGCTTACGCATCGAGCTCATGCCGCCGAACCCGGTGCCCTGAGTCGAGCCGACCAGGGCTGGGTGAACGTGGGCGAGAAGCTCGGCCGGGGTGAAGCCGGCGGAGATGAAGGCGTCGACCGTGGTCAGCAGGTTCCACACCGCCATCTTGTCCACCGACTCGACCATCGACTGCGGGATGCCCCAGCGGGTGGGGTCGAAGTCGGTGGGCAGCTGACCCGCGACGTATCGGGACAGGGTGGTCTTGCGTGGAACGAGCGAGGTGGCGCCCTTGACACGGGTCACGGACCAGTCCGACTCGCCCGGTGCGGGTGGGGCGACGACCGTGAACTGCGGGTCGGCCGCCTCGTAGGCGCGCGCCTCGGCCTCGCTGGCCACCATAAAGGTGACGGGTTTGTCGAGGAAGACGGTCACCATGTCCACCGTGCCGCCGGCCTGGATGGGGCCGTCGTCGGTGAGGCGGCGGATGCCGGAGCGGGCCACTACCTCGTCGCGGTAGCGCTCGAAGATCTCCTCCTCGGGCACGAGGTTGTCCTGCGTGTCGTACCAGCCGGCCTTCGGCGAGTCGTGCCAGGTGAGCAGGCCGGTCATCCAGGCCAACTCCAGCACGCCTGCCGCGGTCAGCTCGACGTCGCCGTCAGCCTGGATGCCGAGCTCGGCGGCGCGCCGGGTACGAGCGGAGCCCCACGGGCCGACCTCCCCCACGCCCACGATGACGATTGTGTCCTCCGGGCGGGCGGTGCCCGAGGCCCACACGTCCGCGTACGCGGGCAGGTCCACCACCTGCGGGCGCGGCAGAGCTGAGATGGTGCCCGGCGTAGGTTCGACCTCCGCGGCGGGGGCCGCGGCCTCGACGCGACGGGCGAGCTCAGCGAGGTTGACGTTCGACAGGCCGCCGGTGAGGTCGGCGTCGATCGGCTCGAGGGCCGCGCGCTGGCGGGCCTCGGCGGTGGCAAGGCCGATGAGCTCGTCGGCGATCTCGGAGGTGGACCAGGTGCGCACCCCGCGCTCCTCGACGGCCGCGACCAGCGGGTCATTGCCGCCCATGAGGCCGGTGCCGCGAACCCACCCGATGCGGGCGTGGGCCAGACTCACGCGGCGCGCCCACGGCTCGACGTGCCACTTGGCGACGACGGCGTCGAGGGCCGCCTTGACCTCGCCGTAGGCGCCGTCCCCGCCGAAGGTTCCGCGGTTGGGCGATCCCGGCAGCACGGCGTGCAGGCGGTGACCGACCACGGTGTCCGCGCCGATGGCGGCGAGCCCGGTGAGCAGGCGCTCCAGGCCCCACAGCATGAGGCGGGTCTGCATTTCCGCCTCTCCCCCGGCGTCGCTCATCATGCCGAACACGCGCGGCGCTGCGAAGGGGAAGAGAAGATCGGGGATCATGGCCGGTTTCTTCTCCACGCTTAGTCCGCCCACCGTTTCTCGCACGGGGGTGGCGATCCAGTCAACGAGCGCGTCGATGTCTCGGTAGGAGGCGAGGTTGGCGGGCACGAGCCACAGGGCGGCGTCGCCGCGGGCGTTTTCGCGGTAGATCTTCCGCCCGGCGAGCAGGCGCGCCTGGTCGACCCGGGAGGCGGTTGCGATGACGGTCGCCCCGCCGGCGAGCAGGCGCGCCACGACGGCGCCGCCGATCGACTCGGGCGTCATGCCGGTGACCACCGCGACTTGGCCGGAGAACTCCCCGGCGCTTGCGTCGCGGGCGACGGCCGCCACCTGGAGCAGGCGCACCCGGTCGGCGTCGGAGGTGGCGATGTCCGCGTAGTATTCGGCCTGGCGGGCCACCTCGGCGCCGGTGGCCACGAAGCTGGTCTCGGCGGGCAACTCGGCGGCGCCGGCGGCGAAGCGGGCGAGGTCCTCGCGCGCGCTCGCCCATCGGTCGTTGAGCAACACGGCACGCTTTGCGGAGAAGGTGGGGGCGACCCGCGTCTCCCAGTTCGCCCCAAGCTCGGCGCGCACGGCCTCAATCACGGCCTCGTCGCTGGCGTCGGTGGCCGGCACGGGTGCGGCATCGCCGAGGCGGGCCAGCAGGTCGCGGGCGTTGTCTGCCAGGATCGCGGTGATGTGCGAGGAGAAGGCGTCCAGCGCCGCCGAATCCACGACGCCGCCCGCCGCGGCCGCGGCGCTGGGCTTGGCCACGTTCACCGAATGCAGGGCGCCCACGCGCTCCACAGCTGAATCGATGAGCGCGTCCACCTCGGCGGGCGTGGAGGGCGAGGCGGGCAGGCCGGTCAGCTCCCCGCCGCGGGCGGACTTGCCCTCGCGGGTCTCGAGCAGGACGATCGCCGTCGTCCACGCGCTCCAGCCCTGCCCCAGCGCCCACGCCTCGCGCACGCGGGATGCCACGTGGTCGGGTTTGACGCCGGCAGCGCCGAACAGCTTGCGAAGACGGTCGTTGATGACTTCGGACAGGACCGGGCCGAAGGGCGTGTAGTTGTGGGCGAGCTTGTTGACGGTGGCGGACAACTCGCTCACGCTCGCCTCGGCTGCGCCGTCGATGGCGGATAGGCCGAGCTCGGCGGACATGTCCATGAGCACCTGGTTGCGCTTGGAGGACACGCCGTTGGTCAGCGACTCCACCGTGTCCGCTGCGCCGACCTGATCGAGGCCGATCTTGTTCGACTCCGCCAGCAGCACCGTGATCGCGTCGGCAGCCAGGAAAGGCAGGTCTTCCACCGGCGCCGTCGGGGCCGCTGCGACCGTGGCTGGCTCGGGCGCGGCCGGTACCGGCTCTGGTGCGGCCGGCGCCGCAGCCTCGGCGTTTCCAACCTCGCCCGCGGCGTCCTCCTTCGGCTCCTCGGGTGCGGTCGCCTGGTCTGTGAGGTAGACGGCGGCGGCGTCGCGTTGGACGTTTGCCACCGCCACCTGGGCGGAGGCGTGTCGCGGCTGGGCGAGGGTCTTGGCGGCAAGGTTGGCCAGCGTGGGCGCGGCCCCGAGGCCGATCTCCACGAAGCTCTCCACGCCAGCCCCGCCCGGGCGCGGGCCGAAGAGGTAGTCCTGCGTCTCGATCCAGCGCACGGGAGACGCGAACTGCCAAGCCAGCAGCTCGACGAGCAGTTGCCGGGTGATGGAGGATGCCTGCGAGGTGAGGTCGAGGTCGTCCCAGCGCTCGCGCAGATCCCGCACCGATTCGGCGGGAACCACCTCGAGGATGGAGTCGAGGAAGCCGGGCGTGAGCTCGAAGGGGCGGGCCACGAGGTTGGGGATGTAGCGCCCGACCAGCACGGCCGGGTCGATCTCCTGGGGCAGGAGACGCGCCAGGAGCTCACGGAAATCTTCCACGCCGCCCCGAAGCACGCTGGAATGGAAGGGAACGTCGATGCCGGGCACGAGCATGAAGGGCCGGCGCCCGCCCGCCTGCGCGGCGCGCCGCTCGGCGTCGGCCGCGAGCGCGGCCAGACCCGCCACCGTTCCGGCGATCGAGTACTGTTCGCCGGCGAGGTTGTAGTTGACGATCTCGATGAACTCTCCGCTCGCCTGCGCGATGGAGGCCACGTAGCGCGCCACCTCGGCGTCGCCCACCCCGAACTGGTTGGGACGCAGGGCACCCATCTGGTAGTTTGAACGGCCCTCGGCGTCTCGCGGCACGAGGTTGTGCATCGTCGAGCCGCGGTGGAAGACGATCTCGATGACCGTCTCGAGCGGGAAGATGCCCGCGTAGGCCGATAGCGCGTTGTATTCGCCCAGCGAATGCCCGGCGAAGTAGGCACCCTCCACGAGCACCCCGGCCTCGCGCAGGCGCGCGGTCTGGGCGAAGGCGACGGTCGCGAGCGCCACCTGGGTGAACTGGGTCAGGTTGAGCACGCCCTGCGGGTGGCGATAGGTTACGCCGCCGGCGGTGATCTCGGTGGGGTTGTCACGCACGATGGCGAGGATCGAAAAGTCGAGGGCGGAGTGGGTGTGGGCGTCGGCGCGTTCCCACACCTCGCGAGCCGCCGGCGAGGAGCCGCGCTCCTCGAGGGACATACCCTGGCTCTGCACGCCCTGGCCTGGGTAGACGTAGGCGGTGAGAGCCGGGCGCACGTGTGCGGAGGCGACGGAGACGACGTTCTTGTTCACCCGGCAGGTCACTTCGAGGATGAGTCCGCCGCCCTCGACGGCTCCCACCCGCTCGATGCTGATTTCCACCTCGTCGTTCAGCTCCACGGTGCCGTACATGCGGTACGTCCACCCGGCGATGTGCCAGCGTTTGCCGTCTTCGTCGCCGGCGCTGACGGCGTGTTGGGCGGCGGCGCACAGCCACATTCCGTGCACGAGCGGCGCGTCCATGCCGGCCACCTTCGCGGCCCGATAGGAGGTGTGGATGGGGTTGTAGTCACCGGAGACCATGGCGAACGGCGTCATGTCCGCCGGGGCCGTGACGGTGACGCGGCGCAGCAGTGAGCGCGGGGTGTCGATAATCTCGCGCTCGACCCCACCGGCGTAGGGCGGGTCGGCGGGTAGTTCGGTGCCGAATACCCTTCCGCGGATCGCGAAGCGTTCGATGAACGCGCCGACGCGCTGCCCGTCGTGGCTCAGCTCCGTTTCCACGACGACGACGCGGCCCGAACTCGACTCGGTCAGCGACGTGCAACGGGAGCGGGCATCGAGGTGGGTCAGGCCCGCGAGCCGGTCGGTGTCGAGGTCCTCGGTGTGGTCGAGGTGGACGGCGTTGAGGAGACCCTCGATGACGGGGTAGTCCCCAACGAAGGCCGACCCGAGGGCGGCGTATATGGAAGGCCAGCACATGCCGAGCACAGCCGAGGGCACGATCGGAGCGAGCCGGTAGCTCTGGGGCAGGTCGGCCGTCACGCCGGCGTGGAGGGTGCCAAGCTCGGGGCGGAGCGAGAAGCGGTAGTGGGCCTCGCCGAACTGCGAGTCGGCGGAGGCGGTGATGGCCGGCAGCTCGCCGATGTGGTCGCCGAGCACGTTGTCCGCCCCCACCCCGGCCGTAGCCGCGAGCAGGGCAAACATGGCCGCAGGCAGATCCTCGTCGTCAACCAGCGGAATCGCGCCGGTGGAGGCACCGGCCGGGATGCGCAAGGGCAGGCGCAGCTCGCGCACCGCGTGCTGGCTCGCCTCCGTGCCGTCCCACAGCGTGTCGAGGTGGATGACCATGTCGTAGCCTCGGTCGGTGGGCAGGATGTCGTAGTCGTCGACCACGCGGGCAGGGTTGGTGATGACGTGGCCGTGCCAGGAGATGTTCTCTGCCCCACGCAGGTAGTCCGTCACCGTGGCGAACGCTCGGGAGAAGCGCCGCTCGTCCGCTTGCCCGCCAAGCGCGTCGATCGCGGCGTCCTCGTAGCGGGCCAGGATGGTGGCGACTGGCTCGTCCACGGTGGTGATGCCCGCCACCGACACCGGGCCCGGGATGATGCGCACCTGGTCGGCGGTGTAGCGCGGGTCCTGGGACTGCCACAGGCCGTCCGTGCCCCACGAACGCAGCAGGTCAGCGTCGATGATCGGCACGAAGGGCACCGGCTTGGGGTACTTGCGGCACAGCTCTACAAACCAGGCCGCGTCGAAGGTGGTCACCTCCACGCGCTCCGCATCGGGGTAGGCGGCCACGATCTTCTCGATCGCCGCAAATGGATCGGCGACGTCATCCACGCCGTCGAACATCGAGATCAGCTCTCCCGAATCCATCGGCGAGAGGCGGGCCTCCACGCGCTGGGCCAGCTCGAAGAAGCGCTGGGCCCACGACGGGTCGGCAAACGGGTAGGTGAGCTGCGCGAAGCGGCGCAGGACCTTGGCGTACGTCATGTCTTCCAGGTCACCGAAGTAGGGCTTGGCGGTGGCGTCGATCGCCGCAATGATCTCCTCGCGCCGCTCCACCAGGGCCTCGGGGTCGGAGGCAACCTCGACGATCAGCCGGGCGGCCCGCGAGGCCGAGTTCTCGATCTCGTACATGTCAGCCAACAGGTGCGACAGGCCGGAAGTGACCCCACCGTCGACGGCGCCTTGCCCAACCCAGCCGGCGTTACGCTCCACGGGAACGCCGGGGGTGTCGACGAGGAGCTGCTTGACGTCGTCGTTGGTCTTGGCCTCGCGCGCCGTCATGGCGGCGGTGCCGATCATGATCGCATCGACGGGCATCGGCACCGAGCCGTGCTCGAGTGCCCACGTGCCCGTGAGGAAGGCGGCGGCACGTTCGGGTACGCCTAGGCCGCCGCCGACGATGAGCACCGTGTTGTCCTGGGCTCGGATCTCGGCATAGGTGGCGAGCAGCAACTGGTCGAGGTCCTCCCACGAGTGGTGGCCGCCGGCGTGCCCATCCTCGACCATGATGAGGACCGGAGCCGTAGTTGCACGCGCGATCTTGAGCACCTGACGGATTTGCCCGATCGTTCCGGGCTTGAAGGCAACGTAGGTGAAGCCCTCCGCCCGCAGGCGCTCCACGAGCTCCACGCCCTCCTCAGTCTCGGGGATGCCTGCCGAGATGACGACGCCGTCGAGCGGGGCGCCGCTCTGGCGGTGGCGGGAGACGATGTGTTGGGTTCCAAACTGCAGGTTCCACAGGTAGCGGTCCATGAACATGGCGTTGAACTGGGCAGTGCGGCCCGGCTCAAGCCCGGCTACAAGCCCGGCGAGGTTTTTCTCGAACACCTGCTCGGTGACCTGCCCGCCTCCGGCCATCTCAACCCAGTAGCCGGCGTTCGCGGCTGCGGCCACGATCTCCGGCTCGACGGTGGTGGGTGTCATACCCGCGAGGAGTACGGGGGCCCGTCCGGTCAGGCGCGTGAATCGGGTGTCGACCACCACCCGCCCGTCGTCGATGGTGACGAGCCGCGGGGCGAAGTCGGACCAGTCCTCGCCCGGGACCCAAGCATCCTTCGTGGCGAGCGCGTCGCGCGCCTCGGCCGAACCGGCGTTCACGACGCCGATGCCCCGCCCGCGCACGTTGTCCCGAGTGATCCGCGCAAGGCTCCTACCCGGCCCGAGGTCAACCACCCAGTCGGCGCCCATCGTCGCTTCGCCGAAGACCTGATCCCAGTCGAGGCGATCGGTCAGGACGGCGGCGGCGAGGCGCTCCACGTCAGCCATGTGGATGGGGTGATCCCCGCCCTGGCCGTCGCCGCCCTGGCCCTCGGCGCGAACCGGGCCCTCGGCGTCGTCGGCCCAACCGCAGGCGCGCACCCAGGCGAGCACCTGCTCGAGCGCGGGCGCAAGCAGGTCGGAGTGGAACGGTGCCGACACGTCGAGGAACTCCGTGATCGGGTTGAGAGCAGCGCCGCCGATTGTCTTCTCCACTCGGGCCTTGGCCTCGGCCTCGGCGAGCGCCGCCAGATCCCGGCGCACAGCATCGAGGTCTGCGGGCATGCCGGAGAGGGTGAAGGAGTTGGCAGTGTTGCGGATGGCGATCTGGGCACCGTGACGCGAGGCGAGCTCGGCCAGCACCGGCTCGGGCACGTCGCGAACGGCCAGCATCGGGGTCAGCTCGCCGAAGCGGGCCCCGCCCTCGGCACGGGTGACCTGAGTGGCTGCGGCGCCGATGAGCCGGGCGAGGGCGAGCACGTGGGCCTTGTGCTCGGAGGCGAGCATCCGGACGGCGAGCACGCCCTGCGAGTGGCCGACCACCGCCTGCGGCTGCGCGTCAGGGGAAAGATCGAGATAGGAGCCGTACTGGGCGAGCAGGATGCCGGGCACGGAGGCGAAGGCCTCGTGCGAGGTGGTCGACAGCAGGTCGAGCGGGCCGGCGCAGATGCGGGTCAGCTCGGGCAGCACCGGGGAAAGCAGCTCCTCGGCGCGGGCCTGAAGGTCCTCGAGGGCGTCATGGATCGCCGGGTCTTCGGCCACCTCGATCAGGGCCGCGCGCCACGGGGTGGCCTGGCCGGCGAACTGGAGGACGTAGGGGGTATGAAGCTTGTACATGTTTCTCCTGGGCTACATCGGCATATTGCCGTGACGGGCGGGGCCCGTGTGGATGGTGGTCTTGGACTGGAGAGCCTCGAGCGAGGACGCGATGGTGGCGCGGGTACGGCTCGGGGCGATGATGCCGTCGAGCTCGCCGCGGGCCACAGAGAGGTAGGGGTTGACGTTGTCGCGGGTGTACTGGGCGGACAGCTCGGCGAACACCTCGGCGCCGCGGCCCTCCGCCTCGGCGGCCCTGAGCTTGCGGCGGTGGACAATCGACACCGCGCCGTCGGCCCCGAGCACCGCAATCTCGGCGCCGGGCCAGGCGTAGACGAGGTCCCCGCCGAGCGACTTCGATCCCATCACGATGTAGGCCCCTCCGTAGGCCTTGCGCAGGATCACGGTCACCAGCGGCACCGAGGCCGTGGCGTAGGACCAGATGAGCTTCGCGCCGCGGCGGATAATGCCCGCCTGCTCCTGCTCGGTTCCGGGCCGATAGCCGGGCACGTCCACGAGCGTGACCACGGGGATCTTGAACGCGTCGCAAAACTGCACGAAGCGGGCAGCCTTCTCCGAGGCGTCCACGTCGAGAGTGCCGGCGTCGTGGAGCGGCTGGTTGGCTACGATCCCCACGGATCGGCCCTCGATGCAGGCGAAACCGACCACAATGTTGCGGGCGAAAAACTCCTGGATCTGCACGAACTCGCCGTAGTCGACGATCCCTTCGATCACCTCCACGACGTCGTAGGGCACCTTCGTCGACTCCGGCACGAGAGCCGAAAGGTCCACGGGCGGGGCAGGGGCGAGGGCGGGGTCGTAGTCGTAGGAGGGGACCTGGTCCTCGCAATTGGCGGGCAGGTAGGTGAGCAGGGTGCGAGTGTAGTCGAGCGCGTCCTCCTCATCCTCGGCCAGGTAGTGGGCCACGCCGGACTGGAAGTTGTGCACCTGTGCCCCGCCGAGGTCGGCAAAGGACACGTCCTCGCCCGTCGTCGCCCGCACCACGTCCGGGCCGGTGACGAACATGTGCGAGGTGTCGGCCGTCATGATGATGAAGTCGGTCAGCGCCGGGGAGTAAACCGCTCCCCCGGCGCACGGGCCCAGGATGAGCGAGATCTGCGGGATGACGCCTGAGGCGGCGCACGTGCGCTTGAAGATGCGCCCGTATTGACCGAGCGCGACCACCCCGTCCTGGATGCGCGCCCCTCCCGAATCCATGATGCCGATCACGGGGATGCGCAAGGCCAACGCCTTGTCGATCGTGGCGATGATCTTGTTGCCCTCAGCCTCACCGAGCGTGCCGCCCTGGACCGAGAAATCTTGGGCGTAGACCGCCACGCGGCGCCCGCCGATCGTTCCCAGCCCGCACACGACCGCCGCGCCCGTGAAGCCCTGCGCCACGTTTCCGCCCACGAACTGACCGATCTCTGAAAAACTCCCCTCGTCGAGGAGGGCGGCGATGCGTTCGCGGGCCGTGAGCTTGGACTTGGCATGCTGGCGCTCGAGCGCCTTCTCTTCGGCACATGCCGACAGCGCCTGCGCGTAGGCAATGAAGGCCTCCCGGTCGACCTCACGCGAGGTGGTGTCAATCGTGAGGGATTCGTCAACAAAATGGGACATTCTCACTCCTTTCTCTCGGGGGCGATGGTGAGCAGCTCGGTCCCGGCCGCCACGTTCGAGCCGGCTTGCACGGCGATCCGCTCGACCCTGCCCGCCAGCGGCGCGTAGACGTAGCTCTCCATCTTCATGGACTCCAACACCACCAGCAGGTCTCCCTCGGCGACGACGGCACCGGGCTCGGTGACCACCCGCACGACGATCGCCTGGATCGGCGAGCGCACGTCACCGCTGGCAGCCTCCCCGTTCTGTTCGACCGCGCGCGAGCGGGCGGCCCGGCGCAGTGGCTGGGGGCGCACCGCCTGGGGCGTCCCGGTGGCGAACAGGGCCTTGGGGACGGTGAGGGTCATCTGGCGCCCGTCGATCTCGATGGTGAAGGTCTGCCGTTCGGGGGTCGATTCTGCGGGCGCGGGTGGGTGCGCCGAGCCCGCGTGGTGGATCGGGCGGGTCTCCCGCTCGGCGTTCCAGGCCGGGAGGAAGGATTCCTCGAACCACCGCGTCGAGTAGCCGAGCGCGGCGAAGTCGGGGTGGGTGATGATGTCGCGGTAGAGCTGGACGGGCGTAGCTAGGCCGTCCAAGCGGAATTCACCGAGCGCGCGTAGGGAGCGGGCGATGGCGGCCTCGCGCGTGGGTGCCGTGACGATGATCTTGGCGAGCATCGAATCGAAGCTGGAGGCGACGACGTCGCCGGGTCCGACCCCGGTTTCGACCCGCACGCCGTGACCGAGCGGCCAGGTGAGGCCCGTGATGGCGCCCTGCGAGGGCTGCATGTCACGCGCCGGGTCCTCACACGTGATGCGGAACTCGAAGGAGTGGCCACGCGCCGGCGGGACCGGGCTGATGCTCTCGCCGCGGGCGATGCGGATCTGCTCGGCAACGAGGTCAAGCCCGGTGACCTCCTCGGAGACCGTGTGCTCCACCTGCAGGCGCGGATTGACCTCGAGGAAGAAGATCTCATCGCCCACCAGGAACTCGCACGTGCCGAGGCCGACGAAGCCGGCACCCTCGAACAGGGCGCGCGACCATCGCTCGAGGGTCGCCTCCTGCTGGGCTGTCAGGCCCGGCGCGGGTGCCTCTTCGATGAGTTTCTGATTGCGGCGCTGGACCGAGCAGTCGCGCGTGGAGACGACCGCGAAGTTGCCGCGGGCATCGCGCATGCACTGGGTCTCCACGTGCCGCGCATTTTCGAGGAACTTTTCAACAAAGACGCCCTGCGGGGCGGGACCGGCAGCTTGGAAGAAGTGGTCGAGGTCGTCGTTTTCCCGAATGATGGTGATGCCACGCCCGCCGCCGCCGTCGGCCTTCTTCGTCACGATCGGGTAACCCCAGCGGGCCACGAAGTCCTCAACTTCAGCTCGGCCCGTGATCTGCTGCGAGATTCCGGGCACTGGCTGGACACCCACCCGCTCGGCCAGCTGGCGCGCGTCGATCTTGTCACCGAGCGCACGCAGCGTCTTCGGCGACGGGCCGATCCAGGTCAGGCCCGCGGCCGCGACCGCTTCGGCGAACTCCGGGCTCTCGGAGAGGAAGCCGTAGCCGGGATGGACGGCGTCGGCCCCGGTGGTACGCGCAAGGTCGATCAGCTTCTCGCCGTTCATGTAGGTCTCGGTGAGGGTGTCGCCGCCGAGCGAGTAGGCCTCGCCGGCCGCGCGAGTGAACGGGGTGGCCGCATCGGCGTCCGCGTAGCCGACCACGGTGTCGATGCCGAGCTCCGTGGCCGTTCGGATAACCCGCAGGGCGATCTCAGAGCGGTTGGCGATGAGGATCTTCATTGCGGTCCTTTCTTTTGCGAGTTGTGCTCGATGAACATGGCCACCTCGTGGGGGTAGACCCGCGAGGTGCGCCGCACGCTGGGCACGCCGGCGGGGGTCGGCGCGGCGTCCGTGAGGACGAGCTCGCCGTGCGAGGCGACTTCGCTCACGACGCCGGTGCGTCCCGCCACGCTCACCCGCTGGCCACGCTGGGCGAGGTGGGCGTTGATGTCGCCGATGACGGGAGCGGTCGCAGGCGCGGCGGGGTCGGCGGCGAAGGCCGACACGCGAGCTTCGAGTTCGGCGAGGTAGCGGTCGAGGATAAGGCCGGCGGGGTCGGCGGCGTCGGGCAGCAGGCCGGCGTCGGCGAGCGAGGTTGCGTCCTCGACGAGCTCCGCGCCCTCCTGGTAGACGTTCACCCCCACGCCGATCGCAGCGCACAGCCGGCCCCGCAGCTGGGACATGTCGGCGAAGAACTCCCCGAGAACGCCGCTGATCTTGCGCCCACCGATGACGACGTCGTTGGGGAACTTGACCTGCGCGGGCGCGTGGAGTGTGGCGAGAGCCGCGCGCACGGACAGAGCGCCGATGAGCGTGAGGAAGCCACCACAGTCGCGTAGCGCGGGGGTGTCGGGAAGAACCAGAAGCGTGGAGGCCATGAGCGAGCGTCCTGCACCCGACTCCCACGTGCGGCCAAGGCGGCCGCGGCCGCGGGTCTGGAGGTCGGCGCGGATCGTCGTCAGGTGCGGCGCCCGCGTGAGGGTGCGCAGCACGTCCTGGGTGGACGTGACGCTGCGTCGGTGGTCAACGTGGCCAGTCATGGGGACAGACTAGCGTAAGTTACCGAACGGTAGGGTAAGTTAGCGGCGTGTCGGACGTCTATTCTGGCCGCCAGCGGCGCGACAAAGCGGAAAAATAGAGGTGTTCGTGATCATTGTTACTAAACCGTAACTTGTGCGTGTTGCGACACCCCACGGCATAGGCCGCACCCGCGGCCCGCGCCACGCATTGGCCATTTCCCCGCCCCTGCGCAGCCCCGATCCGTCCGCGAGCGCATCCCCCTGCGGCCGAAGTCAGCCCTGGGATCTACACGGGCACCACCAGCTCGGGCAGAGTATGGAAGCACGGACTTGTTACAGCGACCGCAGTGACCACACGGCGCTGCACGAAAGGGAGGCTCGTGACCCCACCAAGGGCCAACGCAGACGATCACGCGACCCCGCGCACGGATGCCATCGAGCGCGCCTCCCGCCACGGCAATGCGACGCTGGCGCCCATGACCGCCCTTCTCGCCAGCCGTCCCTCGCCGCTCGGTCGTCGCGAGCGGACAAGACCGTAGCAAACCACCTCGTCGAAGGCGAGGCGCACCCAGTGGCGCCGACTGCCACGAGGAGACCTAGACCTGACGAAACCTGGAAAATGAGGAGAAAGATGAATCTTGCTAGATCTAAGCGCAAGCTTGTGACCTTCCTATCCGCCTCTGCCCTCGCCGTCGGTGCGCTTAGCGCGTGCTCGACGCCCGAGCTTGCCAGCCCATCGCCCAGCGGGGCCACCGCCGCGCCGGGCGCCGGAGAGACGGCCACCGACGTGACCTCGCGCCAGCTCGATGCCGCCTGGCAGCAAAAGTCCTTCGAGAAGTTCTACAAGCAGGACATCACCTGGAGGCCGTGTACGGCCGAGGATGGTCTGGACGACGAGATTTCAGGCATGATCAAGGAGGCCGGCAAGGATCCCGCCGCGTTTGAGTGTGCCGCCGTGCAGGTCCCCCTCAACTGGGCCGACCCCTCCGACGAGCGGACCGCCACCCTCGCCGTCACTCGCTTTAACAACGGCGGATCGAAGGACTCCGTCCCGCTGTTTACCAACCCCGGCGGCCCCGGCATCGCCGGCATTTCGCACGCTATGGTCATGGTCACCGACAAGAACTTCGACTCGGTGCTGAAGAACCACACGCTGTGGGGCTTCGATCCGCGTGGCATTGGCAAGTCCACCCCCGTTACCTGCGATTCCACCTCCACCATCCACGCCGTGCAGCTAGCCGAGTGCGCGAAAAAGTATCCGATCTCGGCCTACATGGGCACCTCCCAAGTGGCCCGTGACATGGAGCTGCTGCGCGTCCTCGCCGGCGGCGATCGTCTCGATTACATCGGATACTCCTACGGCACCATGCTCGGCGCCACCTACGCCTCCATCTTCCCCGACAAGGCCGGGCGGATGGTCCTCGATTCGGCCGAAACCGCCCAGTGGTCCAGCCTCATTCACAACTACGATCAAGCCGTCGCCTCTGCGAAGGCGGCGGCCGGCCTTGCCGAGTCGTGCACGTCGATGCTCACCGTCGAGGGAACGCCGGTCACGTGCCCGTTTACCTCCGAGCGTGAGCTCATCGACCTTCGCAAGAAGCTGGACGAGGAACCGCTCAAGGCTAGCGACGGCACGCACATCACCGGCAAGGAGATGCGAGACTTCATCTCCTCCGCCCTCTACGGCGATCCGGCTGGCTCGCTTGACCTCCTCGGCCGGGCGAAGAACGGCGACCAGGCTGCCATCGACGAGGTCGCGGCGAAGGTCGCCGACGGCGGCGCCGCGATCGATACCGCGGGCCAGCTCGTGGTGTGCCCCTCGACGCCGAAGACCCAAGATGTGGAAGACCTTATCGAGCATATGAAGAAGGTCGGCGTGCCCGAATACCTTGGCGGCCCGGAGGTCACCGACGCCGTGCTCTCTGACTTGCTTGATTTCGACTGCACGACCTTGGCCTCCACGGGCTCCGACTTCACCACGTCGTTCAACGCGGCCGACACGAAGACCAAGCTCCTCGTCATCGGCATCACCGGCGATCACGCCACCCCGTACGAACACAGCAAGGAGCTGGCACAACAGCTCGGCAACGCCTCGTTCATCACGCTTGACTCCGCCGGTCACGGAGCTTCCTTCTCCGGGCGCTCGGCGTGCATCGACAAGGCTGTCACCGACTACCTCGTCGACGGCACCAGCCCGAAGGACGGCCTCGTCTGTCAGGCCGACTCCGTCGAGGGCGAGCAGGGCATGTAGCCCAACGCCAGCTCCCGTTCGAGCCGACACAAGAGTCCGG
>JALEWQ010000142.1 GCA_022783305.1 Trueperella sp. | reverse complement strand
AGTAGTAGTAGAACAGCTTGCCATCCGCCTGCTGAACCAGCACATCCGAACGGCCATCACCATTGACATCACCCATCACCGCAAGATCAACAACCTGGCTCTGAGCACACATCACGACGCCCTTATGGTAGAACCCACCCGAGCCATCGTTGACGTAGAAATGGATAGCCCCAGACTCATCTACCGACCACAAGTCAGCAAAACGATCACCCGTAGCATCACCCAACACGCCACTCCCACACGCCGGCGACACCGGACGATCCATCACCTGACACCGCCCCGGCACCGGCTCAGGCTTAGCCTGCCCCTGTACCAGGACCACCGCTGAGCGCGCAGGAACCGTCACCGTTCCGGTCTCCGAATCCCACGTTGTCTCTTTGAGGACAGGATCGTCGTCCTGGCCGTCCGTGAGCACGGGTGAGAGGGAGAGCTCGAGCCCCTTCATCTCGTCGATGTCCTGGCTCAATGCCTCAGGACTGGCGTTGATGGCCACAAGCAGACCGTCCGAGTTCGGGTCGGCATCCTCGCCGACCGTGTCATCGACACGCATGAGGATAAGGCCGGCCTGCTGGTCCTTGCCCGAGCCTGGGAAGGAGACCTTCTCCTTGATGAACTGGGCGTTGCCCAGCGTCAACAACGGGTGGGCCTGGCGCAAACGTAGTAGCTCGAGCGCCTGCGCATGGGCCTTGGCAAGATCATCCGCGGAGGCAACATTCGCCGGATTCTCTAGGAATGGCTTCATCGCATTCCACTGAGCCTCATTGTCCCGAGCCGGCGGGAGTCCCACACCGAAGTTGTGCGTCTTTCCGGTCCAGTCGATCGCGTTGAAGTAATCGCCTGAGTTGTAGGAGTTACGATCCATCGATTTCGAACGAAGCAGGTCCGTGCCTGCGTGCCAGAACGACGGAGACTGTCCGAGCGTGACCGTGGCAAGCGAGACCGTGTTCATTCGCACTCGAGTGTCCATGGTCGAATCGGCCGGCAACTTCCACATGTTCGTGTCGAAAAGCGTCTCGTTGTCGTGGGCGTCGACGTAGTTGATGTTCTCCTCCGGCGAGGCTGCATAGCCCGCCTTCTGACCGTTGTAGTCGAGCTGATCACCGCGCTGCCTCTGTCCCGAGCTTGTCACGAAGGTGAAATCCTTCAGGTTGCCTGCCATCCCAAGCCTGATGAGGTCTTGGTTATGGCGCAGGCTCGCCAGCTGATCGGTGCTAGCCGAGTTCAGCGCGTTCGGATCGGTGTATTGGCCATTTCCGAAGCCTTGGCCCTGTGACTTATTGGAATCGAAGGCACTCCCACCGTGTACGGCGTCGCGGAGACGATCGTTAAACGATCCAATCCCGGTTCCGTCCAGTTGCCCTTGCGTGGCCTGGTAGAAGCGTTTGTTGTTTTGCACGTCGTCGCCGAAGTTCCACCCTTCGCCGTAGATGTAGACTCTCTTCCCGTCGACGCCATCCTTCTCCACCGTCAGCTTGGCAAGCTCGGCTTGGATGGCCTCCATGTTGGCTCGCGAGTGGTGCCCCATCAGATCGAAGCGGAAAGCGTCGATACCGTAGTCGCGCGCAAGCGTGAGAACCGAATCAATCATGAGCTGCTCCGCCATCGCGTTCTCAGTGGCGACGTTCTCACAGCACGTGGAGTGCGCAACCTTCCCCGTCGCGTCCAGACGGTGGTAGTAGCCCGGCACTACCTTGTCCAACACCGACTTCTGAGCCTGACCGGACTGAGCGGTGTGGTTGAAGACTTGGTCAAGAATCACCTGGTAGCCCATCGAGTGCAGTGCCCCGACCATCTGACGATAGGCCACCGTACGGTTCGCACCCGACTGATGATCCTTCGCCGCGTAGGAGCCTTCCGGGGTCATGTAGTGGTAGGGGTCGTAGCCCCAGTTGAACCCGTCCTCATCAGCCACGGCCATGACAGCCGCCTGTTGTTCGGGCGACGCCGCTGCAGCTGATGGCACCGACGCCACCTTCTGGTCGGCGCGTTTCTCAGGAATCGTTGCGATGTCGAAGGTGGGCAGGATGTGAATCATGTTCATGCCCGCGTCCGCCAACTCGCGCAGGTGCTTGACGCCCGCGGTGTCCTCAAGCGCGAAGGCCTCATAGGTGCCGCGTAGCTCCTCGGGAACGGTGGCGTCCCCAATCGAGAAGTCGCGCACGTGCAACTCGTAGATGCTCCGCGCCGAATCGTTCGTAATAGTTGGGGCCTTGCTCTCCTTCCAGATCGGCGGCATGTAGTGCGGATCCGTCAGATCAACGAGGACCGAGTGCGTCGAGTTCACGGTCAGGCCGACCGAGTACGGGTCGGTCACCACGTTGTGTTCAATCGCGTTGGTTGATGGGACGAAGACCTCCACGTCATACCGGTAGGCGCGGTTCTGCCAGCTCGCCTCCCCCGTGATTGTCCAGGTGCCGTCGGCCTGCCGCGCCATCGGCAACGACGTCGGCTCGCCTGTGGCGTCCACGTCAAAGAGTTGTAGCGAGACGGACTTTGCCGTGGGCGCCCAAAGCTTGAGGGTAGGAACGCCGTCGTTGAAATGAACACCAAGCCCGCCGGCCTTGCGGGCAGAGGCGGCATAGAGGTCATCGAGCACACCCGAAATCTGTAGCCCCGTGAACGCCACGGGCGTCCCGCTCGCGTCCTTAGCGAGGATCGCGAGGTTGCCGCGCAGAGCGTCTTCCACGACGGCGCGCTCCATATCGACCGTCAGCTTTTCGTACCCGCGCAAGTGGCCGCGATTGACAAGCTGTTCGGATGACAGTCCCGAGCTGGAGTGCGTCATGTCAGCAAGCTTGACGGCATCGTCGCCGACGACCGTGCCACCGGAGATCCTCAGATCGCCCGTACCGCCCCACAGTTCGAACGTGAGGTCGCTGCGAGAATTAGTGAGCGTGGCGGGCCAGGCGAAGGTCGCCTGATCGACCCAGTAGGCGGCACGTTCGCCCTGCCCCGCAACCGGGATGTCGTCCTCCGAGATCGCCAAGACGTGATCGGAGATGGTGTAAGTAAAGGTCACGAGCTTGTTCCCCCCAACGTCGAAAGAATAGTTGTTCCCACTATTGAAGGTGCCTCCGGGCCCGTAGTTTTCCTCCCAGGTCCGCCCATGGGTGACCTTGACCTCGTGGTGGCCCTTCGCGAGCTTTGAGGTAGAGAAGGTGTAAGTTCCATCCCCGTTCGGGAACATGAGCGTGGAAAGGCACGCAGGGTTCCAGTCCGCGCCAAAACCGTCGGATGCCTGGCAACCGAGTGTCGAGTTGAAGCTACCCGGGAGCGTAATGATCGGGTCGCTCGCGGTGTTGAAGAACCTGTGCGTGGCCGGGTTGTAGAAGAAGGTGACATCCCTGTCCTCATCGAGGGTGTAGTTGACGTTTTCGCCGTTAGGCGCACCCCCGGCGCCGTAGTTCACGTCCCACGATCCGCCAAGTGCCACTTTGTAGGAGTAGGAGCCCTTGGGGAGCTTCCACGTACCCGTGTATAGGCCGGACGCCTCGTCGAGAGTGAGCCGCGTATCCACGCATGCCGGGTCCCAGTTCTGTGAACATCCCATGGCCTGTTGGTGCGTGCCAGGGACGACGACGTCGTTCGCCTCGATACCTGACGGTGCGGGCGCGACAGAGCCGAGATCTGTACCGGCGACAAGAAGGCCAGATCCGGCAACCTTGTTGCCATGCGCATCGACTGAGACAGCACGCACCTCGACTAGGGTTCCCGCCGGCAGCTTAAGGTCAGCAAAGACGCGCGGCTGGTCTCCCTCCGCCACGCCGAGCGGCACATACTCCTCGGTGCCTACCGGCCGATAAGAGAAGGAGGTCTCCGCCCAGCGATCATCAGCCACGTCCGCGAGGACGGGCGTGAGTCCGTTCTCCGGCGCCCCGGAGGAGACACTGATCGCCTGCTCGGCCCCCGCTGCGGCAACCTGGCGGTCCGCCTTAAACACCACAGCGGACAACGCAGGCACCTTAACACTCACGGTGTCAGAGGCGGTCACCGAGTCCTGCGTCCCATACAGCGGCGAGTACGTCGCGCCAGGGGTGAGCGTGGCGAAGGTGGCGGTCTTCTCGGAATCCGAATTGTTGATCGCGATCAGGTATTCGACCTTCTCGGCCCGATCCACGCGAGCGAAGGCGAAGACGCCTTGACCGTCGTCGTAGTGGAGGGTGGTCTGCGATCCGGTGGCCAGCGCCTTATGAGCGGCGCGCAGCTTTGCGAGCGCGGCGATATGCGTGCTCATCTCCGTCTCGCGGAAGCGATCCGCGGAACCCGCCCTCGATCCATCGAGCAACGTGTAGTTTTGGTAATCGGCGGTCTGAGTGGCGAACATGGACTCGCGCGCGCCCTTGTCCGCGCCGTCACCGACGAGGCCCTGCTCATCGCCGTAGTAGAGCACCGGCTGGCCGCGCGTGAGGTACATGAGCGTGTGAGCGAGCTTTGTGCGCCCCATGGGATCGGAACTGTCGCGCAGAAGCCACCCGATGCGACCCTTGTCATGGTTACCGAGGAAGGTCGGCAACGCGGCCGCCGACGAATGCGGGGTCGTGTAGTAGGAATCCGCCGCGAACGAGGACGCGAGCGCCTTGGCCGAGCCGCCGCCCGCATAGCCCTCCGCCCAGGACTGGAACGCGAAGTCGAGGACGGCATTCATGCGGGTATCGCGCAGGTATGGGGCGAGCAGGGTAGTTTGGGCGTCATAGACTTCGCCAAACATGAAGAAATCGGACTTGCCCTTATCCGCCGCGTAGTCGCGGATGACGTCGGCGAATTCCTTCCAGAACTCGAAATTGACGTGCTTGACGGTGTCGATGCGGTAGCCGTCCACGCCAAAGTCCACCCACGCCTTGTAGATGTCGATCATCCCCTCGCGCACGGTCTTGTTTTCAGTCATGAGGTCGTCAAGATCGCCGAAGTCCATGTAGGTGGCGGGCTCTCCCGCCGGCCAGGACGAATCGTGCCCACGGTTGTGGTAGAGGGTCGGGTTGTTGAGCCACAGCGGGTACTTCGCGCTCTCCATCCCATCAGGGATGAGCGGTGCGTAGGGGAACGACGTGTCGTCCGCGTTCATGGACGGGAAGGAATCGGCCGTTGCGTAGTCAGCGGGGTCGAACGGCGTGCCGGTGGAGTCCTTGTAGGGATTGTCCGCCTTATAGATGTATGGCGGGTTCGTTCCCTCGTGGCCCTTGTAGTAGATGACGTCCGCGGTGTGATTGGCGATGATGTCGAAGTAAACCTTCATGTCCATTGCGTGAGCCGCGTCGATGAGTTCCTTCAGCTCCTGGTTCGTTCCAAAGTGTGGGTCGATCTGGGTGAAGTCGGTGACCCAGTAGCCGTGGTAGCCGGCGGAGGCATCCCCGCCTGTGCCCTGCACGGGGCGGTTGACGAACGACGGGGTCAGCCAGATCGCGTTCTGCCCCAGGGCCTTGATGTAACCTAGCTTGTCGCGCAGGCCCTTGAGGTCGCCGCCGTGGAAGAATCCCCGGTCTGTCGGAT
Source organism: Trueperella sp. (assembly GCA_022783305.1). Classification (GTDB taxonomy): domain Bacteria; phylum Actinomycetota; class Actinomycetes; order Actinomycetales; family Actinomycetaceae; genus Trueperella; species Trueperella abortisuis. The sequence continues at coordinate 756 of JALEWQ010000142.1, read as the reverse complement.
CGAAGCCGGTCTCCATCCTGTCGGTCTTCGTGCAGTCGACCGGCAGGGACCCTCCTTCCTCAGCGTGCCCGGTGGCGATGCACGTGTCATTGTCCGGATTGCCATTGCTAAAGCGGTCGGTGAGCACGAAGTACATGTTGCGGTCGGCCGCCGGATCCCGGTAGGGCTCGGCGATCAGCGCATCGTCGGACGCGGCGTAACCACCGGGCAGCCCGGCGTCGCTGACGAAAACCTTCTTGTTGACGTCGTCAAAGGAGAAGGTCAGGGTTCGCGGTTTGTCCAACACCAGCGGATAGTTGCCGTCCTTGAAGCCCTCCATCCCGAAGGCGCCGTCCCAGGAGTTGTTGACGGTGACCTTGAAGGCATGTTCGCCAGCAGGAATGGTGAGATCGGCCGTCCAGATCCGGTCCCCGTCAGCGTCGTTAAGCGAGCTGGCACCGCAGGCCTCATCCCAGTTCTTCTGGCAGCCCAGAGCCTCCTGGAACGTACCGGCAACTGTCACGCTCGACGTCGCCGCCATCGCGGGGGCGGCAAGGCCGACGAATACCGGCAACCCCACCACCATCGCGAGGAATAGACCGAGAGCGCGAACAAAGCTCGAATCCCGTGTGCGTTTCACCTGCAGACTTCCTTGTCTCTTCATACACTTCTACGTGCGCGAACAGTTGGAAATAACTGTAAAGGTTAGCTCCGACAAAAAAGCCGGGCCATTGCAAGATGCAAGCAAGAAACTGCAAACAACTGCAACGCAACGCT
>JALEWQ010000132.1 GCA_022783305.1 Trueperella sp. | reverse complement strand
TCAAGCAGGCGCCTGCCGCCCACCACGACGTCAGGCTTCGAGGCGCCACCCAGGCGCGCCCCCGTTCCTCCAGCTTGGACAATGACCGCGGCGAGTTCCATGACACCAGATTACTCTTCCCACCGGGAGGCGTAGCTTGGGCTGGAATCCGCCGGTCTCGTGGCCGCAGGGGTGCAGGTGCCCGACGTAACTCAGGAATCTGGAGCCTACCAGGCCCATATAGCGATCGGCAGCCGGAATCCTCAAGTGAAGTGTCGGGGGCACGCCCGTAGGCAAGTTCCCCGGGCGGGCACGAGCAGGGCAGAAAGAGGCGGGGAATCCGACGATTCCCCGCCTCTTTCTGCCTCGCTTAACCGCGATTAGTCCTCGTTCGGATCGGCCTCCGCGTCGGCCTGGGTCTGGTGAACTGTGCCCGGCTCGTGGTCCGGCACCGCGTAGATGGTGTAGAGCTTGAGCGGCTCGTCGCCGATGTTGGTCACGTTGTGCCACGTACCGTCCGGGACGAAGATCGCGTCGTCGTCCTCCACGATGCGCTCGAAGTCCAGGTTATCCTCCGCCGGGCCCATCTGGCACTTGCCCTTGCCCTGCTCGATACGCAGGAACTGGTCGATGCCGTGGTGAACCTCGAGGCCGATGTCTCCGCCAACCGGGATCGACATGACAGTCATCTGGAGGTGCTTACCGGTCCACATCGTGGTGCGGAAGGTGTCATTCTTGAGGGTCTCGCTCTCCATGTCGAGAACCCAAGGCTTCTTGCCCTGATCGTCGTATACGCCTGCGTACTGCATTGTGCTGTGTCCTCCTCTAAAGACTTGTGTGATTCCATTATCCCGTGCTCGCCCCGGCGCCGGCGCACACTTCGCTAACGAAATAATTAGGCGGACCTAAGCCCCGCGCCGGCGGGCCTCGCCGGAGAGTCCGACGTAGCCGAGCCTAAGCCCCGCGCCTGCCCGTCTCACGCACACCGACGATCCACGCCAGCGCCACGACCAGCAGGATCGCCCCGGAAACGGCATAGGCCAGCAGGTATCCGGAGTGGTCGATCATCACCCCCGCGGCGATCGGACCGAGGATCTGCCCCAGGTCAGAGGATTGCTGGAAGAAGGACACGACGTTCGATCCCGGCCGGTTTCCGATAATATCGGCCACCGCGCCCTGCTGCGATGGCTGGATCGCACCCGACCCGAAGCCACCCATGAAGGAGGCCACCAGGATCAACAACGTCGAATCCCACACGCCCATGGGCAGGGTGAACAGGCCCGAGATCACCAGGCCCGCCACTACCAGGTACTTGCGTCCGTACAAGTCGGACAGGTATCCCGACCTCGTCAGCGCCAGCCCGTTGCCCGCCGCAAACGCCATGAGCGCCGCGCCCGCCAGCCACGTCGGAGCGCCCGGGATCGCCGACGCCAACAGCGGCACCACCGCCACGCGCACGCCAAAATTCGTCCATCCCTGCGCGAACGCCGTCAACAGCACGATCTTGAAGCGGCGCAGTCGAAAGGCCTCGCCGACCGTCATCGGCTTTGGCGCAGGTTGCGCCTCGCCGACGTCGGCCTCGCGCCCAGCGCCTCCTCCGGCATTCGGCCCACCTCGCGCGGCTGACCCCGGGATGGCCACGAACACGATCGCGGCCGCGACCAGCAACAACGCCGCGTAAATGACGAAGGGCCAGCGGAACCCGAGCGGGGCGAGCACGCCACCAACGGCCGGTCCGAGGATCGAGCCGAGGAGGAAACCGGACCCGTACGCCGCCGATGCCCGCCCGCGTGCGTGCACCGGCGACAGCTTGATGATCAGTGACATCGCCGCCACGGTAAACATCACCGAGCCCACCCCGCCCAGCGCCCGCACCACGAGCAGGTGCCAGTAGCTTTGCGCGGCGGCACTCGCCGCGGAGGACGCAGCAACAATGACGATGCCGGCCATGTACATGCTCCGTTCGCCGAAGCGGGCGGACAGCGCGCCAGAGACCGGCGCGAAGACGAGGCGCATGAAGGCGAAGGCGGAGACGACGACGGTGGCGAGCGTCGTCGTGACGCCAAAGCTCTTAGCAAACTGAGGCAGGACGGGGGCGACGATGCCATAACCGAGAGATACCGCCAGCGCGGCGGCGACGAGCACCCAAATCTCGCGAGGAAGTTCTAACCGTGACACATGGCCATTCCTACCACTCGCGGGCAGGCTAGCCAACCGCGCGGCGCGCCTCAATCCTATGCGGTTTGCGAGGGGCCCTTCTTTGCCAGGTTGGCGAAAAGATTCGGCAGGGCCGCGATCCGAGGCGCGGCGTCGTCGCCCTCATCCTTGAAGAACTCGGGCAGGAAGGTCTGGGCCTTAGCCGCGTCGGCGAGCACGAGCCGGAGGTGCTCCTCCATACGCGAAATCGCAAGATCGACGTCGCCGGCGAGGACGGAGTCGAAGATCGCCCTGTGCTGCTCGTAGTAAAAGCTAATCGGGGACACTTCTTTGAAGCCGATGATGCGCGCGCGATCGAGGTGCACCTTCGTTGCGCTCACGATCTCCCATGCGGCCCCGTGACCGGCGATCCGCATGAGGGCCGCGTGGAACTCTTCGTCGAGGAGGAAGAACGTATCCGTCTCGGCATCGGCAACCGCGCGCTCCTGGGCGGCCAGGATCGCCTCGATCTGCGCCACCTGCTCGGCGGAGAGCGGCAGGCTGAGCGCGCGCAGCGATGCGCACTCGATCGCCTCGCGCGCGAACTGCGAGGCCCGAACGCGCGTCATGTCCACCCGCGAGACATAGGTGCCCACGCGCGGGACGACGTCGACGAGGTGCTCCTCAGCCAGTCGCAGGATCGCCTCCCGGACCGGCGTACGCGAGACCCCTAGCTGCGCGGCGAGGTCGTTTTCCGAGATCGGCATCCCGGGCAGGTAAACAAGATTGATGATGCGCGAGCGAACGACGTCGAGCACCCGCTGCCGAACACTCTGTGTGGACGCCATGCCCACCTCCTCCCAATCACTCGTGCCGCCGATGCCATTTTGTCGCGACAGGCCGCTACATACTGCGCGGCGGTCGAACCACTGTTTTGCTGCGCGGCGGGCGCGCCGCCGCGTTCACAATCCTACGGTATGAGACCGGCGTCGATTCTCCAACGTCGAGACTACGTGGGCCAACTGGCTGCCTCAAAAAGGCACTATTTCACCTACCGGATTCGGCTCGATGGTGACTTTGCCGACACAGCTTCTCATTTCTTGTATACAAGGCTAGTATTTCAGGTGTAACGGCACATAGGGCTCAATGCACGACGACGTCGTCGGCCCGAAGTTATTGCAAAGGAGCAACCGTGAGCGCACCCGAACGCGCCGAGATGGCAGAGTCCACCACTCTTTCCAGCTACGCAGACCCCTACAAACTCCGCAAGGAAAACATCCTCGAGCCGCCCACGTCCTGGCGCGGGGCACTGAAGTTTCTTGGCCCCGGCATGATCACCTCGGCGGCTGTCGTCGGCTCCGGAGAGCTGATCACCGCCACCACGCTTGGCGCGAAGGTCGGCTTCATCCTCTTCTGGCTCGTCTTCGTCTCCACCTTCGTCAAGGTGTTCGTGCAGATCGAGCTGGCGCGCTTCTCGATCTCCACCGGAAAGCCCGCGATCACCGGCTTCGACGAAACCAGCCCCAAGATCGCGGGTCACGGCTGGATGGCATGGCTCGTCCTTTCCATGTTCATCCAGTTCGTCATCGGTCAGGCCGGCGTGCTCTCGGCCGCCGCGTTCGCCTTCTCCTCGCTCATCCCGATCGTGGGCGACCCGCTCTCATTCACGTCGGTGGGAGTGTGGGTGTTCATCCTCGCCGCCGTCGCGATCGGCGTCCACTGGTTTAACCGCTACTCGATGCTCGAGAAGATCTCCACGGTTCTTGTCCTCGTCGTCACTTTCTTCAGCGTTCTCGCGGTATTCCTCCTGCTCGGCACGGAGTTCTCGTGGACCGTGTCCGACATCGCCGCCGGCATGCGCTTCCAGATCGGCGCTGGCGCCGCCGGCATCGCCCTGGCCATGTTCGGCATGACCGGCGTGGGCGCCGGCGAGGTCACCACCTACACCTACTGGGTTGTGGAAAAGGGCTACGCCGCATGGTCCGGCCCGAACGACGGTTCCGAGGCGTGGGTTAACCGCGCTCGCGGCTGGATCAAGGTCATGAAGCTTGACGCGTGGGTGTCCTGGTTCGTCTACACGATCTCAACCGTTGCCTTCTACGTACTCGGCGCAGCGGTGCTACACCCGCAGTCTCTCGAGCCTTCCGGCAACGAGGTCATGACCACCATCGCCTCGATCTTCGACAACATCTTCGGGCAGATCGGCGGAACCCTGTTCCTCATCGGCGCCGGCGTGGCCCTGTTCAAGACGATCCTCGCCAACGTCCCCGGCTTCGCCCGCCTCGTCACCAACACCCTGTCGGTGTTCGGCGCGTTCGACTGGAAGGACTCTTCCAAGCGCGACGCGTGGATGCGCGCCACCATGGTGATCCTCCCGCTCGCATGGGCGATCCTGGGAACTGTCGCGAAGTCTCCGCTCGCGCTGGTCGTGCTCGCCGGTATTCTCAACGCGATCTTCCTTATTGGCGTAGCGATCTGCACGCTCCAGCTCCAGAAGAACCAGACCGATCCGAAGGTTAAGGACGGCTCGGTGTTCCAGGTCTTCCTCATCATCTCCGCGATCGCGATCTTCGCAGTCGGCGTCTACTCGCTATGGGGCCAAATCCAGGGCCTCATTGGCTAGAAATTGGAAGGGAATATCATGAAAGCAGTTGTTGTACACGGCAAGGATGACCTTCGGGTCGACGACGTCGCTGAGCCCATCTGCGGGCCCGACGACGTGCTGGTTGCCATCGAATGGGGCGGCATTTGCGGCTCCGACATCTCCTACTGGAAGAACGGCGCCTCGGGAACGGCTGTGCTCTCCGAGCCGCTCGTGCTCGGTCACGAGGTCGCGGGCCACGTGGCTAAGGTGGGCGAGAATGTGGTCGGCGTTGAGGAGGGCGCCCGCGTGACGATCCACCCGGCAACGTACGTCGGTGATCATGAGATGCCCGCCGACATGGCCGAGCGCACCAACCTGTGGCCGGAGGTGCGCTACTTCGGCTCCGCAGCGTTCAAGCCGCATGAGCAGGGCGGATTCTCGGCCTACCGCGTTGTACGCCCGGACCAGCTGCGGTATCTGCCCGACTCGGTATCAACGAAGGACGGCGCCCTCGCCGAGCCCTTCGGCGTGGCGATCCACGCCGTCAAGCGCGCGGGAGACGTTTCGGGGCGCACGGTGCTCGTCAATGGCGCGGGCCCGATCGGCGTGCTGACCGTGGCCGCGGCGAAGGCGGCCGGGGCGAAGAAGGTCTATGCCTCCGATCTCTCCGCCGCCGCGCTCGCCATCGCCGCGAAGATGGGTGCCGACGAGACGATCAACGTGGCTGAGGGCCAGACGCTCCCCTCCGACGTCGACTTCTCCTTTGAGGCTTCCGGGGCACCCGCGGCCCTCGGCAACGTGGTTGCCGCGACGCGCCGCGGCGGGACGGTTGTTCAGGTGGGCAACCTCCCGGGTGGCCAGGTCCAGGCCGTGCTCGGCAACATCGTGACCCGCGAGATCAACTACCGCGGTTCCTACCGATTCATCGACGAGATCACCGACGCCGTGGAACTCATGGCCAACGGCGTTGACATGAGCCCGCTCCAGACCCATGAATTCGGGATTGACGACGCCGCACAGGCCTTCGCCACCGCCGCCGATCGGTCCACCGGGTCGTCGAAGGTGATGCTCAAGCTCAGCTAGGTCACGACGACGCGCCGATGCATTCGTGCGCGCAGTCTGGTGCGTACGACGACGCCGGCAACCGCTGGTGATGACCCAGCATGTCTGTACCGAATGCCGCCCTCGCAGGCCGACAAGTCGCTCTGCGAGAGCGGCATTCACCCCAGCGAGACTGGGACATCCTACGCAGGCAGCTGAGGATCTCGCTGTCACCCGCCCTCGCCCTGATAGAATAGGGCGGACGCTGAAAGGATATGTGCATGCAGCCGTACGAGACCTTCGCTGAACCGCTAACCATCATGGCCGATGGGACGATCAAGCAGCTCAACCCATTTTCGGGAACGGAGGTGTGGACTGTACCGGGGCGCGCGAACCGTCCGTTGGGTATCAAGAACCCGGATCCGCAGCCGCTCGACCCGGCGCACGACGGCCGCCACTGCGCCTTCTGTACTCAGCGCGTGCTGGAGACCCCACCGGAAAAGTCTCGGCTGATCCGCAAGGGCGACGACGCCGAGATCATCCAGACCGACTCGGTGGACATGCTCTCCAAGCAGTGGGAGTTCCGGCGAGTTCCGAACCTCTTCGAGATCCTGTCGTTTGACTATTGGGCCGCGAACTACGACTACAAACTTCCCCCGGCTGCCCAGAGCCGGATGGATCATTACATTGCAGACCCGGCGGGCCGCACCCACGTCATGCGGGTGTTACGTAACAAGTTCGCGTCGAGGATGAGCCCGCAGGAATTCGACGATCTGCCGGAAGACGAGAAGCTCAAGGGCGCCTACTCCTTCTTTGGCGGAGGCCACGACCTGATCCTGAGCCGGCGTCACTTCGTGGATGGAGCGACGGACGATACGCAGCTGGCGGCGTCGGGAACGCTGACCCCGCAGGAGCACGAGTGGTACATGCGCATGACGATCGAGGCGATGCGCGACCTGTATGAGACGAACCGGTACGTGCGCTACGTGCAGGTCTTCCAGAATTGGCTGAAGCCGGCCGGCGCTTCGTTCGATCACCTCCACAAGCAGCTGGTGGCTATCGACCAGCGCACGGTTAACGGGCGGATGGAAGTGGCCAAGGTGCGTAGCAACCCGAACCTCTACAACGAGGCGGGGGTCAATTACGCCAGCTACCACAACCTGGTGATCGCGGAGAACAAGCACGCGGTGGCGATCGCAGGCTTCGGTCACCGCTACCCCACGTTGGAGATCTGGTCGAAGTCGCCGCGCATCCAGCCGTGGGAGCACACCCGCGACGAGCAACGGGCCATGTCCGACCTCGTCCACGCGATGCACGCCGCCACCGGTGCCAACGTGCCCACGAACGAGGAGTGGTACACGAAGCCGATGGATTCCGACGTCAATATGCCGTGGCGGATCCTGCTCAAGTGGCGCGTGTCCACTCTTGCCGGCTTCGAGGGCGGGTCGAAGATTTACGTCAACACGATTGACCCGTGGACTCTTCGCGACCGCGTGGTGCCAAAGCTACTCGAGCTACGCGCGGAGGGTAAGCTCGCCGCCGGAATCTCTGTGGCCACCGAGTGCTCATGCGAGGTCAACTGCCTCAAGTACAACCCGGCGCTCTAGGGTTGACGCCGCCCGG
>JALEWQ010000131.1 GCA_022783305.1 Trueperella sp. | reverse complement strand
AATGATCGCGAACATGGCGCCAAGCACCATCATCATGTTCAGCAAGGAACCGGTGATCCGCCCACGGCGGGCTTTCGGAGCGATCTCCGCCAGATAGGCGGCAGACGTCGACAGATCCATGCCAATCGCGACTCCGATAAGGAAGCGGAGAACCCAGAGCATCCACACGTGCGTGATAGCTGATGCAAGCAATGCAGTGATAATGAAAATCCATAGGTTAAACGCAAAGACTTTCTTCCGACCTATGCGATCCGACAGGTCGCCGAAAGTAATCAGACCGGCTGCGGTACCGAGAAACGAAATGGCAACGAGCAGACCTTTATCCCCTGGCGTCAGAGCAAATGACGACGAGAGGAAGACCATTGCTACACCGATAACGGCTAGATCGTACCCGTCAATGAACTCGCCAAACGCAATCAGCGTTGACGAGTGCTTCTTAATAAAACGGGCATCCTTCTCCGAGATTTCTCCGGGCGTGAGACTTCGTGAACTCATTCGAACTCCCCTTTGAGTGAATTGTAGATGTGAGCTATGATCTCGAAACGAGATATTATCACGTGATAAAACCTCCGCCAAAAGCTTTTCTCAAGGAAGATTGACTCTAGAGTGATGAGTTGATCCAACGGAAATGGAACGTATTCAAGGGCAGGTGAAACAAGAATGATGCGTCGCGAGCACACGCAGCACGTACCCATCTCCGTCGTCACGAAACCCACAGGCGCCTCCTGCAACCTCGACTGTTCCTACTGCTTCTTCCTCTCCAAAGAGCTCCTCTACGACCGAAAGAATCAGCTCATGAGCGAGGATCTGCTCGAACTATTCGTGCGCGAATTCCTCGCAGCAAGCCCCGACGGCCCAGTCACGCTCCTATGGCAAGGCGGAGAACCAACGCTACGCGGGATCGATTTCTTCAAGCGAGCCATCGATTTGGCCGAGAAGTACCGTCGCCCAACTCAAGATGTCAGCCACGCAATCCAAACGAACGGCACACTTATCAATGATGATTGGGCGTCATTCTTCGCGCAGAACGGTTTCCTCGTCGGTATCTCCATCGACGGCCCAGCCGCACTTCATGACGTCTACCGCACCAACCACGCCGGACGCGCCACCCATGCACAAGTAATCCGCGGATGGTCATACCTTAACGACGCCGGCGTCGACACCAACATCCTGTGCACCGTACACGCAGCAAACCAAGAACACCCCCTCGAGATTTACCACTATTTCAGAGATGAGTTAGACGCACGCTTCATCCAATTCATCCCGATCGTCGAGCGTGTCTGCGAAGAACAGTTACACGCCGTTGAGAAAGGTTGGAACGCACAAACCGGAATCCTGTACCAGCAAAACGGTACGACAGTCACCGCCCGAAGCGTCAACCCCCAAAAATATGGCGCTTTTCTCTCCACCATCTTCGACGAATGGATCCGCAACGATATCGGCGAGGTTTTCATTCAAGACTTTGATTCGGCTCTCTCCTCGCTGTTCTCCCAAGCGACAGTTTGCGTGCACGCACCAGAATGCGGCAACAATCTCGCGCTTGAGTTCAACGGGGACGTCTACACTTGCGATCATTGGGTCGAACCCGAGTGGAGACTCGGCAACATCAGTGAATCAGACTTCCCAAGCCTCCTTACAACTGACACGATGCGTACCTTCTCGCGAAAGAAACGCGCCGAACTACCCGACTCATGTCGCAGCTGCGCCGTCCTGCCACTCTGCAACGGCGGATGCCCCAAGGACCGCTTTGTGCAGGCGGAGATCGGCACACCCAACAACTATCTATGCGCCGGCTACCACCACTTCTACACACATATTGCGCCGGACCTCATTGGTATGCGACGGCTCTTACAGCTAGGAGAGAGCCCTACACTCATCCGTAACCCACAGGTTCGCGCGCAGGTACGACCGAAGGAGTTAGCGGAATGATCACGGCCAGTTTGGCTGGAATCGTCGTCGGAATTGTAGTGGGCTTGCTCGGCGCAGGCGGCGGAATCCTCGCTGTCCCTATCCTGGTGTACATTTTGGGACAACCTCCACACACCGCCACCGCCGAGTCCCTCGTCATCGTCGGGCTCACAGCTTTCATCGCGTTGCTCACACGGTGGCGCGCGATCCAATTCCGCGAGGGCATTATCTTTAGCCTCGGCGCAATTGCGGGGGCGGTCATCGGCTCACGTCTTAGCCCCCTCGTCGACGGCCACATCCTCCTGATCCTCTTTTCTGCGTTGCTCTTGTGCATTGGCATAACAATGCTGACACAGGCCCTGCATAATGACGACGACGAGGAGCCCCACCTCACACGAAAACCCCTAGTCACGGTCATTTTCGTCGCTCTCGGAACCGGAATCCTGACCGGCTTCTTCGGCGTCGGCGGAGGCTTCGTCGTCGTGCCCGCCCTCATCCTCGTGCTCGGCATCCCTATTCGCTTCGCATCAGCGACATCGCTTTTGGTTATGGCGCTAACAGCGGCAAGTGGGTTACTGGCGCGGATCGGCAGCGACCTTGCCATCGACTGGAAAGTGACGCTAGCCTTCGGCATCGCCTCCATGCTCGGCGGGCTCATTGGCGGGCCACTGTCGAAAAAGCTGCCCGCAAAGGCGCTCTCCGTCGCATTTTCCTGCCTTCTGATTGGCGTCGCAGCTTTCGTTGGGCTAATGAACGCCTAATCGTCGCCTCCCACGCCTCGCCGACGCCGCCAGACCTGACACACGTTGACCTGGCACACGTCAACCTGACACACATTGGCCTGCGACCGGCCCCAACTCTCCAAGCACAAAACCGCCACCCGCCCGTCGACTCACCCACAAAAACCGCGGGCAACTCTTCTCAAGCCCGACCATGTTGGTGGGGGCGACGGGCGGGTGGCGCTGTGAGAACGTCGTCGTTAACGCGCCAGACGCGGACGGCGCACACGCCTCACGGCCATCAACAACCCGGCACTAGGCCCAGTTGCCAATCTCCGTGAACACAAAATCATCACCCGGGTACTTGCTGAGCTTCGTCAGACCAATGATGAAATCAATCAGCTGCCACAGACCGAAGGTTGCCCACGACACGAACAGCATCAAAATACCAATGCCGACCTGCCCGCGCATAAAGCGGTGTACGCCAAACGTTCCAAAGAAGAACGACATCAGGATGTACAGGATCTTATTCACCCGGCGCAAACCCGGCGCCTGGAAACGGTCAGCACCATACTGCGGCTGGTACATCTGCGGAGGCTGCCCCTGGTAGGGCTGCTGCCCCTGGTAGGCCGACTGGCCCTGGAACGCCTGGCCAGGCTGCGGCGGCGTGTTCGGCGGAAAATCTTGATGTGACATGTGCGTGTGTTGCCTTTCTGTATCGGCAGGCTGTGCGGGCCTGGCTCCGTCATTTTAGCGACATTTCACTCGAGGCGTCCATCTGCCCGCATGGGAAGACACGCGCCGGGGAGGTTTACACCACCTTTCTTTCATCGCCAAACAGCGATACTATCGATGTATGACGATCAGCAGTCCTCCTCTCGACCGCAGCGCTACCAAGGTCTACGCCGCCCTCTTCCACTCTCTGTCCGACCCCACCCGTCTCGCTGTCCTCCAGCACCTCTCCTACGGCGAACACCGCGTCCGCGACCTCGTCGAACACCTCGACCTCGCCCAATCAACCGTCTCCAAGCACCTCTCCTGCCTGCTCGAATGCGGCCTCATCGTCTTCCGCGTGGAGGGCCGCGCCTCCTGGTACCGGCTCGCCGACGCCGACGACCTCGCCGCCCTCCTGCAAGCCGCCGAGCACCTCCTCGCCGCGACCGGCTCCCAAGTCACCCTCTGTTCACAGCTCATGCACCCCTCCGAGGCCTAACCATGTCCCATCACCACATTCACTCTCACTCAGGCTCGGCTGCCGACCCCTCCGCCACGCACGGCCACCGGCGCCGCCTCGCCGTCGTCGTCGCAATCACGGGCGTCATCGTGGCCGCACAGCTCGTCGGCTCGATCATCACCGGCAGCCTGGCCCTGCTCACCGACACCGTCCACGCCCTCGCCGACCTCTCCGGGCTGGTAGTCGCGCTCATCGCCGCCACCCTCATGCTCCGGCCCGC
>JALEWQ010000076.1 GCA_022783305.1 Trueperella sp. | reverse complement strand
GGCCCGGCCGGCTCGACGGCGCAGGCCCGAACCTACCGGCGCGCTATAGCCGCTAGAGCAGGGTTTCGAGGACGAGGGCCAGCCCGTCGTCGTTGACGTGGGGTGCGATGGCGTCGGCGAACTTGTGGATGTAGGGCCGGGAGTTGGCCATGGCGATTCCGACGTCGGCCCAGGCGAGCATCTCGCAGTCGTTGCCGGAGTCGCCCACGGCGATGGTGCGCGCGGCGCCGACGATGGCCTGCACGTCGGCCAGGCCCACGGCCTTGGAAACTCCAGCGGGCGCGAGATCCATCCACGCCGACCACCCCACGGCGTACTCGATGCCGCGAAGCCCGAGGGACTCGATGGCCTCAAGCAATTCCATCGCGGTCATGTGCGGGGCGCGGATGGTGACTCGCGTCGTGTCGGGCCCGACCAGCTGATCCGGGGGCGAGAGCACGAGCCTGCCGGAGAGTTCCCCGGTGGGGAACGGCGCGGAGATGCGGGTAGCCGAGCTCATGGACTCGACGGCGATGGCGACGTCGGGCAGCCCCTCCAGTACCTTCGCGATCTCGGTGCTGGGATCGAAAGTGTGGACACCGACGATGTGCACGTCCCGGTCGGTGATGTCGGGCGAAACGGGCGTGGTGGGGACGAGGCCGGGGTCCTCCCCGAAGGCGGCGACGATCGCGCCGTTGGAGCACACGGTGTAGACGCCGGTCAGTCCGATGGCGTCGAGTGCGAGCTGGGTGCCGGCGATCCCGCGCCCGGTGGCGATCACGACGTGCGTGCCCGCGGCTACGTGGGCGAGGATCGCGTCGCGTACGCGGGGCGAGAGCGACGTGTCGTGATGGAGGATCGTGCCGTCGACGTCGAGCCCGATGAGGAGGTCGGGACCCGCCGACAGTCCGGCGAGGGCATCGCTCAGCTCACGCATCGCTACGCCCGGGCACCCCGCGCGGCGACAGGCTCGATGACCTCGCGCCCGCCCAGGTACGGGCGGAGCGCCTGTGGGACATAGAGCGAGCCGTCGGCCTGCTGGTGATTTTCGAACATCGCCACGAGCCAGCGGGTGGTGGCAAGCGTGCCGTTGATGGTGGCCACGGCCTCCATGCCGTCTTCCCCGCGCTGGCGGATCTTGAGCCGGCGCGCCTGGAAGGTGGTGCAGTTGGAGGTGGAGGTGACCTCCATGTAGCGGTTCTGGGAAGGCAACCAGGCCTCGCAGTCGAACTTGCGGGCGGCGGAGGCGCCGAGGTCGCCGGCGGCGGTGTCGATGACGCGGTAGGGCAACTCGACCTTGGCGAGCATCTCCTCTTCCCAGCCGAGGAATCGGGCGTGCTCAGCTTCGGCGTCGTCGGCGTCGCAGAAGGAGAACATCTCCACCTTGTTGAACTGGTGGACGCGGATGATGCCGCGGGTGTCCTTGCCGTGCGAGCCGGCTTCGCGGCGGTAGCAGGTGGACCAGCCGGCGTAGCGCTTGGGGCCGGCGGAGAGGTCGAGGATCTCGTTCTCGTGGTAGCCGGCGAGGGCAACCTCGGAGGTGCCGGTCAGGTAGAGGTCGTCGGCGGGCAGGTAGTAGATCTCGTCGGAGTGCGCGCCGAGGAAGCCGGTGCCGCCCATGACCTCGGGCTTGACCAGGGTGGGGGTGTTCATCAGCTTGAAGCCGTTGTCCGCGGCTTGGTCGGCGGCCATGGTCAGTAGTGCCAGTTCGAGGCGCGCGCCGATGCCTGTGAGGTAGTAGAAGCGGGCGCCGGAGACTTTCGCGCCGCGCTCCATGTCGAGCGCGTCGATCCCCTCGGCGACGTCGAGGTGGTCCTTGATCTGCACGCCCTCGTCCGCGAAGTTGCGGATCGTCCCGATCTCACGGAGCACCACGTAGTCGTCTTCGCCGCCGGCGGGAACGCCGTCGATGATGAGATTCTGTAGCTTGAGCATGGCCTCTTGGAAGGTGGCCGCGGCCGCGTCCGACTTCGCCTCGAGTGCCTTGACCTGCTCGGCCATGTCCTTCGCCTTGGCCAGGATCGCGGGTCGATCCTCGGGGCTGGCCTTGCCGACGGTGCGGGACAGGGCCTTTTGTTCCGCACGTAGATCCTCGAATTCCTGGAGCGATGCTCGGCGGGCCTCGTCGGCGGCGAGCACGTCGTCGACGTCGGATTCGGCGGCCCCTCGGGCACGCTGGGAGGCCTTCACGAGGTCGGGGTTGTCGCGGATGGTGCGGATATCGATCATGCCATAAGGATATGCCTTGCCTTGCGAGGGGGGCAATTGCGGCCGGAACCGCTCGCGGCGGCTTGCTCACGGCGGCGGCCGGCTTGCGACGACGGCGGCGGCCGGCGCCGGCGCTGCTCTTGCCGTGCCAGCCGGGCGCTCGGTTCTGGGCGTCGTCGTCGATATGTGGTCATGGCGCAGATTCGCCACAGAAATGTCGGAGCGAGGGTTTAGGATGAATGGCATGTATTGGGGAATTGCCATCGGAACGCTTGGCCTGCTGGTCGGGCTATTTGCGCTGTGGTCAGCCGGCCGGGTGAACGCGTCGGCTGATGCGCTGCGCCGCAGAATCGACGAAAACGAGGCGCAGATTGAGGCCCTGCGCAGGCTTGTCGATCCGGGCGTGAGTGCCGATCCGGCGCGGGGCGAGGAGGAGAAGGCGGGGCCGGTCGTCGTCTACAACCCTACGAAGAACGCTGACTTCGACTATCTCAAGGCTTTGCTGGCTCGGGTGGCCGCGGACGCCGACCTACCCGAACCCGTATGGCTGCCCACCACCGAGGACGATCCGGGCGGTGGGCAGGCCCGTCAGGCTCTCGAGATGGGCGCGTCGGTGGTCATCGCCGCAGGTGGGGACGGCACGGTCCGTAACGTCGCCGAGGTGCTGGCCGGCACGGGCACGCCACTGGGCCTGCTCCCGGTCGGCACCGGCAATCTGCTCGCCAGGAACCTGGACCTGCCCTTCACCTCCGCCGGCCGCATGGCGGTTATCGCGCTCACCGGTCAGGAGGCCGCGATCGACGTCGGCTGGGTGGAGATTCCGGCCGGTGCCGGAACCGGCACGCAGGAGTCGAAGGAAACGGGCCGGCCCGAGCGTCGTGATCTTGACCCCGCCACAACGGCCCCGGCCAAGCCCGGCAGGTACGCCTTCTTGGTGGTGGCAGGCTTGGGCTTCGACGCGGACATCATGGCTGCGGCGGATGAGGAATCCGACCTCAAGGCGAAGATCGGCTGGTTGGCCTACGTCAAGGCGGCCGTGCCCTACCTGCGCTCGGAGAGGATGTCGGCAACGATCACCGCTGGTCAGGAGGGCGATCCGGTGAGGGTGAAGGCGCTTTCGGTCATGCTACTCAACTGTGGTCAGCTGGTTGGCGGGCTCGTCCTCGATCCGCACACGCGCCCCGATGACGGTTGGCTCGAGCTCGGGGTGCTCGACATCCGGCGCGGGCTCATCGGCTGGGTGGACATGGCGCGTAAGGTCGGCCTCAACGGGCTGGGCTTGAAGCCGGTGGACGTGCCGGGGGTTCAGCCGTCGGGAGACCTGCGCATCCACCGCGTTAGCTCGGCCAGCGTGGTTGCCGACTCCCCCCAACTCGTCCAGGTGGATGGCGACGTGCTGGGCTCGTCCGCCACGATCTCCGGCTACATCGACAAGGGAGCTTTGCGCGTGCGAGTCGCCTAGCCGCGCGGCCACATTCTCAGCTCGGAAAGATCACGTAGGAAAGGAGCAATGATGATCATCGATTCTCACGCCCACGTCTATCCCGCCGACTACCTCGACCTGCTCGAACGCATCGGCGTCGACCCGGCCACCACGCAGGTGGCGCGCGACCTGCGTGCGTCCTCGGAGCCAGAGGACATCGCCGCACGGCTACGCCAGATGGACGACGCCGGCGTGGATGTCCAGGTGCTCTCCGCCGTGCCACAGCTGCCGATCGTGCCCGACGCGGAGGCCGCGCTCGGGGCGGCGGTCATGGTCAATGACCGTTACAGAGAGATCCTGGCCGAGTACCCGGGCCGCTTCCTCGCCTATGGCGCGCTGCCGGTGCCGCACGTGAAAGAGTCGCTACGGGAGCTGGAGCGGATCTTCCAGTTCGACGGGTTCGTGGGCATCTGCCTGCCGACGTCGATCGGGGACGTCACGCTGGATGATCCGTCGCTCGACCCGCTGTGGGAGGCGCTGGACCAGCGCTCGGCGCGGGTCTACATCCACGCGGCTGGCACGGGCGCCCATTCGCCGCTGATCGCGGACCACGGCCTGACCTGGGTGAACGGTGCCCCAGTGGAGGACGCGATCGGCGTGCTGCACTTGCTCAAAGCCGACGTGCCGGCGCGCTTTGCGAACATCCGTTTCCACATCGCCCACCTCGCGGGGGACCTCCTCTTCCTCGCCCAGCGAATTGAGGACAACTACCAGCACTGGGGCGCCTTCGCGCACTCCCCGCGCGAATCCCTGCTGCGGATGTGGTTCGACTCGGCGAACTTCCACGCGCCCTCGCTACGTCTCGCCCGCGACACCGTCGGCGCCGAGCGCCTGCTACTCGGCTCGGATCACCCCTACTTCCAGGACGAGCTCTACACTCGCGCGGTGGAATACGTGCGCGGGGCGGGCCTGGAGGGCGGCGAGGTTGAGACCATCCTCTCCGGGCGGACCCTCTTCGGCGAACGCTAGCGGCTCTTCCCGGTGGGGGACGGCGCGAGGTTTCGCGGGCCGGTGGCGCGGATGGTTGGCGCCCGCCAGTGCACTGGCGGCAGGTTCGCCCCTACAGTGAGCGCTCCACCAGGGCGTCTACCCAGGCGCGGGCGCCGATGAAATCGTCGTCGGAGGTGCCGGGGCGCAACCGGATGCTCTTGCGCGAGGCCGAGGGATAGGAGCCGAGGAATGTCACCTTCGGGCACACCCGGTGAAGCCCGAGCAAGACCGCCTGGATCCGCTCGTCCATGAGGTGACCCTCGGCATCGATGGAGAAGGCATATCGGCCCAGCGAATCGCCCACCGGCCGCGACTCGATTCGCGACAGGTTCACCCCGCGCGCCTTGAACTGTTCGAGCATGTTGAGCAGGGCGCCGGCCTCGTCGGTGGCGAGCTGAACCATGAGCGTCGTCTTGTCCGAGCCGGTTCGCTCAGGCAGCCGGCCCGCCTTGCCGATGAGGACGAAGCGGGTGACGGCGTCGGGGTTGTCGGCCACGGCGTCACTCAGCGACTCCAACCCATACTGCTGGGCCGCCAGCTTCGAGACGAGCGTGGCCTGGAATCCCGGGTTTTCCTCGGTGGCCAGCTTCTCCGCACCGGCCGCGGTTGAGGACGCGGGCAGGTGCACGACGTCGGGAAGATGCTCCCCCAGCCAGTTGCGGCACTGCGTCCAGGCGGCGTTGTGGGTGGAGATGTGGGTGATGTCGGACATCGTGGTGCCGGGTCGCACCGCGAGCGTGAACGCGATGTCCACCAGCACCTCGGCGTAAATGAGCAGGTCGGAGCCGGCTGCGAGGGTGTCGAGGGTGGCGTTGATCCCGCCCTCCACCGAGTTCTCGATCGGCACGACGGCGTAGTCGGCCTCGCCGGAGCGCACCATCTTGATCGCGCGCGGCGAGTCGATCGCGGGGATGTGGATCGCCTCGTCCTCGGTGGCGATTTCGTTCAGCGCCTGCTGGGTGAAGGTGCCGCGCGGGCCGAGAAATGAAAAACGAAGCTTGCTCATGGCCGCTAGTCTACCCGTGGCACGCTAGGCTAAATTCCATGGCAGAAAGCATGAGACTCGGGCGCGCCGGCATCGCGATCGTGGCGGGCACCGCTCTCGCGCTGATCGCTGCGGTCCTCGTCCCGCTCCTGCGCCCCGACCCCACCCCGCTCGCGCGCGGCCAGAAGGTGGTATTCGTGGGCATGACGGGCATCCCGTGGGAGGCCGTCAGCTCGCGCACCCCCACGCTGATGGCCCTCGCCGACGATGCCGCCATCGCCAACGTCTCCGTGCGCACTTTCGACCTGACCACCTGCTCAGTCGCCGGATGGGCCACCCTGAACACGGGTGTGCGCACGCGCGGCATCGCCGGTTCCCACCAGCCCTGCCAGGAATACGCCGACACCTTTGTCGGGCGCGCCACCGACTCCAGCGGGCGCCTGCACCTGTGGGACACCCTCCTCGAGCACAACGAATCCAACCCGCTCCACCCCAGATTTGGGGCGCTTGGCACCGCGGTGACCGACGCCGGGCTGACCGTCGCGGCCGTCGGCGGCGGGGGCGCGGTGGCGATCGCCGACGCCGAGGGGCGTCCCCTCGGTCCGGCCCTCCCCGTCTCTGCCTCCGGCACGGTCAACGACGTGGCCGACGCATATGCGCAGGTCAAAGCCGCGGACCTCGTCGTCGTCGACCTTGGCAGCGCCCACCGCGACACCGCCCCCTCCTCGGCCCTCGAGGCCGCTCTCGTCCCGCCGGGCCGGGTCTCGGCCCACACCCGCGCCCTCGCCGAGACGATGGACGCCGAGCTGGGCGCCCTCGTCACCGCCCTCGAGCCAGGCACTACGCTGATCGTGTCCTCCGTCGGCGACTCGGACCGGCGCACCTCCCGCCTGCAGATCTACCTCCAGACAGTCATCGGCGAACCCGACCACGGGCTCGCCACCTCGGCCTCCACCCGCCAGGGCGGGCTCATCCAAAACGTGGACGTCCACGCCGCCATCCTCACCGCCCTCGGCGTGGAGATCCCGGCCACCTCCGCCGGCGCCGCCGTCACCTCCGTCGCCTCCGACGCCGGGCCTTCCACCCTCGCCGACGCCAACGACCGCGCCATCATGACCCGCGCCGTCGTCGTGCTCTTCTACCTCCTGTACGTCTTTGGCGCCGCCCTCATCTTTGCCTCCATGGTGATCACGATCCGCGGCGGGCGCTTCGGCATCCACCACGTCTTCGCGCTCGCGGTGCTGGCCGCCATGCCCGTGGCCTCCTTCCTCATCAACTTCCTGCCGTGGTGGCGGGCTGGGCGCTTCTCCACGATTTCCTTCACCATCGGCGTCATCCTCATCGCCGTGCTCGTCGCGGAGATCGCCATGCTGCTGGTCCAGCGGGCGACGAAGCGCAGGCTGGCCCAAGAGCGAACAGAAACCGGGCAGGCGGGCGGAGTCCTTACCGCCCCCGACGCCGGCGGCCTTCCAGCCATCGCCCTAGCCCCCGTCGTCATCGCTGCCCTCACCGCCCTCGTCATCGGCCTGGACGCGATGCTCGGCTCCCACCTGCACGCCAGCTCCGTGCTCGGCGACCAACCCCAGTCCGGCGGCCGCTTCTACGGCATCTCGAATGCGCCGTTCTCCATCTGGGCCGTGTCGATGATCTTCCTCGCTGTCGTGGCGGCGCGCGTGCTGGCCGGGCGGCGGATCGCGGTTGGCGTCGTCGTCGCGCTCGGGGGCGTTGCGATCTTTGTCAACGGCGCCCCGCACATCGGCGCCGACTTCGGCGGCCCGCCGCCGCTGCTAGTCGGCTTCATCATCCTGGTGCTGATGGTCAGGGGTGTGCGGGTCACACCGCTGCGGGGGCTTGCGCTGGGGCTGGCTGCCGCCGCGCTCGCGATCGGGATCTCCTGGCTCGACTGGCTCCGCCCCGAGCCCACCCACCTCGGCGGTTTCTTCCAATCCCTCCTGGACGGGCAGGCCTGGGACGTGGTGGCACGCAAGGCCCACCAGCTCTTCACCCAGGTGCCGTGGCCGGGCTGGATCGTCGCCGCCGTCGTGGTGAGCGCGGGCGCGGTGTGCCTGCGCCGGTCGGGCCTGCACCTGCTACGCGACCGCGCCGACTTCCCCGAGCTGCGCGCCGGCGCCATCGCCGCGACCACCACCCTGCTGCTCGCCATGCTCATCAACGACTCCGGGCTGGTCATCCCGCTCATCGGCGGGATCTACATGTGTGGCCTGTGGGTGATCGCCGGGCTGGACGGCACCGAGAATGAGCGCTACGGGCGCAACGTCTTCGAAGCGTAAAACCATCCTGCGTGAGCCGGTAGCAAACCGTTGGGGGGGCGGGCTCGGCGGCTCCCGCTTCATGAGTGGTGGAAGGCCCCGCCCGCCCTACCGCGCGCCCTACGTTGCGCCCTATTTCACGGCGCGGAACGGAACGCCAGGCTCAGGAACCTGCCCGGAGCGCTGACGCGCCTTGACCTTCGTACCGCGTAGCCGGCGGGCGTTGACGGCCCGCACCACGTCGGCGTACTGGCTGGCCCGGTGTAGCTGACCCGCGAGGTCGTTGCGCGAGGGGCGGTGGTAGAGCTTGCAGGGGATCTCCTGGACGACGAAGCCCTGGGTGAGCAGGTCGATCGTCATGCCCACTTCCACGCCCCAGCCGGGGGCAAGCGGGTGTGCGGCCTCCACGGCTTCGCGGGTGAGGCAACGCTGGCCGGACAGCGGCTGCTGCGCCTCCCAGCCCGTGAGCTTCTTGATCCAGCGCCGCGCGAACCTGGTCACCACCCCATGCCCGCCCGCGCCGGTCTGCGGGGGCAGGTAGGCGATGGCCATGTCCACGTCGCCGGCGAGCACCGGCGTGACCAGCGGGGCGCACTCGATCGCGGAATCACCGAGGTCGGCGTCGAGGAAAAGGAGGGTGCGGGGGACGGCGTCCTCGGCGTCGCGCATCGCGACCACCGACGCGCCCGTCTCCAGGGCGGAAGCCTTGCCACGGTTGACCGAGTGGCGCACCACCGTGGCGCCGGCGGCGCGGGCCACGGCACGCGTGTCGTCGTCGGAGCCGTCGTCCACCACCACGATGAGATCGACTTTCGGGATGGCGCGCGCGGCGCGGATCGTCGCACCGATGCGCTCCGCCTCGTCTTTTGCAGGAATAACGACAGCTACACGTTCGCCTTTCACACGTAAATTCTAACCGTTCCAGGTAAAGAATGTGCAAAGGAATGCGCGAACGTGCAGTGATCTATCGCAGAGTGACCTGACGGGAAATAATTCCCGAGCGCGTGCGGCGCTCCTCGGGGGAGAGGGGTTCGTCTGAGGCAATCGCGGCCGTCAGCACCTCGTCAAACGCGGCAAGCGGGCCCTCAAGCTCGTCCGCCTCGGTGCCCGCCGCCAGTTCGAAGACCGGGATGAGCAGGCCGAGCGCGCGGAAGGCGCCGACGAACCGGGCGTCGTCAAAGGTGAGTTCGCGCTTGAAGTGCAGGCGAGCCAGGCCGTCCAGCACCTTCTCCTCCGGCTCCGGGCGCACCCAGCGCAGGAACTCGCGCTGCATGCGGCACCAGTAGGCGCCCTCCACGCCCGCCACCTGTGCGGTGGGAACCATCTGGTCCGAGGTCTGCTGGATCGCCATCTGAACGTTCGGATCCTTCGCATCCTCCTCGTCCAGCCAGTATTCGTAGGAGTCGCGGATCTCGAGCGTGCCGGCGCTAGCCGGATCGAGCACGTCCTGCAGACGCGGGCCCGGCACGGGTAGCTCGGCGTGCGAGATCGACTCACCCGGCTCCAGCTCAAGGGCTGCAAGCAGGCGGTCCGCGATGTCGCGCGAGGCATCTCCCGACGACGTCACCGTCTGCACCGCCACCAGCAACTCGCCGCTCTTGCGCCGCAACGCCGCGCCCATGCCCGGCAGGATCGTCACGAGCGTGATCTCGCGAGAGCCGTACTCGGGCGTCGTGCTGACCGTGAGGGTGGCCGCCGGGATGATCTCCCGCATCGCCACCAGCTCCGCCTCGAACGGCAGGCCCTCAAAGGGGCGGTCGACAAACTGGATGCGAGGCCGCTTCGGCTTGGCGTCCTTCTTGCGGCGGCTAGACTTACCCATCAAAGTTCCTGTTCTGTAGCTGCGGTTGCGCCGTGCAGGTGCGCGTTCAGACCAAGATTAGCAAATGCGCCGCCGACCTTCGGGCGCCCAGCGCCTGCGGGTAGAATGGGGCTGTGAATCTCGCAATCTTCATGGCAACCTCGGCCGACCCGACGGCGGTCAAAATCATCCAGTACGTTGGCATCTTCGCCGTGGCGTTCGGCGTCGGCGTGCTCGTGCGGCGCTGGTGGAACAACCGCTAGTCCGCCGCGAGCGCGGGGGTAGAGTGGGGCCATGACGATTCGCGTTGGTGTGGTTGGTGTCGGTGCGCGCAGTGCGTTGGCGTTGGAGGCGGAGCGCGCGAGCGTGGATGCGCAGATCGTTGCGGTGTGTGATCCGCACGAGCTCGTGGCCGACCGGGTGCGCAGCCGGCTGAAGAAGGACCCGGCGGCGCTTGTGGTGACGCGGGATCTGGAGGGGCTGATCGGAGCGGGCGTCGACGTCGCGTTCGTGCTCTCCCCGGACGACACGCACGCTGAGGTGGCGATGACACTGTTGCGCGCGGGCATCCCCGTCTACCTCGAGAAGCCGATGGCGATCACGTTGGACTCCGCCACCGCGATCCTGGAAACCGCCTACCAGACGAAGACCAAGCTATACGTGGGCCACAACATGCGCCACATGCACGTGGTCACCCGGATGCGCGACCTCATCGGCGAGGGACGCATCGGCGAGGTCAAGGCGATCTGGTGCCGGCACTTCGTGGGCACGGGCGGCGACTTTTACTTCAAGGACTGGCACGCCACTCGCGAGCATGGCACAGGGTTGCTGTTGCAGAAGGCGGCTCATGACATCGACGTCATGCACTGGTTGGCCGGCTCCACCACGCGTGACGTGGTGGCGATGGGTGACCTGATGGTCTACGGGCAGGTGGCCGACCGCGCCGACCACTCGGCAGAGCTCATGCCCGATTGGTTCTCCAACGATAACTGGCCACCGCTGTCTCAGCGCGGGCTCAATGAGGTGATCGACGTGGAGGACATCTCGATGATGCTGATGCGCATGAAGTCCGGCGTGCTCGCCTCCTACGAGCAGTGCCACTTCACCCCCGACTACTGGCGCAACTACACCGTGATCGGCACCGAGGGCCGCATCGAGAACTTTGGCGACGGCGAGGGCGGGCACATCAAGCTGTGGAACCGGCGTCACTACTACGACGCCGACGGGGATGAGACCTTCGAGATCGTCGGCGACGCCCACGGCCACGACGAGGCGGACACCAAGATCGTGGACGAATTCCTCCGCTTCGTTTCCGCCGGCAGCGAGACCGCGACGAACCCGCTGGGGGCGTGGGCGGCGGTGGCCGCCGGGATCTTGGCGACGGAGTCGCTGCGGGATGGGTCCACGCCGCGCGTCGTCCCCGAGCTGGATCCGGCGCTGGTGGCCTATTTTGAGGGAAATCAGCGGGGCTGAGTCCCGACGACGGCGAACTGCAGGCTCACGATGTGTGACGCGGATCAGTAGCGCGTGGCGGTGCTCGCGTTGTCGAGCGCCCAGGAAATCGTGCGCTCGGTGTAGAAGGCGCGCGCCGGGCCCGGCGAGAGCGAGAGGTCGTGCCGCCCGCCAGGCACCGCCAACAAGTCCACGTTGGGCCCGAGCCGCGGGGCGAGGCGCACCATGTCCTCCACGTTGAGCACGACGTCCGTGCTGTCCAGTTCCGCGTCGCTTGGCTTCGTCGGGTTGCCCGACGCGCTCGAGTGGGCAACGAGGATCGGGGCCGTGATGTGCAGCCCCGCCGCCAGTCGGGCTTGGGCTCGGCGCACGCCCCTAAAAAAGCCGGCGAGGACGGGTTCGGAGTCGAGAGGCTTGTGAGCCGGATCGAAGCGGAATTCGCCGCCGAAGTCGACGTGGAGGCGGCGGGCGTAAGCGGGGTCGAGCTTGCCGATTCGCAACAGCGGCAGCCGGGCGCCCAGGCGGTCCACAAGGGCGGTGAGCTGCTTCTTCTGCAGGTCGGAACCGTTGTGGTCGAACCACGGGGAGTTCAAGATGAGGGCGTCCGCCGCACCGGGATTCGCCGCCGCGAAGAGCGGGACCTGCAGGCCGCCCGTCGAATGCCCGATGAGGATCACCTTCTTCGCGCCCCAGGCGCGTAGCACCTCGATGGCGCGGCCGATCTCCTCGTTGCGCACCGACATGTCGCGAACGTCGTCACGGTGGCGGCCGATGAGCGCGCGGCCGGCCCGGCGCATATCCAGACCCACCAGGGCCACGTTCGCTTCCCGCCACGCCGCCGCATGTTCGACGTGGAAGAACGTGTCCACGAAGCCGGGGATCCACAGAGCGGCCATGCCGGATGCGGCCACGAGCTGTTCGGCGTCGACCTCGTGGACCAGTACCGCGAACTCGGTGCGGCCGCGCGGGGCGCCGCCGTCGTCGTCGCGAAGGTAGATGCGCCGGCTGCGCCACGTGGGGCCGAGGTAGTCCGGGGTGGGGGAGCCGAGCCAGCCCGGCGTTGGGGTGGGCACTAGTCGACGACGCCGTAGAGGCGGTCGCCGGCGTCGCCCAGGCCGGGGACGATGTAGCCGCGCTCGTTGAGGTGGTCGTCAACCGCGGCCACCACCACGCGCACGTTGGCGCGGTCGCCGAGGTGATCCTCGAGGGCCTGTAGGCCTTCGGGAGCGGCGAGGATGCTGATCGCGGTGACATCGCGGGCGCCGCGCTCGAAGAGGTAGTCGATCGAGGCGATGAGGGTGTGGCCGGTGGCGAGCATGGGGTCGAGGACGAAGCACTGGCGGCCGGTCAGGTTATCGGGCAGGCGGTTCGCGTAGGTGACCGCTTCCAGGGTTTCCTCGTTGCGCTTCAGGCCGAGGAAGCCGACCTCCGCCGTCGGCATGAGCTTCATCATGCCCTCCAGCATCCCCAGGCCGGCGCGCAGGATCGGCACCACGATGGGCGCCGGGGTGGCCATCGCGCGGCCGGTCATCGGGGCCACCGGCGTGACGATCTGCTTGTCTACCATCTGCACGTCGCGCGTGGACTCGTAGGAGAGCAACATAATCAGCTCTTCGACGAGCTGGCGAAACACTGTGCTGGGCGTCTTCTTGTCGCGCAGGACTGTGAGCTTGTGGGACACGAGCGGGTGATCAATAACCTGGACTTTCATACCTCTAATCTACCGTGTTCGCGGCCCGTGCGTTTCCAGATCGATACGATGGTGGCATGGAAGAATCGTGGATCGATCTGGTGTTGGAGCTGGCCCGCGGCGCCGGGGACGCCGGGGACGTCCCCGTCGCCGCGGTGGTGGTGGACGAGGCTGGGCGGGAGATCGGGCGCGGGATCAATACGCGTGAGATTGACCACGATCCGGCCGGCCATGCCGAGATCAACGCCCTGCGACAGGCGGGGCGGGCGCGCGGATCGTGGAACCTGTCCGGCGCCACCATGTACGTCACGCTCGAGCCGTGCACGATGTGCGCCGGTGCGATCGTGAACGCGCGCATCTCCCGCGTGGTGTTTGCCGCCTGGGACGAGAAGGCCGGCGCGGCTGGGTCCGTGCGCGACGTCCTGCGTGATTCCCGGCTCAATCACGAAGTGGAAGTGCGTGGCGGGGTCGCCGAGGAGCGGGCCGCGCGTCAGCTGCGGGAGTGGTTTGCCGCCCGGCGCGGGTGAGGAGCGGGTGTTCGGTCTCACCCCGGCGGAATTGCTCCCGA
This sequence comes from Trueperella sp., assembly GCA_022783305.1. Lineage (GTDB taxonomy): Bacteria > Actinomycetota > Actinomycetes > Actinomycetales > Actinomycetaceae > Trueperella > Trueperella abortisuis. The sequence continues at coordinate 383 of JALEWQ010000076.1, read as the reverse complement.
GCGCGCAATTCGGTTAAGATGACGTGCCGAGGTGGAGTGTCCGAGCGGCCGAAGGTGCAGCACTCGAAATGCTGTGTAGTTAATAGCTACCGCGGGTTCAAATCCCGCCTCCACCGCCAAATTCCTCCGGTATGGGTTCGCCTGTGCCGGAGGATTTTTCATGCCCGCCCGGCCGGCCCGCCCGCCCGGCGCCGTCCGGCGTACTGCCCGCGCGGCGTACCTGTCCAGCCTGCGCCGCACGCCCGGTCGGGCGCGCCGGCTTTCGCACGTTCGCAAACATGGCGAAAGTCATGGCCACAATGAGACCGGTGATCTATGTTCGAGGCCGCGGCGGCGGGTAGCCTGCCCTAGCGGGGGTTTATGCCCGCGCACTTTCGTCGCGC
>JALEWQ010000073.1 GCA_022783305.1 Trueperella sp. | reverse complement strand
ACTTCGAGCGCAACGACGTGTTCGTCTCCACCGTGGGCGGGGCCAAGGCGCTTGAGCCGAGCGTAGACGTGGCGATCGCGCTGGCACTGGCGTCCGCAGCTTCTGATCTTCCCCTGGCCCCGGGCGTGATAGCGGTGGGCGAAGTGTCGCTGACCGGTGAGCTACGTCCGGTGGTTGGGCTTCAGCGGCGCCTAAATGAGGCCGCTCGCCTGGGCTTCCACACGGCTATTCTGCCCCGGACCTCGGAGAAGTTCACCGCGCCCGCGGGAATGCGCCTGCGGGCGGTGGACGACGTGGCCGCGGCTGCGCGGGCGGTACTGCCGCTGGACGCGTAGCGTGAAGCAACGGCTTCCGACATCGTGCATGTAAGCCGCCGACTTTCGCCGGGAGTGCTATCCCACCGAGTCCAATATTTTGGCAGCACTATGTCTTCAGTGGTTGCGCCGGTCCGCGCTGCTTCCACAAGCGACAACGCCTTCGAGCTCGACATCGAAGCCGACGTGGTGGCCAACGCGAGCTGGGCTCACCTCGGGGCGTCTGAAGATTCGCCGGAATTACTGGACCGCTCGCCGTCGCCGGCAACGCCATCCGTAGCGTCGGAGCCGTCCGTTGCGCCGGTCACCGCTTTCCCGTCGGTGGAGCCCGCCTCGGGGCCTGCACCGCCGGTCGAGTCGCCTGCGCTCTCGCCCTCATTCGTGACGCTACGCCCGCCCGTCGCCACGCCCGAGCCGCTCAGCTCGAAAACGTAGCCGGACTGAAGGATCGGGTCGGAACCCAGCAAGATCCGGGCCACGTAGGTTCCAGCGCCCGCGATCGACTTCCCCTGGCAGTTCGCGCCCGCGTTGACGCCGTTCCAGGAAAGGGCCTGCGTGGTGGTCATGTCGGCGTCGAGAAGAAGGATCTTGCTCGCCGGCCCTGAGGAACACACCTGACTGTCATAGACGGTCTGGTCGCCCGAGGTGAGCTGAAGGCGGAGGTCGGCGGCGTCAAAGTAGCAGGGGGCCTCGCCCTTGTTCGTGATCGAAGCGCTCAGCGTGACCTGCTGGCCCGCAGCGCCGCCCGCGCTGTTGACCGCCGTGCTGAGCGAGGCCGAGCTACACGCCACGGGTTCAAACTGCTCGACCGGGTTGACCGGCACGGTGTGCTTCTCAATCTTCGACAGCGCGTACTTGACGGCCACGAACGTGGCTCCGACCGCGAGCAGGATGACGAGGAGGACGGTCAGCAGACGACGCCGGAACGCTGCCCGCGCCGGATCCTTCGGCTTGCGCGGTGACGGGCGGGCGGACACCGGTCGCTTCGCCGACTGCCTGCCGTGACCCGTGCGCCCCGGAGCCGGGCGGCCGCCGCGCACCGCGCGCGCCGAAGTGGCCGCGCCACCTCGGGCCCGGCGCTTACCGCCTTCCCGAACCGGGCGCTCGCCGCGGGCCCGCCGCTCGCTACCGGGGACCGCGCGTTCTCCGCGCGCCGCACTCCCGCGCCCCGCGCGCTCGTCGCGGCCTAATCCTTCTCCGCGCACCGGGCGATCGGCACCACGCCCGCGGCCTGCCTGGGCGCGCCCGCCCACCGGGCGCGGTGCACCACGACCCGCCTGCTTGCCGCGCTTCGGAGTTTCGTTCACGCCCCTACCGTAGCGGCAATCCCGCGCCGCGGGAGCGATGCGCGCCGGGCGCCGCTATAGTGAGGCCCGTGGCACCCGAACCAGAACTCGCCTACGCGGCCCTGACCCGCTGGTACGCTCAGCATGCACGCCCGCTACCGTGGCGCGAGACGACGGACCCGTGGGCGATCCTCGTATGTGAGGTGATGAGCCAGCAAACCCCGGTAGCCCGGGTGGAACCGGTGTGGCGGGCGTGGCTGGAGCGCTGGCCCACCCCCGCCGACCTCGCGGCGGCCTCCCCCGCCGAGGTTCTCATCGCCTGGGATCGCATGGGCTACCCGCGCCGCGCGTTGCGCCTCCAGGAGGCCGCGATCGCCATCGTGGAGCGCGGCTCCTTTCCCACTACCTACGACGACCTTCTCGATTTGCCGGGGGTCGGCCCCTACACGGCGGCCGCCGTCGTTGCCTTCGCCTTCCGTGGCTACAGCATCGTGCTCGACACCAACATCCGCCGCGTGCTCGCCCGCTGGCACGGCCAGGCTCTGCCCGCACCTTCACAGACGAAGGCCGAGCTCGCCCGCGCGCGGGCCTTCGTCCCCTCAGGCGAACGCACCTGGCGCTGGAACGCCGCCATCATGGAGTTCGGCGCGCTAGCCTGCACCGCCCGCGCGCCCGCGTGTGAGGGGTGCCCGCTGGCCGCGCGCTGCGAGTGGAACCTCGCCGGTCACCCTGGCGACAGCCACGCCCACCGTCGCCGCACGCAGGCGTGGGAGGGGACGAACCGGCAGGCTCGCGGGAAGATCATGGCCGCCCTGCGCGCCGGTCCGCACGGCTACGAGGACCTCCTGACCGCGACCGCGCTGCCGCCCGAGCGCCTCGGCCCGGCCCTCGACGGCGTCCTCTGCGACGGCCTCGCCGAGCAGGTTTCGGGCCAATTCCGCCTTCCGCTAGCATCGAAGCCATGAACGAACTCAAGCTCGCCCGCGCAGGGGGCGTGCTCGGCGTGCTCGCGCTGAGCATCTTCGCCATCGGTCTGCTCATCCAGATCTCCGGCAAACACGACGCGCTCGTCGCCCTCACCCCGGCGGGCGCGGGCACGGTACTCGTGGTGGTGGGCGCCTACCTGATCGCGCTATCACGACGAGCGGACGCCGACGTCGTCGCCGCAGCTCGCCTCACCCGCACGGCGGCGCTCGTCGCCACCGCTGTCGTGGTTGTCGGCGTGGCAGCAACGGCCACAAGGACGGGAATCATGACGACGATTATCCTCACCCTCGTCGGCCTCCAAGCCCCAATCGGGCTACGGATGGCGGCGAACTTCCTCGCCGGATCCCAGAGCCGTTGAGCTAGGCCGGACCCGCTTCACGAGCCAGCCTGGCCCGCCAGTCGCGCGTCGTCGTCGGGCCCCTACAGTTCCTTGAGCATGCGCGAGTTGCCAAGAGTGTTGGGTTTGACGCGGGCGAGGTCGAGGAACTCGGCGGTGCCGTCGTCGTGGGAGAGGAGTAGTTCGCGGAGCGCATCGGGGCTGACGGGCGCCTCGTCGATACCGCAGTAGCCGAGCCTCGCGAAGAAGTCGACCTCGAAGGTGAGGCAGAACAGGCGGCTGATTCTCAGGGTGCGGGCGCGCCCCTCAAGCTCGTTGACGATCGCCTTGCCCACACCGCGCCCGCGAAACTCCTCACGAACGGCGAGCGTGCGGATCTCGGCGATGTCCTCCCAAAAGACGTGGAGGGCGCCGCAACCGACCACCTCGCCGTCGACCTCCGCCACCACGAACTCCTGTAGGTGCTCGAAGTAGTCGATGAGGTCTTTAGCCACGAGGATGCGCCGGTGTGCGTAGGGGCTGACGATCTCGTAGATGGCCCGCACATCCCTGGCCGTTGCTGGCCGAATCACCGCTTCGCCCCCTGCGTGGAGCGAACCACGTACTCGTAGAGGAGGTCGGCGGAGTCCTCGTCGATGATGAGATCCGTGATGAGGCCGGCACGCAGAGCCGCGACGGTGGCGACCACCTTGTCCGAGCCGGAGACGACGCCGATGCGCCGCGGGATCTTGCGCAGATCCGTCGGGGTGGGCCCCGAGGCGCGCGAGTTGATCTCCAGGTCCTCCCAGGAACCGTCGGCGCGAAGTAGCACCGTGCAAATGTCGCCGACCACGCCCTCCCGGCGTAGCGCGTCAAGTTCCTCCTCGCTCAAGTAGCCACCCGAGTAGACCATGGAGAGGTTCTTCGAGGTGGGGGATCCGATGCCGAACAGGGCGATGTCTGCCCGTTGCTGGATCTCGCGAACCGCGGCGATCGAGCGCTCGCGCCAGAGTGCCTCGCGGGTGGCGGCGAAGTCAAAGAAGGCGGGGACCGCGAAGTAGTGGGCGGAGGCGCCGAAGGCCCGCCCGAAGGCCTCCATGAGTGAGCCGGCGTAGGGCACGCCGCTGGTGGATGCGTTGGCGGCGCCGTTGAGTTGGACCGCGATCGAGCCGCGTGCGGGGCGCGGAACCAGGTGGTCGACGACGGCGGCCACAGTGTTTCCCCACGCCACCCCGATGATGGTTTCGGGCTTCATGAGGTCGGAGACCATGATCCCGGCCACCTGGGCCACGGCGTTGAGTCGGCGCGCCTCGTTGACGCCGAAGGGGACGGGCACGACCTTGGCCCGCACGCCGAACATCTGCGACAGGCGCACCTGCATCTCGCTGGCGGCCTCCTGGGGCGGGTGGATCGTGATTTGGATGAGGCCCTCCTCCTTGGCCTCGGCGATGAGGCGGGAGACGGTGGAGCGTGATACGGACAGTCGACGGGCGATTGACTCCATCGTCTCGCCCTGGATGAAGTGCATGACGGCCGCCTCATAGGCGGCTAGAGATCGATCTTCTCGGTTCATGTCAGGCCTTTCTTCGGCGTATGTCAGGCACATTCTACATGCGTAATGCAAGTGTTTTCAGATCTTATGCACGGTCGTGCACACTTGGCCAATTTCACTCCCCAAATCAGTTTTCGCACCACAAGCAGGGAAAAAGGCCGTAGATTGGAAAATAAGTTTCCGCGTAGAAATCGGAAGAACCATGAAAACTATAAACACCGATGTTGTTGTTATAGGTGGTGGAGCAACAGGCGCTGGCGCCCTGCGCGACCTTGCCATGCGTGGCTTCGCTGCCGTCCTTGTCGAGCGTGCCGACCTGGCACAGGGAACCTCCGGGCGTTTCCACGGCCTGCTCCATTCCGGCGGCCGCTACGTCATCTCGGATCCCCACTCGGCCACGGAGTGCGCCGAGGAGAATGAGATTCTGCGTCGCATCCACCCCGATTCGGTGGAGGAGACCGGCGGCCTGTTCGTCGTCGGCCCGCATGACGACCCGGAGTTCTCCACCCGCTTCCTACCCGCCGCACGGGAGACCCACGTGCCGGCCGAGGAGCTCGACGTCGCTGAGGCGTTACGCATCGAGCCGCGCCTCAACCCTGGCATCCAGCGCGCCTTCCGCGTCCGCGACGGCTCGATTGACGGTTGGGGCATGGTCTGGGGGGCGGTTGAGTCAGCCAAGGCCTACGGCGCCCAGTGCCTGACCTACCACCGGGTCACGAAGATCGAAAACGACGACGGCCAGGTTTCCCAGGTGATCTGCACCAACGAGAAGACCGGCGAAGAGGTGCGCATCAACTGCCGCGCCGCCATCAACTGCGGCGGCCCTTGGGCGGGTCAAATCGCGAAGATGGCCGGGTGCCACGGCGTCGACGTCGTACCCGGACGCGGCATCATGATCGCGATGAACCACCGCCTCGTCAACCACGTGGTCAACCGCTGCATCCACCCCGCCGACGGCGACATCATCGTCCCGGCACACACCGTCTCCATCATCGGCACCACCGACCAGAAGGAAGACAATCCTGACTTCCTCGTCATCCGCAACTCCGAGGTTCAGCAGATGCTCGACTCGGGTGAGGATCTGGTGCCGGGCTTCCGCAAGGCGCGCGCGGTTCACGCGTGGGCCGGCGCCCGCCCGCTGGTCAAGGACTCGCGCGTGGACGCCTCCGACACCCGCCACATGTCGCGCGGCATGTCGATCATCGACCATTCCACGCGCGACGGTGTCAAGGGCTTCTTCACCATCGCCGGCGGCAAACTCACCACCTACCGTCTCATGGCGAAGAACATCGTCGACGCCCTCTTGGAGCAGCTCGACGAGTTCGTCGAGTGCACCACCGACACCGAGGCGGTTCCCTCGAAAGCAGTCCAGACTCACAAGGTCACGGACCGGCTCAAGGAGGCCGAAGCCGACCGCTTCGAGGATCCGATCATTTGCGAGTGTGAGCTGTTGCCGCGCTCCACGATCGAAGAGGAGCTCGCCAAGCAGCCGGAGGCCAACCTCGATGACATCCGCCGCCGCACCCGCCTCGGTATGGGCCCGTGCCAAGGCACATTCTGCGGCATGCGTGCCGCGGGCATCATGCATGAGACCCTCGCCGGCCGGCTCGGCCGCGAGGAGAACGCGGACCGCACGTCGTCGATGCTTCGACTCTTCGTCAAGAACCGCTACTCGGGCCTTGAGTCCCTCATGTACGGCGAGCAGTTGCGCGAGGCCACGCTGAACAAGTGGATCCTCGCCGGCAACCTCGACATCGACCACCTGCCGGCACCGGCCGAGAAGGCCGTGCGCGCCACGGGCGATCTCGAACTCATCCATGGCCGTCCCGCTATGGCACAGGTGAAGGAGAACGAATAATGCGCATCATTGTTATTGGTTCGGGCCTTGCGGGCCTCACGGCGGCGCTCAGGCTTCGCGACGCCGGACATCACGTTGATATCGTCACCAAGGGGTGGGGCGGCCTGCTCCTGTCCTCCGGCACGCTCGATGTCTACGGCTGGGGTAAGGACGGGCGCCCGGTCTTAGACCCGTACGCCGCCATCGCCGACCTCGTCGCCGAGGATCCGGGCCACCCGTACGCCGCTATCGGGGTCGAGGCCGTGCGCGAGGGCATCGATTGGCTGTGCTCGACCACCGGCCTGTTCGCCAAGGCGGGCAACAACGTGCTCATCCCCACCGCGATCGGAGCGGTTCGCCCCACGGCCGCGGTGCAGAACACCATGGTTCCTTCCCTGATGGAAGACGGGAAGAAGTTCCTGGTGGTCGGCATCCGACAGTTCCGCGACTTCCCCGCGGCCTTCATCGCCGACAACCTCGCCCGCTCCCCGTTGGCGAAGGTCGAGACGCGGGCCGTGACGATCTCCCTCGCACCGCGCAAGCCCGAGGCCGACTCCACGGGCACCACCTTTGCCCGGGCCTTCGATGGCACCGCCGGGCTGGACGGCCCGTCCACCCGCGACGCGCTCATCCACGAGCTACGCGCCCACGTCCGCGACGGCGAGACGGTCCTGCTGCCCGCGATCCTCGGATTCGCTCCCGACGCCTACCAGGAGATCTCCGCCGAGCTAGGCGTGCCGGTGGGCGAAGTGCCGGTTCCGCCGCCCTCGATCCCCGGCCGTCGCATCAACGACGTGCTCATCCAGCTCTGTCGCGACAAGCGGATCGACATATCGCTCAACGCTGAGGTCATCGGCTTCGAGGCGAGCGGCGGTCACGTCACCGCACTTCAGGTTCAGCGTGCCGGCCGCGTCACGACCAACAAGGTCGACGCCGTCGTCTACGCCGGTGGCGGCCTCGAGTCGGGTAGCATTCAGCGCAACTCGTACGGAGAGATCCGCGAGCGAGTCTTCGACCTACCGCTGACGTTCCTCGACGCCGAGGATCCGGAGACGACGGGCGTGACCGGTTCCGTCGTCGTCAACGGCAAGGACATCTTCGGAACCGGGGTCTGCGTCAATGCGGACATGCTCGCGCTCGACGGTGACGCGCCGGCCTACGACAACCTCTACTGCGCGGGCTCGGTCATCGGCGGCGCCCGCCCGTGGAGCGAGAAGTCCGGCGAGGGCATCGCGCTTGGCAGCGCCGTTGCCGCCACCCGTGCAATCCTCAGGAGGGACTAATCATGACCACCGTTGTTAACCCACTCGAGCATGCCAGGGCCTCCCTGGCCCGCGCGTCCCTCGACGCGTGCGTCAAGTGCACGATCTGCGAGTCGCAGTGCCCGGTTGTGCGCTCGACCCCGCTGTTCTCGGGTCCGAAGTTCGTGGGCCCGCAGGCCGAACGCTTCCGCAACGGGGCCAGCGTGGACAAGTCCCTCGACTACTGCTCCGGGTGCTCGATCTGCACTACGACCTGCCCGCAGGGCGTGAAGATCGCCGAGATCAACGCCCAGGCCCGGGCCGTCATGAAGGCCGACCACATGCCGCTACGCGACCGGATCATCCCCGAGACCGAGCTCGAGGGGAAGCTGATGACGCCGTTCGCCCCGATCGCGAACGCCGCGCTGGCCAACAGGCCGGTGCGTACGATCGTGGAGAAGGTCATCGGCATCCACCGCGATGCGCCTGTCCCGAAAGCCCAGACGTCGACGTTCATGAGCTGGTTCAAGAAGCACGAGAAGGAGCGCACCGGCCCCTTCCCCAAGGGCCCGATCGTCTTCTTCCACGGCTGTGCGGGCGGCTACTTCGAGATCTCGACCTCGAAAGCCGCCGTGGAGGTACTGGAGAAGCTCGGCTACGAGGTACTCGTGCCCAAGCAGGGTTGCTGCGGGCTGGCCCACCAGTCCAACGGCCTGTTTGGGCGAGCCTCGAAGAAGGTTCGCCAGCTGTGCGACCAGCTCAACGCCGCGGGCAAGGACCTGACTATCGTCTCGGCGTCGGGATCGTGCGCCGGCATGTTGCGCCACGAAGCGCACGAGATCATGGGCCTCGACGATCCGACGCTGCTCGATGTCGGATCGCGCACGGTTGAAATCTCGGAGTTCATCCTTGAGCTCATCGACGAAGGGGAGTTCCCGGTCGAGGAGCTCAAGCGTTGGGATATCACGATCCCCTACCATCAGCCGTGCCAGGTCAAGAGCCAGGGTATCGGCAAGCCGGCCATCCGCATGATGGAGACCGTGCCGGGTGTGAAGGTGATCGAGTCTGGCGAAGCCTGCTGCGGCATCGCCGGCACGTACGGTCTGAAGAAAGAGAAGTACGAGATCGCCCAGGCGGTGGGCAAGCCGCTGTTCGACATGGTCAAGCGCACCAACCCCAAGCTCGCCGCGTG
>JALEWQ010000065.1 GCA_022783305.1 Trueperella sp. | reverse complement strand
ACCGGGGTCTTCGACGAGTCTTCGATCTTCCGCATCGACCATTATCTTGGCAAGGAGACGGTGCAAAACATCCTCGCCCTGCGCTTCGCCAACGAGCTCTTCGAGCCGATCTGGAACAATGCCCACGTCGACCACGTGCAGATCACCATGGCAGAAGACATCGGCATCGGATCGCGCGCCGGTTACTACGACGGCGTTGGCGCCGCACGCGACGTCATTCAGAATCACCTCCTCCAGCTGCTGGCACTCGTGGCGATGGAGGAACCGACGTCGTTCGAGGCCGATGCGTTGCGCCACGAGAAGGAAAAGGTGCTCAAGGCCACCCACCTTATCGACGGCCCGGAGACGTCCTCCGTCTTCGCCCAATACGCCTCTGGCTGGCAGGGCGGTGAACTCGTGCGCTCCTACCTGGAAGAGGACGGCGTCGCCGCCAACACCCGCACCGATACCTATGCCGCGCTCCGGCTCGGCATCGACACGCGCCGCTGGGCCGGCGTCCCGTTCTATCTGCGTGCCGGCAAGCGGCTGGGCAGGCGCGTGACCGAGGTGGCCCTCGAATTCCGCCGCCCGCCCTTCCTGCCGTTTACGAAGGAACAGATGGCGGGGATGGGCACGAACACGCTCGTCCTGCGCATCCAGCCCGACGAGGGCGTCACCTTCCGCTTTGCCTCCAAGGTTCCCGGCGCGCAGATGCAGCTGCGGGACGTGACGATGGACTTCGGCTACGGTCACGCGTTCACCGAGTATGCCCCGGAGGCCTACGAGCGGCTCATCCTCGACGTGCTGCTCGGCGATCCGCCACTCTTTCCGCGTCAAACCGAGGTGGAGCTGGGCTGGAAGCTCATCGACGAGGTGACGGGATACTGGGAGAACAGCGGCCGTCCCATCGAGACGTACGAGCCCGGATCGTGGGGGCCGCTCGGCTCGGACGCGATGCTCGGCCAGGACGGCAACGCCTGGCGCAGGCCCTAGGAGGAACCATGGATAAGATCTCACACACCACGTCCGCCCGCCTCGCCCGCCGGCTCAATGAGCTACGCGGCGAGGGCACCTACGCCCTCGGCAAGGTCCTCAACCTCGTCGCCGTGGTTCGCGACGAGGACGGGGTGCGCGCTGTCGTCGACTCCGCGCTCGGCGTGGCGGAGGCACACCCCTTGCGCATCGTCGTCGTCTTGCCTGACGCATCCGACGACGGCGACGCCCGGCTCGACGCCGAGATCCTCGGCCACGAGGACGTGGGACCAGCAGAAGTAGTGATTCTGCGTCCGTACAACGGTGCAGGCACGAGCCTCATCTCGCTCGTGACACCGTTGCTCCTCCCCGATGCGCCCGTCTTCACCTGGTGGGTGCAGGACGCGCCAACCTGCCCGACGGACAGAAGCCTGGGGCAGATCGCCTCCCGACGCATCACCAACGCCAACGCCGTCACCGACCCACTCGGCGCACTCAAGGAGTTGGCAAGGAAACGCGAGCCCGGCGACACGGACATCAACTGGGCCGGGATCACGATCTGGCGTTCCCAGCTGGCCGCACTCCTCAACGAGGGACCGCACGAAAGTGTCGTCAGCGCACAGGTGGGTGGCAACACCCACCGGGTCGGCTCCCACATGCTCGCCGCCTGGCTACGGCTCCGTCTCGCTGTGCCCGTCGAGCTGATCCACACGGGCGCACCCGGAATCGAGTATGTCTGCCTCCATCGTCCCTCCGGCGACCTGTCCATCACCCGCCCTGGCCGCGGCTCCATCGCGGTACTCGGACGGCCGGGCAGGCCCGACCTGCAGATCTCGATGCCCATGCGCTCTCTCGAGTCTCAGCTGATCGAGGAGCTGCGCACCGTGGGAGACGATCCTGAGTTCGCGGCGGTCCTGGCGGCGATGGCCGACAAGTAGTCAGGTAGACGGGAATCTGCGGGACGGGCATCGGCACGTGGGCTGCGTGCTCGACCGTCGCGACCTTGGCCCATGATCTTGCCCTCTCCAGGTAGCGAGCGCGCTGTGGGGCCAGAGCACTTGGCACGAACGGCAAGCGGCCGTGACGCGACCCAAGCCCCGTCGGTCATCCGTGTCGCGGTCTCTGGGAAGCCGGAGACGAAAAACGCGCCCGACAAACGGGCGCGTTTCAACAGCTAGTCGCTCGACCTAGCCCTGGAACTTCGTGATGAGGCCGATGAGCACGATCGACAGCGTCCAAACCAGCGCAACACCTACCGTAATGCGGTTCAGGTTGCGCTCGGCCACGCCCGATGAACGCATTGAGGTGGAAATGCCGCCGCCGAATACGTCGGAGACGCCCCCGCCACGACCCTTGTGCAGCAGGATCGAGCCGATGAGGAGGAGGCTCGACAGGACGAGCACGACGATGCACACAATGAGGATGACCTGCACGATATTCTCTTTCGTTCGGAATCGGCGCCAGACGCCGCAATACCGTACCAGTGTATAGCACCGGGGAGGGCAAGGGCGTATACGCCCTTGCCCTCCCCGGTGTGAAACCTATCGCTTAGGCGAGGTAGGTCACGATCTTCGCGAACTCCGCGGCGTCAAGTGAGGCACCGCCCACGAGCGCGCCGTCAACGTCGGGCTGAGCCATGATGTCCTTGACATTGGAGGACTTCACCGAACCGCCGTACTGGATGCGGACCGACTGCGCGGTCGCGTCGTCGTAGAGCTCGCCCACCTTGCCACGGATGGCGCCACAGACCTCCTGGGCGTCCTCCGGGGTGGCGACCTCGCCGGTGCCGATAGCCCAAATGGGCTCGTAGGCGATCACCGACTTGGCGACTTCCTCGGCGCTAAGGCCGGCGAGCATCTCCTCGATCTGGCCAAGCACGAAATCGACCTGGTTGCCGGCCTTGCGCACGTCCAGCGCCTCGCCGCAACACATGATCGGGGTCATGCCGGCGTCGAGGACCTTCTTGGCCTTCTTACCGACGAGCTCGGAGGTCTCACCGTGGTACTCGCGTCGCTCCGAGTGGCCGACCACCACGTAGGTGCAGCCAAGCTTGGTGAGCATGCCGGTCGAGATCTCACCCGTGTAGGCGCCCTTGTCGTGAATCGAGACGTCCTGCGCGCCGTATCCGATCTCGAACTCCTCGGCGTCGATGAGCGTCTGGACAGAGCGGATATCCGTAAAGGGGACGATGACGGCCGCCTCGGTGGTGGCGAAATCGTGCTTGAGGTCCTTCAATGTGAGGGCAAGCTTCTGAACCAGGGAAACGGCCTCGAGGTGGTCGAGGTTCATCTTCCAGTTGCCTGCCATGAGCGGGGTGCGTGACATTTAGTCCTCCAAAACTGCGATGCCGGGAAGCTCCTTGCCCTCGAGGAACTCGAGGGAGGCGCCGCCGCCGGTGGAAATGTGATTGAACTTGGCTTCGTCAAAGCCGAGGGTGCGGACCGCTGCGGCCGAATCTCCGCCGCCGACGATCGTAAAGCCGTCAGCCTTCTCCATCGCCTCGGCGATGGCCTTCGTGCCCTGCGCGAACGCCGGGAACTCGAAGACGCCCATCGGGCCGTTCCACACGATCGTCTTCGAATCGGCGATCGCGGCCGCGTAACCCTTGCGGGTCTTCGGACCGATGTCGAGGCCCATCTCGTCGGCCGGCATTTCGCCGGTGTCGTAGATGGAGGCCGGGGCGTCGGCGCTGAACTCGGGAGCCGTCACGTTGTCAACCGGCACGAGGATCTCGACGCCGGCCTCGTGGGCCTTCTTCAGGTACTCGGCGGCCTTCTCCACGAAGTCCTCCTCGAGGAGAGAGGTGCCCACCTCGTTGCCCTTCGCCTTGAGGAAGGTGTAGGCCATGCCGCCGCCGATCAGCAGGCGATCCGCCTTGTCGAGCAGGTTGTCGATGACGCCGAGCTTGTCCGAAACCTTCGAACCGCCGAGGATCACGGTGTAGGGACGCGCCGGATCCTTCGTGGCCTTCGACAGGGAGTCAATCTCCTTAAACACGAGTTCGCCGGCCGCGCTCGGCAGCTTCTTGGCAATATCGTAGACGGAGGCCTGCTTGCGATGAACCACTCCGAAGCCGTCGGAAACAAAGGCGTCAGCCAGCGCGGCGTACTCGGCGGCGAGTTCTTCGCGCTCGGCGTCGACCTTGGACGACTCGCGCGGGTCAAAGCGGACGTTCTCCAGCAGCACGACGTCGCCGTCGGCCATCTCAGCCGTCAGGGCCTTCGCGGATTCGCCCACCGTGTCCTGCGCCAGCTTGACCTCCTTGCCAAGCAGCTCGGAGAGGCGGGCGGCCACGGGAGCCAACGAGAAGTCAGGGTTGACCTCGCCCTTCGGCCGGCCCAGGTGCGCCGAGACGATTACCTTGGCGCCGGCGTCGATGAGGCGCGTCAGGGTGGGAAGAGCGGCGCGGATGCGGCCGTCGTCCGTAATGTTCTTGTCCTTGTCCAGCGGGACGTTGAAGTCCGAGCGGACGAAAACCTTCTTGCCGGCGAGGTCGCCGAGCGAATCAATGGTCCTCATAAATTCTCCTTCTCCAGCCGGGCGCCGCCCGAAGGTCGGAAACGCACCCGGCAAAAGTCATGTTCTGTAAAAGTGCCCGCACATGCGCGACATGTGCGGGCACTCTACTTAGCGACGCGCTTAGAGCGACTTGCCGACGAGAACGGCGAGGTCAACGAGGCGGTTCGAGTAACCCCACTCGTTGTCGTACCAGGAAACAACCTTGACCTGGTTACCGATGACCTTGGTCAGGCCGGCATCGAAGATCGAGGAGTGCGGGTCGGTCTCGATGTCCTTCGAGACGATCGGATCCTCGGTGTACTTCAGGATGCCCTTGAGCTCGCCCTCCGCGGCCTTCTTAATGGCGGCGTTGACTTCCTCAACGGTGACCTCGCGCTCCGCCTCGAACGTGAGATCGGTAGCGGAGCCGGTCGGAACAGGCACGCGCAGAGCATAACCGTCGAACTTACCCTTGAGCTCGGGCAGGACCAGGGCAACGGCCTTGGCGGCGCCGGTCGAGGTGGGGATGATCGACAGAGCAGCGGCGCGGGCGCGGCGCAGATCCTTGTGCGGGCCATCCATGAGGTTCTGGTCGGCCGTGTAAGCGTGGACCGTGGTCATGAGACCCTTAACGATTCCGAACTCTTCGTTGAGAACCTTAGCCATCGGGGCGAGGCAGTTGGTGGTGCAGGAAGCGTTGGAGATGATGTTGTGCTTGGCGGTATCGTAATCGCCGTCGTTCACGCCCATGACGATGGTGATGTCCTCGTTCTTCGCGGGAGCGGAGATGAGAACCTTCTTGGCGCCAGCCTCGAGGTGCTTCTTGGCGTCGTCAGCGTTGGTGAAGCGGCCGGTCGACTCGATGACAATGTCAACGCCGAGCTTGCCCCACGGAAGGTTAGCCGGGTCGCGCTCTTCGAATGCCTTGATGACGCGGTCGCCGACCTTGATCTCCTCATCGGTGTAGGTGACCTCCTCATCAAGGGCACCGAGGATTGAGTCGTACTTCAGCAGGTGAGCGAGGGTCCGGTTGTCGGTCAGATCGTTGACCGCAACGATCTCGATATCCGCACCCTGTGCAAGCGCTGCACGCGTGAAATTACGGCCGATACGGCCAAATCCGTTGATTCCAACCTTAATGGTCACTCTTGTCCTCCTTGTGTGGACGCACCACACGTTGTCAATGGATAAGCGGGAAGTTCCCGCAACGATCGCTGGGCGCGCTTCTCGCGTGGCCGCTCACGTTTCGTAAAGATTCTACAACGAAGCGCGCCCAACCTGCAGGGACCTTAGCCGTTTCTTCACACTTAGCAAAACAGGCTCGACGCGCGGTCCCCGCGTGTGGCTACCACACCGCGTTTACAGGCGGCGCTGCGCGCCGGCCACCGCATCCATCGTGTCGGGAACGCCGAGCTCGGCCGCGCGCTTGTCAGCCATCGTGTTGAGCCTACGCAAACGCCCGGCCACCGCGTCCTTCGTGGCGGGCGGGTTGAGCCTGCCCCCGAGCATGTTGAGGGAGTCCTCGGGATACTGGATCCTGAACTGGCCCACCTCGCGCAGGTTTTCCGGCACGTCCTCCCCCAGGATCTCAAAGGCTCGCTTGACGCGGATGACGGCGACGACGGCGGCGTCAGCAGACCTGCGCATGTTCGCGTCGTCGAAATTGGCCAGCCGGTTAGCCTGGCCGTGGACCTCGCGCTCCGTGCGTAGCTCCTCCCACAGCAGAACCCCGTCATTGGAACCCATCCGGCTAAGCATGTCGGAGATCGCGTCTCCCTCGCGGATGTCGACGCGGAAGGCTCCGCGGGCTTCGCGGGCGCGGTACGGACTGCCCAGGCGGCGGGCTAGCCCGCCAATCCCGTAGGCGGCCTCCAGCGACGGGCAGGTCACCTCAAGCGCCGCGTTGCGGCCCGGCTCCATGAGCGAGCCGCGCGCGAGAAAGGCCCCACGCCACGCGGCCGAGGCGTCGGCCTTCGACCCGCCCACAATCTGCGTCGGTAGCCCGCGTACCGGCCGCCCCAGGGTGTCGAGCAGTCCGAGCCGGCGCGCGACGCGCTCGCCATTCTTCGTGATCCGCACGACGTACGTGTTACCGGCCCGTCCCGAGTTCTTCACCACCACCAGGTCGGCGTCGATGGAGAAGACAGCCTTAATGAGCTCACACATGTGCCGAGCTGCCCCCGGGTGATCCAGTTCAGCCTGAAGGGTGACCACGCCGTCGTTGATCTGGAGGCCACCGGCGAAGCGGAACATTACCGAAACCTCGGCGATCATCGACGACGCTAACCGCGGGAAAACCGCGCCCAGCTCGTCCTTTAAAGTGGCGGTCAACGCCGGCATGATTCCTCCAAAAATGGGTACGAAACACTCATTATACGTAAAGCCTCTTACCAGCCCAGACTCGATCCGAGCAACTCGCGTAGCGCGGAGGCGAGGAACAACACGTCGTGTCGCGCCGGATCCGTGCGGTCGGCGAGCGGCCGGGCAAGGACCTGCGCCCCACAGTTCTCCGCCTCACGCAGGAGCTCGCCCCAGTTGGTGCCGGGTCCGTCGTCGATGACGATCCGATCCAGCCGCAGGCCCGGTGCGTGCTCGTGGAAGGAGCGCACGTGGTCCGCGGGTGAGAGGCTGCGCGTCTCGTCGTCGGGAACAAGGTTGATGAGCAGCGCCCGCTTGGCCGGTGTCGTCACGAGCGCCTCAGCGAGCTCAGGAACGAGCAAATGCGGGATGACGGAGGTAAACCACGAGCCGGGACCAACGATGACCCAGTCCGCGTCGTGAATGGCCGCGATCGCCTCGGGAACAGCCGGCGGGTTGTCCGGGATGAGCCGCACCTGCTTGATCTCCGCCCGGCACGTGGCCACACCCACCTGCCCGGTGACAGTGTGTTCACCGTCGGCGTCGCACACGTCCGCCTCGATGCGCAGCGGCGTGGAAGACATCGGCAGCACGGTGCCCGCCGCATCCAGTAGCCTGCCCACCAGCTCCAATCCCTTGACCTGATCACCCAGCAAATCCCACACGCCGGTGATGAGCAGGTTGCCCAGCGAGTGGCCGTTGAGCGGGCCCGCGGATGTGAAGCGGTACTGCATGACGTCGCGCCAGGTCAGCGCCCACTCCCCGTCGTCGCACAGCGCGGACAGCGCCATGCGAAGGTCACCGGGAGGCAGAATGTCGAATTCCTCGCGTAGCCGGCCGGAGCTCCCGCCGTCGTCGGCCACCGTGACGATCGCCGTGATGTTGCGCGTGAGCAGACGCAGTGCGCTGAGCGTGGCGTAAAGGCCGTGGCCCCCGCCCAGCGCGACCACCTTCGCGCCGCGTGCCCCGGTACTCATTCGCGCCCCAAGTCGCGGTGGTAGACCCGCACGGAGTGTCCCCGTTCGCGCATGAGCTGAGCCATCCGCTCCGTCATCGCCACCGAGCGGTGCTTGCCGCCCGTGCAGCCAATCGCGATGGTGACGTAGGGTTTGAGCTCATGTTTGTAGCCTTCGAGGATCGGGTCGATCAGGTCGGCGTACCCCGCGATGAACTCTTCCGCGCCGTCGATGCTGAGCACGAAGTCTGACACCGGCTGATCCTTGCCCGTCAGGTGGCGTAGCTCGGTGACCCAGTACGGGTTGGGCAGGAAGCGCACGTCCGCCACGTGGTCGGCGTCCATCGGAAGGCCGTATTTGAAGCCGAAGGACATGATGGTCAAGTGCGGATCGTCCTCGCCCGCCTCCTGCATGTTCTGCCGGATCTTGCGCGCGAGGTCGTGGACAGTGAGGTTGGAGGTGTCAATGACGATGTCCGCGCGCGTGCGCAACTGGGAAAGTACCTCCCTCTCTTGGCGGATGCCGTCGAGCAGGCGGCCATCGCCCTGAAGCGGGTGCGGGCGGCGCACCGACTCGTAGCGACGCACGAGCACCTCGTCCGAGGCGTCGAGGAACATGATCCGATAGTCCTGCTTGCGCTCCTGCAACTGATCGAGTACGTCCACCAGCTCCTGGAAGTACTCGCGCGAGCGGACGTCAACGACGGCGGCGAGCTTGCGAACCGTCTGGCCGTCCACCGGCGAGATGAGGCCGGCGAGCGCACTGAGCAGCCGCGGGGGAAGGTTGTCGACGACGTACCAGCCGATGTCCTCCAGCGTCGCGGCCGCGCGGGAACGGCCCGCGCCCGACATTCCGGTGATGATGAGGATGTCGGGAATATCCGCGGCGGGTAGCGCCGCTGCCTGGTCGAGTTGAGGTACGAGACGCGGAATCTTGCTCGTGTCGTTGATGTCGTCGTGAGAGATCTTCATGGCACTATCGTGCCAGTTTTCCCTCCGAGTTTCCTGAAAAGTGAGCGACAATCGCACCCGCCATCGCCGGCCCGATTCCCGAAACGGCCTGGAGGTCCTCCGCGCTTGCGGCCTTGATCCGTGCCACGGACTTGAAATGTTTAAGAAGCGCCGCCTGCTTCGCCGGCCCCAAACCTGGGATCTCATCGAGCGCCGATCGGGTCATCGACGCCGAGCGCCGCTTACGGTGGAAGGTGATAGCGAAGCGGTGGGACTCATCGCGCAGATGCTGGAGCAGGCGTAGCGCCGGAGACTGACGCGAGAGGATGATAGGAAACTCTTCGCCCGGAATCCAGATCTCCTCCAGGCGTTTGGCCAGCCCGACCACCGTGACGTCCGCGCCCAGTTCGTCCACGACCCGCTGGGCCGCATTCACCTGCGGCAGGCCGCCGTCGACAACGATGAGGTCTGGCCGGTAGGCGAAGCGTGGCCTGTCGGGCCCGGCCTCCCCAGACTCCTTCGGCATCTCAGTTTCCTGCGTGGGTTCGAGGAGGCGCCTGAGGCGGCGTCGGAGCACCTCGTCCATCGCCGCCGTGTCATCGCGGGCGCCCTGCCCGTCCTCGCCGCGCACCACGAAGTGCCGGTAGTCGGCCTTCTTCGCCAACCCGTCCTCGAAAACAACCATCGATCCCACCTGGTGGGTGCCCTGCGTGTGGGAAATGTCGTAGCCTTCGATGCGCAACGGGGCCCGCGGCAGGTCGAGGCCGACACGTAGCTCCTCAAGTGCCTGGGAGCGCTCGGTGATGTCGCCCGCGCGAGCCAGCTTGTGGCGCTGAAGAGCCTGCGCCGCGTTCGTCTTCACCGTCTCCATCAGTTGGGCCTTGGGCCCGCGCTGTGGGGTTTTGATCGTCACCTTCGCCCCGCGCAGATCGGTGAGCCAGGCGGTGAGCGCGGCGCCGTCGACGGGCGCGGTAGGCACCCAGATCTCGCGCGGAAGCGCGGAGGTAGACGTGTGGTCGACGTCGTCGACGGAGGTCGCCTGCGCCTTCGTCGCCGCCTCTCCCGTGTACTCGCCGTAAACCTGCACGAGCAACTGGTTAACGAGGCCGGGTGCGTCCTCGTCCTCGATGGCGGAAATCCAGCCGCGCTGCCCGCGGATACGCCCGCCTCGCACGAAGAACACCTGCACCGAGGCTTCCAACTCGTCAAAGACAAGGCCGAAGACGTCGGCGTCCACGTCAGCATCCAACACCACGGTGTTGCGTTCGGCCACGACCTCCAGCGCCCGAACGTCGTCACGTAGGCGGGCGGCGCGCTCGAAGTCAAGATCTGCGGAGGCGGCCGCCATCTCCTTTTTCTTCTGGGAGATCAGCTCCTCCCCCGAGCCGTCAAGGAATCGCACCATGTGCAGGGCGATATCGCGGTGTTCCTCGACCCCCACGCGCCCCACGCACGGAGCCGAACACTTGCCGATGTAGCCCAACAGGCACGGCCGCCCGGACCGTTGCGCCCCACGGAAGACGCCCGCCGAACACGAACGGATCGGGAAGACGCGCAGGAGCTGGTCGAGCGAGTCACGCACCGCCCACACCTTCGTGTACGGCCCGTAGTAGCGATTGCCGCGCCGGTGAGCGTTTCGGGTGACCATCACCCGAGGAAATTCCTCGCTCATCGTGACCGCCAGGTACGGGTAGGACTTGTCGTCGCGGTACATGACGTTAAAGCGGGGTGCGAACTCCTTGATCCACGAATATTCCAGCGTCAGGGCCTCGATCTCGGAGGCGACCACCACCCACTGCACGCGCACCGCCGTGAAGACCATCTGGCGCGTGCGCGGGTGGAGCAACGCCGGATCCTGGAAGTAGTTCTGCAGGCGCTGGCGAAGGTTCTTGGCCTTGCCCACGTAGATGACCCGTTCATCCTCGTCGATGAAACGATAGACGCCCGGGTCCCTGGGGATGTCGCCCGTCTTGGGGCGATAGCTTTCCGGATTGGCCATCTATGTCAAAGTACCCGCTTTTAGCAGGATCGGCTTGAGGTAGCGCCCTGTGTAGGATTCCTCCACAAGCGCCACCTGCTCCGGGGTGCCCTCCGCGACGACGAGTCCGCCGCACTTGCCGCCCTCCGGCCCGAGGTCAATCACCCAGTCCGCAGACTTGATGACGTCGAGGTTGTGCTCAATGACGATGATCGTGTTGCCCTTGTCGGCAAGCTCCTGCAGGACGCCGAGCAACTTGCGCACGTCTTCGAAGTGGAGGCCCGTGGTCGGCTCGTCGAGCATGTAGACCGTACGACCCGCCGAGCGTCGGTGCAGTTCGGCGGCGAGCTTGACGCGCTGAGCCTCACCGCCGGAGAGCGTGGTGGCCGGCTGGCCGAGCTTGATGTAGCCCAGGCCGACGTTTTCCAGCACCTCGAGGTATTTCGTGATCCGGGTGACCGTACCGAAGAACTCTCTTGCCTGCGAGATGGTCATGTCGAGCACCTCGGCCACGTTCTTTCCCTTGTAATGGACCTCGAGCGTCTCGCGGTTGTAGCGCGTGCCGTGGCAGACCTCGCAAGGAACATAAACGTCGGGTAGGAAGTTCATCTCGATCTTCAACGTGCCGTCCCCCGAGCAGGACTCGCAGCGCCCGCCCTTCACGTTGAAAGAGAAGCGACCCGGACCGTACCCGCGTACTTTCGCCTCCTCCGTCTCGGCGAACAACCTGCGGATCGGGTCCCACATGCCCGTGTAGGTGGCAGGGTTCGACCGTGGCGTGCGCCCGATCGGCGACTGGTCCACGTGAACCACCTTGTCCAGATCCGCCAAGCCCTTGACCTTGGCGTGCTTGCCAGGCAGGGTTTGGGCGTGGTTGAGCTTGTTGGCCAGCACCCGGTACAGGATCGTGTTGACCAGCGAGGACTTGCCGGATCCGGACACGCCTGTCACCGCCGTCATGACGCCGATCGGGAACTTCACGTCGATCCCGCGCAGGTTGTTCTCCCGCGCGCCCTTGACCTCGATCTGCTTCGTCTTGTACACGCGGCGCCGGTTCTTCGGCACCGCGATCTCGCGCGTGCCCTTAAGGTAGGCGCCCGTCAGCGACTGCTCGCACTCGACGAGGCCTGCCGGCTCACCCGAGTAGACGATGTTTCCTCCGAGTTCGCCGGCGCGCGGACCAATGTCCACCACCCAGTCCGCCGCCCTGATCGTCTCTTCATCGTGTTCGACGACGACGAGCGTGTTACCCAGGTCGCGTAGCCGCAACAGGGCCGCCAGTAGCTTCTCATTGTCACGCTGATGCAGGCCAATAGATGGCTCGTCGAGCACGTAGAGCACACCGACCAGGCCCGCTCCGATCTGAGTGGCGAGCCGGATACGCTGTGCCTCGCCACCCGAAAGCGAACCCGCCGAGCGGGACAGCGTCAAATAGTCCAGCCCCACGTTCACCAGGAATGTCAGCCGTGCCAGGATCTCCTTGAGGACGGCGTTGGCGATCTTACGCTCACGCTGGCCCAGCTCAATATGGGACAGGTAGTCCAGCGCGTCGACGATCGACAGCTCGGTAAGCTCGAAGATATTGAGCTCACCCACCCGCACCGCGAGCACCTCGGGGCGAAGCCGCGCCCCGCCGCACACCTGACACGTGACCTCCCGCATGAAGCCCTCATAGCGTTCGCGAGACCACTCAGAACTCGTCTCGTCGTGCTTGCGCTTGACGAAGTGCAGCACGCCCTCGAAGCCCGTGGAGTACACCTTCTCCCGACCCCAACGGTTGCGATACTTCATCTTGACCTTGTAGTCCAAGCCGTGCAGGATCGCGTCACGAGCCGTGGCAGGCAGATCCTTCCAGCGTGTGTCGAGGCTGAAGCCAAGCTGCTCACCCAGACCCTCGAGCTGACGCATGTGGTAGTCGCGAGCCGGGCCAGACGCAGTCGTCGTCCACGGGATGATCGCACCCTCCTCCAGCGTCATGTCCTCGTCTGCGATCACCAGATCCTCCGAGACCTGGATGGTGTAGCCGATGCCGTCGCACCCGGGACACGAACCGTAGGGGGCGTTGAAGGAGAAGGTGCGCGGCTCGATCTCTTCGATCTCCAGCACGTGGTCGTTCGGGCACGAGCGGTACTCGGAGAACTTACGCTCACGCTCAGGATCGTCTTTATCCCGGTCCACGAACTCCACGATGAGCCGCCCGTCCGCGAGCCGCAGCGCGGTCTCCACCGAGTCGTTCAGACGCGAACGCATCCCCTCACGGATCACCAGGCGGTCCACCACCACCTCGATGTTGTGCTTCTTCGTCTTAGCCAAGGTTGGCGGCTCGCTGAGGCGAACCTGCTCGCCGTCGACCCGCGCGCGGGAGTATCCGTCCGCGCTCAGCGCGCGGAAGACGTCCACGTGCTCGCCTTTGCGGCCGCGGATGACGGGGGCAAGGATTTGGAAGCGCGTGCCTTCATCCAGCTGGAGGAGCCTGTCAACAATCTTCTCCGCGCTCTGCGCCTCGATCTTTTCCCCACACACCGGGCAGTACTGCGTGCCGGCACGGGCGTAGAGCAGGCGCAGGTAGTCATAGACCTCGGTCATCGTACCCACCGTGGAGCGCGGGTTGCGGTTCGTCGACTTCTGATCGATCGACACAGCCGGCGAGAGGCCCTCGATGAAATCGACATCCGGTTTATCCATCTGCCCTAGGAACTGCCGGGCATAGGCGGACAGCGACTCGACATATCGGCGCTGCCCCTCGGCGAAGATCGTGTCAAAGGCGAGCGAAGACTTCCCCGAGCCGGACAAGCCTGTGAAGACCACCATCTTCTCGCGCGGAATCTCAAGCGAGACGTCCTTCAGGTTGTGTTCGCGGGCGCCTTGAATGCGAATGTTTTCGTGCACGCCCTTCAGTTTAGACAAAGCGTCCGACGTAATCGAACGCTTGTTTGATGTTTTTGCCACAGCCCCC
>JALEWQ010000062.1 GCA_022783305.1 Trueperella sp. | reverse complement strand
ACCGGCGCTCCCTGCATGAGCCCGTGGAAATAGGTCATCTCCTCCTCCACGATGCCCGACAGCCACGCCGGCAACTCCATGCCGGGATGGCCAAACTGAACGCCGCCATCCGTCGTCGTCAGACCCGCATAGATCTCCGCGCGCTGACGGTCCTCCTCCTCTGTGCGGTGCAGAAGGTGGTGCTCCTCGGCGTCGCCGATGCGGACCGTGACACCTACATCCTGCAGGTCGATCTTCACCGCGCCCTTCTCCGCCTGGATGAGCAGGTAGTGCTCTGGCCAGCGGAAGGCCGAACCGTACTCGAGGGTGGCGAACGCGTCGTCGAACTGAAGCTGAATGAGGAGCATGTCCTCGACGTCATCGACTCCGTGGTGGGCCATGTTCCCGCCGATCATCGTCGCAAAGCGGGCCGGGCCGAGGATGGACTGGACGCAGTCAAGCTCGTGGATGTGATGGTAGAGGTGCCCGCCGGAGAGCCCTCGAACATTCTTCCACGCTGCGATCGGCGGCTCAGCCTCCCAGCCCGTGCGCGTCGAGCGAATGTGGAGCACGCGCCCCAGCTCGCCCGACGCGATAAGGCGCTTGGCCAGCCGCACCCCGTTCATGAAATTCATGACGTGGCCCGCCATGAAGAAGACGTTGTTGGCGCGGGCGGTGTCAACCATCGATGCGCAGTCCGCGTAGTTGAGCGCGATCGGCTTCTCCACGAAAATCGCCTTACCCGCGCGCGCCGCCGTGAGAGTCGGCTCCACATGCATGGAATTCGGGGAGGCAACGATCACCGCATCAACACGCGGGTCCGTGACCAAGGCCTCCATCGAGTCAAAGACCTCCGCGTCAAACTCCGCGGCGGGACCGGCGGCGTTGACGGGGTCGTAGACGCCGAGCACGTTCGCGCCCTCGAGCCGGTGCAATGCCCGACCGAGCTCCGCGCCAAAGTAGCCCGTTCCGACGATTCCGTAGTTGACCATGAAGTGTCCTTTCCTTATCGAGTGTTGGTTCAGTAACGCTTACCGCCGGTGGCGGAGCGCCGAGGTTTTCCTGCCCTTGTTGCGGCCTACGCCGGCCGTGCTGATCTACGTTCAAAACTCTCGGCCCGCGCGATCAGGGTGGGGGCATTATAGTATCGAACATCGACCTTGATGAGCGTGCCCCTGGTGTCGAGCAGGTGGAGGTAGTTGCGCGGCTCGTTGAAGAAGCGCACCTGGGCAAGGTCTGCGTACACGATGCGTTTGGGTGCCGAGGGCCAATCACGTAGCTCGAAGTAATCCGGGGCGTCAATGACGTAGTTAAGTTTGAGGCCGATCGCCGCCTTGACCAGCACGGCCGCAAGCAGAATAGCCGAGAGGAACATCGCCGCCTGCGGGATCCCCTCCGAACGCATCCCGGCGACCAGCATGAATGGCACGAACACACTCGCGATTGCGGCGATGACCGCTACGAGCTTGCGATAACGAGGTCCGGGGGATTGTTTGTGCGCGGGGTCAGTGCGCTTGCTCATGGCCGTCCTTGACGTCGGTGTTGGATCTCGGCCCTATTGTACACCACAAATCTCTGTCTGCTCTCATCGGTCTGAGCGCAAAGTCCATGACGGAAATCCACGGGATCCTTATACTTGGTGGGCAACCGATGCTAACGCCCATGGGGAGGGCGCAGATAGCGGCGTTGCTTGAGGATCGCGGCCAGCGCATCCTGGGTGTTCTCCCAGTCGTACCAGATCTGGTGGTAACTCAGGCGCGTAACCTCATAGCCAAGCGACCGAAAGAGGAGGTCGCGCTCCCGGTCACTTTCAAACTCCATCCGACTCATATGGTGGGCCACGGAGTCACACTCGAGGAGCCACGAGTTGCCGACGAGCATGTCAGCATAACGACCACGAACGGGCGAGAACTGCTGAACCACCCGCACGCCTCGTTTCCTCATGAAATGCGCAACGCGGGTCTCGCTGCCCGACTGCGATCCGAATTGCGCCCCGTTGAGCTTGCGCGCCCTACTTGCCGGGACCCTCTCTAAGATCGCCTGGATCCCCGACATGCTCATCAGGCCCAGATTCAGCGCCGATTCCATCACCACGAGGGCAGACTCCCCATCGTGGAAGCGCGCAACCTGCTCAACGGCGTCCTCAACATCTGCGACCAGTTGCCTCTTGGATCCGGAGACACGGTGAACGTTGGCCGAAGCCCGGCCGCGACTGAACCGCGAGATCTCCTGCTTGATCTTCGCCGCGGACTCGCCGTTGTTCGCTACCAGGTGTATCGTCGGTGTCGATTCCGGTGGTACCCAGATCCCGTGCATCCTAGCAGCGGACAGGCATCCAAGCCGACTATGACATGCGGCCGCCAATGCGACAGTGCTATCGGCATCCGGCCTGGCATACCAGCCGCGGCTTATTCGCTCGAGTTTACCTGTCGCAATCAGGTCAGAGATCTGCCGATCATTGAGACCCTGGCTGTCCAACTCCGCGCGAGAAACAACACCACGAAACATGGCTTTAGGATGGCAAGAATCCCGCGTGACCGTTTCCCAATACCCCCGAAAAGAGGGTAGCAACGACACTATCGCGATCTGTGGAAAGGATTCTCGAGGAGCACTCTCGCCGCCAACTGGTGAATTTCAGGCCGAAAACCGCCGATTAACCGACGAAAACCACCAGATTCACCAGTTAGCCACAACGCTCCCCACCCAGAAAACCCCGGCGCAATGACCGATGTAGACAACCGGTGAATTTCAGGCCCAAAACCGCCGATTAGCCGACGAAAACCACTAGATTCACCAGTTGTCTACAACCCGGGCCACGGGCACCACAACGTGGCGTGGGAAACCCGGGGTTAACAGCCTTGAACTACCCGCGCAGCTCCTGGATGACCAGCTCCGCGATCTGGATCGTGTTGAGCGCGGCCCCCTTGCGCAGGTTGTCGCCAACCACAAAGAGCGACAGCCCCTTGGCCGGGTCATCCGCGGCAAAGTTCTGCCGCACGCGGCCCACGTAGCAGGCGTCATTCCCGGCGCACTCCAGCGGAGTCGGAATCTCCACGTACTTCACGCCCGGCGCTTCCTTCAGCAGCTCGATCGCCCGCTCCACGGAGATCTCCCGCTCGAACTGCGCCGAGACCGCCATCGAGTGTCCCGTAAACACCGGCACCCGCACGCACGTACCCGCCACCTTCAGCTCGGGCAGGCTGAGGATCTTGCGCGACTCATTGCGTAGCTTCTGCTCCTCGTCCGTCTCGAAGGAACCGTCGTCCACAATCGAGCCGGCCATGGGCACCACGTTGAACGCGATCGGCGCCACATAGGGAGCGGTGTCGATGGGGTGGGCGATGGCATAGCCGTCCACGGCCAGCCCCTTGAGCGCCTCCCCCTCCTCCACACCGGCCCGGGTCTGGTTCGCGAGCGCGTTAACGCCCGCCAGACCCGAACCCGACACGGCCTGATACGAGCTGACAACCATGCTGGTCAGTCCGGCTTCGTCGGCAAGCACTTTCACCACCGGCATGATCGCCATCGTGGTGCAGTTCGGGTTGGCGATGATCCCCTTCGGGCGCTTCGTGATCGCTTCCGGGTTGACCTCGGTCACCACCAGCGGGACCTCCGGATCCTTTCGCCACGCCGACGAATTGTCGACGACCACGGCCCCCGCCGCCGCGAACTTCGGCGCGTACTCGAGCGAGGCAGCACCGCCGGCCGAGAACACGGCCACGTCAATCCCGGAATAATCCGCCGTGGCCACGTCCTCCACGACCACGTCCTGGCCGCGGAACTGGAGCACGGTGCCGGCCGAACGCGCGGAGGAGAAGAAGCGGACGGCGTCAACATCCACTTCGCGCTCCTCAAGGATTGTGCGCATGACGCGGCCGACCTGGCCGGTGGCGCCAACAACTGCAAGGGTAATACTCATCGTCCTGTACCTCCGTAAACGATTGCTTCATTTTCAGCATCCAGGTCGAATGCCTTGTGGACGACTCGGACGGCCTCCGGAATGTCGTCTGCGGCTAACACTGTGGAGATGCGGATCTCCGAGGTCGAAATCATGTCAATGTTGATGCCTGCCTCGGCGAGCGCGGCGAAAAACTTCGCCGTCACTCCCGGGTGTGAACGCATTCCCGTGCCGATGAGGGATAGGATGCCGACACCGTCGTCCTTACGAATCTCGGCGAAGCCCAGCTCGTCGCGCGCATGCTCGAGCGCGAACACTGCGCGCTTGACCTCGCTGATTGGGAGCGTGAACGAGATCGTGGCCTGGCCCGGCTGGTTGACGGGCACGTTCTGGACGATCATATCGATGGAGGAGCCTGAGTCGGCGACCACCTGGAAGATGCGTGCGGCGGCGCCGGGTTCGTCGGGGACGCGGGTGACGGTGATCTTCGCCTGCGACGTGTCGTGGCTGATGCCGGAGATGATCGGGGCTTCGTTGTCGCCGTCCCAGCGGTTGCGGGTGGACTCGTTCACGATCCACGTTCCTTCCTTGTTGGAAAACGATGAGCGGACATGCAGGGGCACGTCGTAGCGGCGGGCGTATTCGACCGCGCGCAGGTGCAGGATCTTGGTGCCGTGCGCCGCCATTTCGAGGGTTTCTTCGTAGGTGAGGGCGGCGATGTGACGGGCGGATTTGCAGATGCGGGGGTCGGCGGTGAAGACGCCGTCGACGTCGGAGTAGATCTCGCACACGTCCGCCCGGAGCGCCGCCGCGAACGCGACCGCGGTGGTGTCGGAGCCGCCGCGGCCGAGCGTCGTGACGTCGTTATGCACGTTCACGCCCTGGAAGCCGGCGATGATCGCGATCTCGTTGTTCTGCAGGACGCGACCGATGCGTTCGGGCACGACGCCGACGATCGACGCCGCGCCGTAGACGGTGTCGGTGTGTAGGCCGGCTTGTTGGCCGGTGAATGCGTGGGCGGGAACGCCGAGGTCGGTAACGGCCATCGCGAGGAGGGCCATGGAGATGCGCTCGCCGGCGGAGAGCAGGATGTCCAATTCGCGCGCGGTGGGTTCCTCGGTGACGGCGCCGGCGAGGTCGATGAGGTCATCGGTGGTGTCGCCCATGGCGGAGACCACCACAACTACCCGATTGCCGGCTCGGTGAGTGTCCACGATGCGGCGGGCGACACGCTTGATGCCGTCGGCATCGGCGACCGACGATCCGCCGAACTTTTGCACAATGAGAGACACGTCAACTCCTTTCGGTGCCCCCATGCTATGCGAAGCGTCGCGCGCGCGGCTGGGACTCTCACGTGCTGGGCGTGTGAATCCTCTGACGGCCTTCCATGGCGCGGGAAATAGTGACCTCGTCAGCGTATTCGAGGTCGCCGCCGACGGGCAGGCCGGAGGCGAGCCGTGACACGATGACGTTCATGTGTGACAGGTTGAGGGAGAGGTACGTGGCGGTGGCCTCCCCCTCGACGTTCGGGTCCATTGCGAGGATCACCTCTTGCACGACGCCGGAGCCCAGCCTCGCATATAGCTCCCGGATGCGTAGGTCTTCTGGGCCGACGCCGCCGATGGGGTCGATCGCCCCGCCGAGCACGTGGTAGCGGCCGCGGTATTCGCGCGAACGCTCGATGGCGACGATATCCTTGGCCTCCTCCACCACGCAGATGACGGAGTCGAGGCGACGGGGGTCGGCACAGATACGGCAGATCTTTTCCTCGGTGACGTTGCCACAGATCTCGCAGAACCTGACCTTCGATTTGACGGATTCAAGGGCGTCGACGAGGGCGTCAACCTCGGCGTCGTCGGCTTCGAGCAGGTAGAACGCGATCCGCTGCGCGCCCTTGGGGCCGATCCCGGGCAGTCGGCCCAGTTCGTCGATGAGCGACTGGACCGCGCCGTCATAAACTCCGGCCATTACTCCTCCTCACGTTCCTCGATCACTTTAGCGTCGAAGCGCTCGATGAGGACCTGCAGACCCACCATGGTTGACTGTGAGATGTCCGGGTCGTCGGCCGAGGCGCCGTCCCAGTCGGGGTCTCCCTCGGTGTCGTCTTCAGGGGCAGGCTGGTCGGTTTCGGCAAGGTTGCGGGCGCCGGCAAAGGCGTGGGCGAGGCCGGGGAAGCGGACCCGGTCGGTGTGCTCGGCGTCGGGGACGTCGGCTAGCTCGGCGTCGTCCGGGTCGGGGCCGTCCGGGGTTCGCAGGAACGAGGACGGCTGCGCCCACGTGCCCAGGGTGGTGTGGGTATAGGGGTCTTCCACGGGAGGGACGGGGAACTGCGCAAAACCGCCTGCCGGATCGTGCTCGGATGTGTCCGCGCCGGCGGTGGAGGCAAGCGCCTCGGGCAGTTCGGCCGGGGGCGGCATCGGGAAGCTCTCAGCCGCTGAGCCGAGGATATCGCTGGCGGAACGCTGATCGGATCCCTCGTCGACGCCGTTGACGCCCAGCGGGTTGGCCCCGCGCATGTGGGCGGAGCCGTTCATGAGGGCGGAGCCGTGCGGTGCCTCAGGCGGTAGGGGAGGTTCGGCGGAGAAGCTCGGGTCGTGGGCCGGATCAGGTTCGTCAAGGTACGGTTCGTCGTCTATCGGCGGCTCCTCAGCCCATTCGGAGCCGCCGGCCGAAGCCGGAGCGTTCGCCGGTGCCGGATTAGCGGGCGACGCTGGATTAGCGGGCGAAGCTTGACCGTTGGCCGGTGTAGCGCCGGCGGCCGGAACTGGATCCACCGGCAGTGCAGGGGCGGGCTTGGGAGATTCCGCCGGGGCTGGATTCACCGGCGGTGCCGATGCGGGCTTCGCAGATTCCGCCGAGGCTGCCGGGATCGGATCTCCCTCAGGCTGGGCTGGCTCCGTGCCGGCTGGTACGGGGGCGATGCGAGCCCGTTGAGTTGGTTCGAATTCTTCGGCGGGTTGCCCCGTCGGTGCCGTGCCGTCTATTTTCCGTGCCTGCGCAGCCTGTGCGGGGACTGCGGCCTGCGGGTGGGGTGCCGCGGCCTGCGCGGCGTCAGCTTTTGGGGCGGGCGGCTCACCTCCG
>JALEWQ010000030.1 GCA_022783305.1 Trueperella sp. | reverse complement strand
TGCCCGTGGCCGGCTCGGAATAGATAGCCACGTCCACCGAGCCGCCCACCGCCTCGGCCACGGCGCGCGGATCCTCGCCGAAGTAGCGCACCTTGTGCGCCTCGGACTTGGGCAGGTCGGACAGCCACTGGGCCGTCGATGCCACGCAGACAGTCGCGCCGGCGGCGCGGAACGCCTGGGCGACGGTGTCGCGCAGGTCGTCGGCCACGCTCAGCTCCACCGCCGTCTTACCCGTCAGCGCGCCGGCCACCATCGGGGCGACCTTCCACCACTGCTCCGGGTCCTCCAGCCGTACCATGACCGACGTGGGCCGGTAGCGGAAGACGTTCTTCTCCACGCCCAACGCCGAAACGTCACGCTCGGCCAGGTAGTGCTCCTTGAGCGCCGCCTCCACGCTCCGCAACGCGGCCCGGTACTGGCCCACATGCTCGGCGGGCACCTTCGCGGCGAGCGTGTCGAACTCGCTCAACGTGGGGTAGGACAGCGCGGCAAACTGCTCCGGCACAGCCACCTCGACCGGTTCCACGTGCGACAGGCCAATGAGGTGGTTCGGCCCACCCGCCTTCGAACCGGTGCCCACCTGCGAACGCTTCCAGCCGCCGAACGGCTGACGGCGCACGATCGCGCCCGTCGTGCCACGGTTGACGTAGACGTTGCCGGCCTCCACCTTCGACAGCCACAGCCTGATCTCCTCCGGGTCGAGCGAATGCAGGCCGGCAGTCAGGCCGAATTCCACCGCGTTCTGCAGCCGGATCGCCTCCTCCAAGGTCTGCGCGTGCATGATGGAGAGCACCGGACCGAAGTACTCGGTCATGTGCGCATCCTGGCCGGGGGTGACGCCGTCGCGAATACCGGGCGACCACAGGCGACCTGAATCGTCCAGCTGACGCGGCTTGAGCAGCCACCTCTGACCCGGCTCGAGCTCTGTCAGGCCACGCTTGAGCTTGCCGGCCGCCGGCTCGATGATCGGGCCCATCTCGGCGGACGGGTTCGTCGGGTAATCCACGACGAGCGACTCGGCCGCGTCGACCACCTGGTTGATGAAACGCTCCGAGGAGCCCATCGCGCCCACGAGGATCGCGATCGACGCCGCCGAGCACTTCTGGCCCGCATGCCCGAAGGCGGACTGGACGACGTCCTTCGCGGCGAGGTCGATATCGGCCTGCGGGGTGACGATGATGGCGTTCTTGCCCGAAGTCTCGGCGAAAACCGCCAGGTCCGGCTCCCAGGAGCGGAACAGCTTCGCGGTATCGATCGAGCCTGTCAGGATCACCTGATCCGAACCCGTAACGAGCGCCTGACCCACCTCGGCCATCTCGTCCGGGTGAACGTCAACGAGGCGGAGGGCCGACTTCGGCACGCCGGCATCCCACAAGGCCTGCGCGATGACGGCGCCGCAGCGGCGTGCCTGCTCGGCGGGCTTGAAGATGACGACGGAGCCGGTGGCCAGCGGGGCCAACGCGGAACCAGCCGGGATCGCCAGCGGGAAGTTCCACGGCGGGATCGCCGCGGTGACGGGCGCGGGGGAGAAACGCACGCCCTCCATCCGGTCCAGCTCCTCGGCCAGGTCGGCATAGTAGTTGGCGAAGTCGATCGCCTCGGAGACCTCCACGTCGGCCTCAGCGACGATCTTGCCGCATTCAGAGCCGGCAACCTCGATGAGGTCCGCGCGGCGCTCGCCCAGCACCTGGGCGGCCCGGCGCAGGATCTTGGCGCGCTCGGCGCCCGTGGTCGCGGCCCACTCCGGCGCCGCCTGGCGCGCCTCAGCCACGATCTTCTCCACCTCCTCGACGGTCCGCACCCGGGCGTCGTCGGCGCCCTTCACACCTAGCTCCGATGCACCCATCTTGGCGAAGATCTGGTTAGCCCACTCGATGTTCGCCGGCAGCGACGGATCCGAATCAGGAGTGTTACGGAAGGACGTGAGCAGCTCGACGTCGTCGGTGAGCCGGTTCTGGTGGCGGTTCGGCCCAAAGGTGAGGGTAGGAACCTCGTTGACCGGGCGCATCGCCGCCTCGAGGTCCGCCTCCGGGAACGCGGCCACGACGCCGGTGGCAAAACGGTTGCGCTCGCGAGTGAAGACCGAGTCGTTGTCCGCGATCTCGAAGACGCCGGACATGAAGTTCTCATGCGCCGCGGACTCCTCCAGTCGGCGCACGAGGTAGGAGATGGCGACGTCGTAATTCTCCGGATTGACCACGGGCACGTAGTACAGGATCCGGCCCACGTCCTCACGGACGGCGAGCGCCTGGTTGGTGGCCATGCCCTTGAGCATCTCCACCTCCAGGCCCTCCTTGATGCCGCGCGCCTTGGCCAGGTTGAGGCCGAAGGCGAGGGTGAAGAGGTTCTGGCCGGCGACGCCGAGGTTGACGTTCCTGATGTGCTCGGGGCGGATCGCGTACTCCAGGACGCGCATGTAGTTCGCGTCCGTGGCAGCCTTCGACGGCTGAACGGTGAGCGGCCATCCGTGCATGAGCGCGTCCACCTGCTCCATCGGCAGATTTGCGCCCTTGACCAGGCGTACCTTGATCGGGGCGCCGCCGTCCGCCACGCGCCGAGCGGCCCACGCTTGCAGGCGCTCCATCGCCGGAAGGGAATCCGGCAGGTAGGCCTGCAACACGATGCCGGCACGCAGGTTCTTAAACTCGTCACGATCGAGAACGCCGGTGAAGACGTCGATCGTCAGATGGAGATCGTGGTACTCCTCCATGTCGAGGTTGACGAACTTGCCGCCCTTGTTCGCCGTGCGGTACAGCGGCAACAGCGCCTCAACCGCCTGGTCGACCGCCTGCTGGTAGCCCCAGGGGTTGTGGACGCCGAGCACCGAGGAAACCTTGATCGACACGTAGTCCACGAAGTCGTACTCGAGCAGCTCCTTGACGGCGGCCAAGCGGTGAGCGGCCTCCTTCTTGCCGAGCACCGCCTCGCCGAGCAGGTTGAGGTTCAGGCGCGAACCGTCCGAACGCAGCTTCTTCACCGCCGGGCCGAGCTTCTTCGGCGTCGTGTCCAGCACGAGGTTGCCCACGAGCATGCGGAACACGCGGAAGGCCGCCTCCGTGATGAACGTGGGGGAGGCGGGAGCGAGTGCGCCACCGACCTTTGCGGGTAGCGACAGGTAGGAGGGAAGGAAGCTCGCGGGCTTCTTCACAAGCTTGTTGAGGTTGCGTGCGCGGGTCTTCGGGTCCTCGGGGCGGATCACGCCGTCAACGAATTGGACCGTGAAGTCGAGCCCACCCTCACCCTTGAGGACTTGAGACAACAACTTGCCAGCGCGATCCTCGGGGAAGGATGCTGAGCGCTTGGCCCATGTCTTAGCCTGGTCAATGGCTGCGTGCGCCACCTTGGAAAAATCGACGTCATTCTTGACTTCTGCCACTGTATCTCCATCTTTGCAGTCGTGTGGCCGACGAGGGCCAAGTGCCCTCATTGTAGAACGGCGAGTGACGTCGAGCCACTGAAAAAGTGGTCATTTATCGAAATTCTCTTTACATCGAGTTATTTTCGGGTATTCTCGCTTTCAATCGCCCGTGTTGCATGGCGCACATGACCACTGGCTCACCAACAACAAATAGGGAGAATATCGATGAGCGATACAGCATGGCAGATCCTTACCATGGTCTTGTACTTCCTCCTCATGATTGCAATTGGCCTGTGGGCGTACCGCAAGACGTCCGACGTCGATGACTACATGCTCGGCGGACGCCAACTCAATCCAGCGGTTGCGGCGCTGTCCGCCGGCGCATCCGACATGTCCGGCTGGCTCCTCATGGGCTTGCCCGGCGCGCTCTACCTTTCCGGCGTATTCGAGTTCTGGATCGCGATCGGCCTGACGATCGGTGCGTGGCTGAACTGGAAGTTCGTCGCGCCCCGCCTGCGTTCCTACACCGAGGTGTCGAACAACTCGATCACGGTTCCGTCCTTCCTCGACTCACGCTTGCGCGACTCTACCCACAGCTTGCGCATCGTCTCCGGCTTCATCATCCTGTTCTACTTCACCTTCTACGTCTCCTCCGGCCTGGTGGCTGGCGGCACGTTCTTCGAGGGTGCCTTCGGCGTGGACTACAAGATGGGCATGCTCCTCATCGGCGCGATCACCGTGTTCTACACGTTGGTGGGCGGCTTCCTCGCCGTGTCCTACACCGACGCCGTGCAGGGCACCATCATGCTCCTGGCCCTTATACTCGTCCCCGCCGTCGGCATCTTCTACGTGGGCGGCTTCGATGCCATGCTCGACACGGTGCGCTCCGTCGACCCCGAGCTACTCAACCCCATGAAGAACGTCACTGCGATCGGCCTCATCTCGGCTATCGCCTGGGGCCTGGGCTACGTCGGCCAGCCTCACATCATCGTTCGCTTCATGGCTCTGCGTAGTCCGAAGGAAGCCCCCTCCGCCCGCCGCATCGGCATCGGCTGGATGTTGCTCGCCGTCTTCGGCGCTCTGTTCACCGCCCTCGTGGGCGTGGCCGTCTACAAGCACGACACGTCGATGCTCGCCAACCCCGAGCAGGTCTTCATCGTCCTGGGTCAGCTACTCTTCCACCCCTTCGTTGCCGGCTTCATGCTCGCTGCGATCCTCGCGGCCATCATGTCCACGATCTCCTCCCAGCTACTCGTCAGCTCCTCCGCCCTCATCGAGGACGTTTACATGACGTTCACTAACCACAAGCTCTCGGCGAAGAAGGGCGTCATGCTCTCGCGCCTGGCGGTGGCCGGCATCGCCGTCCTCGCCGCGGGACTCGCCCTGCACCCGAACGACACGATCCTCGGGCTCGTGGCCTTTGCATGGGCTGGCTTCGGCGCCTCCTTCGGCCCCACCATCCTCCTCAGCCTCTACTGGCGCAAGCTCACCGGTTTCGGCGCGCTCGCCGGCATGATCATGGGCGCCGTGACCGTGGCGGTGTGGGGCAACCTCGACGGCGGCATCCTCGACCTGTACGAGATCGTGCCCGGATTCATCGTCAACCTCGTGGTTACCTACATCATGTCCTCGATCACCTACCGGCCTAACCCCATCGTCGAGAAGGAATTCGACACCGCCGTTGCGCTGACGAAGGACTGGTCGAACCACGACGCGCTCGCGGCCGAGGTGCGCCAGGTGGTGGCGGACAACCCCGACGGTTACGTGCCGCGCTCGGCCACCCTCGCCGCCGACGACGGCAGCGAGGTCGAGCTGCCCAAGTAGGAGCTGGCTCCGGCGGCCATCGTGGGCGCGACGAGCGCGTTGCGCGAGGCGCTGTAAAAGCACCGGACGAGTTTGGGGCGATCTTCACATATGAGAAGATCGCCCCAAACTCGTCCAGGAGACTTTAACCCCGGCGCCGATCAGTTGTCATGCAACGTGTTGAAATTGAAGGCCGAATCTTGGATGCCCTTGATATCCACCACGAACACCAGGATGTCGTCGCCCTTAATGCCGGCGCGCGGGTTGCCCTGCGGGCCGTAGCCCTTAAACGGGGG
>JALEWQ010000025.1 GCA_022783305.1 Trueperella sp. | reverse complement strand
CCGATGCACGTCCACCACCCCGACCTGCTCGCCGTCCGGCGTCAGCTGCAGGACGGAGTAGAGGAAGTCCTGTTCGGACAGGGCGTTCGCGACGCGCGGCGAGTGGGAGGCGACGCCGACGATCCCCCACGGGCCCGGTTCGACGGCGAGGGCTTGTGCGGTTGCCACGGCGGCGTGTGCGCGGTGAAATTGGGCGAGCCCGATGTGGACGATCCCGGTTTGTTCCGGGGCGGGTGCCCCGATCCGCAGATCGCGATGGTCTGCGAGCGTGGCGCGGGAAAGGCGCGGAAGATCGCGAGGATTAGAGGACTGAGAAGTAGCGCTTCGTGACATTCGTTCCACCTTTGCAAAGAAATCACTTTATTTTGCGGCTTACAGGTTGTATGATACCAGATAATTCGTAGTATCATATGAATATTGGTTCGGAAGTTCGGGCGACGACGCCCACACTTCTACCTCAACGCCGAGAGAACCAAGGATTGGAACATCATGGAAAACTGGGAACAGACTCTGTCAGCAGGTCCGCTCCTCGGCATCGCCGCAGCGGGTATTCTGCTCATCCTCGTCCTCATTATCAAATTCAGGCTACACGCCTTCGTTACCCTCGTCCTCGTGTCGGTGCTGACCGCCATCGCCACCGGAATCCCCACCGATTCCCTCTACAACGTCGTCATGAGCGGCTTTAGAAGCACACTCGGCGACGTCGGCATCCTCGTCGGCTTCGGCGCGATGCTCGGCAAGCTGATCGAGCACTCCGGCGGCGCCCAAGCCCTCGCCGACTCTATGATCCGCACGTTCGGAGAGAAGCGCGCCCCGCTTGCCCTCGGCGTCGCCTCCCTTTTCCTCGGCTTCCCGATGTTCTTCGACGCCGGCCTCGTGGTCATGCTGCCAATCGTGTTCGCCGTCGCCGCGCGCCTCGGCGGGCCGATCCTCCTCTACGCCTTCCCCACCGCGGCCGCGTTCTCGGTGATGCACGTGTTCGTGCCGCCGCACCCCGGACCCGTCGCCGCCTCCACCTTCTTCAACACGAACCTCGGACTCTTGGTGATCGTCGGCGTCGTCGTGGCGATCCCCACCTTCTACGTCACCGGCTACCTCTGGGGTAAGTACGTCAGCCGCAAGTACAACTTCACGGAAGTGGTTGGCTCCGTGTTCGGCCGCGACGGCCACGACGTGAAGAACCCGCCCAAGACCTCCACCGTGGTCGCGATCCTGCTCCTGCCGATGCTCCTCATCTTCCTCAACACCGGCGTCGACTTCGCCACCAAGGCCGGCATGATCGCCGGCACCGAGGCGTGGGCGCAGGCGTTCACGTTCGTCGGAAAGTCCGGCATCGCGCTCCTCATCTCCGTGCTCGTCGCCCTGCCGGTGCTCGGCTCCACCCGCGGTATCCACGGCACCGCCCTCGAAAAGCTCGTGGACTCCTCGCTCGCGCCGATCGCCTCGGTCGTGTTCATCACCGGCGCCGGCGGCATGTACGGCGGGGTGCTACGCGCCTCCGGCATCGGCGACGCCGTGGCCTCCCAGATGGAGAGCCTGGGCATCCCGATCATCCTGGCCGTCTACCTCGTGGCGCTCATGCTGCGCCTGGCACAGGGGTCGACCACGGTCGCCCTGACCACCGCCGCGGGCCTCATGGCTCCCGCCGTGCTCGCCGGGAACTACTCCTCCATGCAGGTCGTGGCCATCACGTTGGCGTGTGCCGCGGGCTCGGTGTTCGCCAGCCACGTCAACGACTCCGGCTTCTGGCTGGTCGGCCGCCTCCTCGGCATGGACGTCAAGACCACGCTCAAGACGTGGACCGCCCAGCAGGCACTCGAGTCCGTCATGGTCTTCGCCCTGACCCTGCCCATCTTCTTCCTCTTCTAAGTTCAGCCCAAGGAGCACATCATGAAGGCAGTACGCATTCACGGCAAGGACGACCTCCGCATCGAGGAAGTCCCCACACCGCAGGCCGGCGACGGCCAGGTCCTCATCCGGGTCTCACACGCCGGGATCTGCGGCTCCGACCTGCACTATTACTTCCAGGGAGCCAACGGCGCGTTCGTCGTACGCGAGCCGCTCATCCCCGGCCACGAGCTGTCCGGCGTCGTCGCCCACGATCCCTCCGGCACGTACGCCGAAGGGCAGAAGGTGACCGTCCACCCGGCGCGCTTCGGCACGCCCTCCCAGAAGTACGGCCGCCACCTGTGGCCGAACGGCAGCTACCTCGGCTCGGCCTCGACCTGGCCTCACACGCAGGGTGGCATGAGCGAGTACCTGCTCGTGGAGGACTTCATGGTTGTCCCCGTGCCGGACGACATGGAGCTGACCACCGCCGCGCTCGCCGAGCCGTTCGCCGTCGGTCTCCACGCGATCAACGTCGGCGGAGGCGTCGAGGGGCGCAAGGTTCTCGTCAGTGGCGCCGGGCCGATCGGGCTGCTCGCCGCGGCTGGAGCCAAGGCCAAGGGGGCCGCCGAGGTCTGGGTTTGCGACGTCCTCGATGGCCCGCTCGCCCGCGCGAAGGCGCTCGGGGTGGATCGGGTGGTGCGCACCGACGTCGAGCACCTGCCTGACTTCTACTTCGACACCGTGCTCGAGTGCAGCGGCGTTCCCGCCGCCATCAACACCGCCTTCGAGGCCATCGAGCGCGGGGGAATCGCGGTGCAGGTGGGCATGCTCCCCGCCGGCCCGCAGCCCATCGCGCTTGCCACCATCATCTCCAAGGAGGTCCAGCTCCGGCCGACCTTCCGCTTCGACGACGAGATCACCGACGCCGTGGCCCTGCTCGCCGCGCACCCCGAGATCGCCGACGTCGTGGTCACCCACACCTTCCCAGCCGACGACGCCGCGGCCGCCTTCGCGATCGCCAAGAACTCGCAGGAGTCGGGGAAGGTGCTCGTCGCCCTGTCCTAGCGGGGTTAGCGGTCGGGGCCTAGGCGGGTGCGCCTGGGCCCCGTCGCCTACACGGCCTGCCCGGCGCGGGTTCCAGCCGGCGCGGGCTCGCCCGGCGTGGGCCTGGCCGCCGTCGCGTCCTATCGCGCCTCGAGTAGCGCCACAGCGTTGTCCCGATCGATCACGACAACGTTGAAAAGCCCCGCACCTACCGCCGAGATGAGCGGCTCGGAGCGATCCGCACCCTCGGTGGCAACAATCCTGTGCGGGATCTTGCGGATTTCCTCGAGGGTGAGGGCGATGACACGCCGGTTGAATGCCCCGTCAACCGCTTGGCCGGCACGGTCGAAGAACCTGCCGCTGACGTCGGATAATGCCCCGCGCCGCACGAGGTCGCCGAGTTCCGTTTCGTCGATCTCCGGCGCGAGCGCAGCATGACCCCAGGCCGCGCCGTTGATTCGGGTACCAATGCCCGCGAGGAAGACCTGCGCCCCGCGGGCGCGCGAGAGAACGCTGTCAACCGCATCGTTGCTCGCGATCCGGGAGGCAACCTCCTCATCGAAGCCGACGAGCGGAGCGGCAAGGGCGAAGCTCCGCCCTCGCGTGCGATCGGCGAGGAGCTGAGCGACGTGGTCGGGATTGAGCGAACGGTCGGCGCCCGCATAACCGCCCGACGCCGGAACGAACGTCACGCCTCGCCCGATGCCCTCGTCGGCGAAGTCAGGGATCTTTGCGACTGTCCGTGACGCGCCAATCGCCACCGTCATCCCTTCCGACAGGTGCGCCGCCAGCTGCGCCGCCGCCTCGCGGGCAACGTTCTCCCGCGCGGACTCCCCCGGGCCGATCGCCGGCACAACTCGGGCCGCCTTGAGCCCGTATGCCGCGATGAGGGCGGCTTCAAGATCCTCATACGGCCGAGCGTTGCCGCGGATCGAGATGGTGACGATACCCAGTTCGCGAGCGCGCGCCAGCATGCGCGTCACCTTGACGCGTGAGAGCCCCAGATCCTGGGCGATGTGGCTTTGAGTCATATTCAGCTCGTAGTACATCTTCGATACGCGCACAAGCAGATCGTGTTGGGATACCAAGGCGTTCTCCTTCTTTCTGCCTTCAGTATACATTTGAACTATTGTTCACCGCATTGCACGGTGGTACACTTTTGGTACGGATACTTCGCACAACGACGTGCGGTTTGGAGGTACTCATGAAAACACAGGTCGTCATTGGCATCGACGGCGGGACCACGGCCGTCAAAGCGGTCGCATTCAATCTTGACGGCGGCATCGTAACGATGGCTCACCGCAACGTCCCCGTCATCTACGGCTCACGCGGCGAGGCCGAACAGAACATGGACGAGATCTGGAACGCCGTAGCGGACTGCCTCAAGGACGTCACAGACGCGCTCGGCACCGACCACGACATCCTCGCCGTCGGCCTCACCGGCCAAGGCGATGGCCTCTGGCTCGTCGACGACGACGGGCGGCCAGTCCGCAACGCCGCGAACTGGATGGACGGGCGGGCCGCTAAACGCGCGCAGAGCTGGGCCGCCGACGGGAAGGCGGACGCCGTTCTTGCGACGACAGGTACGACGGTCTTCCCCGGACTCGCGCCCGTCCTTCTCGCCGAACTTAGCGAGTCTGACCCGGAGGCGATCGAGCGCGCGGCAACCATCCAATACTGCAAGGACTGGCTCCGCCTCAACCTCACGGGTGAACGCCTCACCGACTACACCGAAGCCTCCCGCACCTTCCTCGACGTGCAAACGGCTGCGGGTTATTCAAGCGAACTGCCCGTGACACTCGGACTCGAGTCCGCCACACGTCTTCTTCCCGAGATCCGCACCTCGGACGCACCAGGGGGCACAGTCACGGCCGATGCCGCCGACCGCACGGGTCTGCCCGAGGGCACCCCCGTCGGCATCGGCATGATCGACGTGTCCGTCACCGGCGTCGGACTTGGCGCCGTCAACGACGGCGATGGCTGGCTCATCCTCGGAACCACCGGATTCGTCGGCACACTTCTTGCGTCGGTCGCGGATCGCAAGTCGAAGAACTCGATGGTACTGGCCACCGGCCGCGGTACCCAAGTGCTGGAGTTCTTGGCTCCAATGACGGGCACACCTAACCTCGACTGGATCCGCACCACCTTCGGCTACAACCAGCTCAGCTGGGACGTCATTGAGCGGATCGCGCGTACCGCGAAGCCCGGCTCCAACGGCATCATCTACCTGCCCTATGGTTCTCCCGGCGGAGAGCGGGCGCCGTTCCAAGATCCGGCGGCGTCGGCGTCGTGGATGGGAATGTCAATCTCCTCCACCCAGCACGACATCCTTCGGTCCGTCTACGAGGGCGTGACCTTCTCGCTAGTGGAGTGCATCGAGGCGCTGGACCTGGAGGGAGACCTTACGGTTTCCGGCGGCGGCTTCAGGTCCGACCTCGTCTGCGAAATCCTCGCGGACACCACCGGCCGGCGCGTCGTGCGCCAAGATGCGCCGGAGGCCGGAGCCCGCGGCGCAGCCGTTCTCGCGCTGCTTTCGGCCGGCGTCGAATCCGACCTCAAGACCGCCGCCCGCAAGCTCGCCACCGGGGTCGATCACTTCGAACCCCATGCCGCCAACACGGCAACCTACCGAAAGTCCTTCGACGCATTTAAGGAAGTGCGCACGGCCATTCAGCCCGTCTGGCCGACGATGCGCGAACTACGAGAGGAAGACTGAAAACTCATGACCAATACACTCGCCGAACTCATCGAAACCGGCGCGGACATCGTCGCCCGGGGCCTGGCCCAGGCCAGCGGCGGCAACCTCTCCATCCGCGACGGCGACCAATTCTACGTCACCGGAAAAGGAACCTGGCTGAACAAGCTCGAGGAAGACCACTTCGGCGTCATGAATATGGATGGCGAACAGCTTCGTGGCCGGACGGCGTCGTCGGAATGGAAACTCCACCGCGACATCTATGCCAAGCGCCCCGACGTCCAGGCGATCATCCACGTCCACCCGCAGTTTTCCCTGCTACTGACCGCGCTGGGAAAGAAGATCCGCTTCATCACCCAGGATCACGCATTTTACGTGGGCAGCTATGGGCAGACGAAGTACTACACCAACGGCTCCGACGAACTCGCCGAGACGGCGGCGGCGGAGCTCGCGCACGGGCGCCACAACGTCGTCGTGCTCGGGAATCACGGCATCGCGGCGGTGGGGGCCACGATCGAGGAGGCCTACCGCCGAGTCCTCAACTTCGAGGAGGCCGCCAAGCTGACCTACCACGCGCTGCTGCTCGGCGACGAGACCACCGAATTCCCGCCCGAAGAACTCGAAATCCTCAACCACCAGTAGGAGGCAACGATGGTGAAAGTACTAATAGCTGGCGACAAGTTCGTCACGAACAACGTGCTGCGCGAGAGCCTAGCGGCCCTCACCCCCGCACCCACGATCGTCGAGGCGGAGAGCAACTTCCCGCTCGACCCGCTCGCCGACATCGGCGACGTTCACGAGGCCGTGGGCGACGAGGACGAGCTGATCGCGGCGCTGCAGGGCGTGGAGGTGTGTATCTCGCACACGATGCCGTTCACGGCACGGGTCTTCGCCAACGCACCTGACCTCAAACTCGTGGTCATCGGACGCGGCGGACCGGTTAACGTCAACCTTGAGGCGGCGACATCGGCGGGCGTCGTCGTCACCAACACCCCGGGACGAAACGCGAACGCGACCACCGAACACACCGTGGCGATGATCCTTGCCGCCGTGCGGCAGATCGCACAGCGCCACTCTGAGCTCGCCCGAGGCGACTGGCGCGGCGACTACTATCAGTTCGACCAAGTGGGGCCAGAGCTACACGGCTCGACGGTGGGCGTCATTGGATACGGGGCTGTCGGCTCACGGGTGGCCGCGATCATGGGGGCGTTCGGCTCGCGCGTGCTCGTCTTCGACCCGTACTTTAGCGGCGAGCTCCCCGACGGCATGCACCTCATCGGTGACCTCGACGAGCTACTTAGGCTCAGCAACGTGGTCACCATTCACGCCCGCGCCACCGCCGAGAACGAAAGAATGATCGGCGCGCGCGAGATCGCGCTCATGCCCGAAAACTCGATCTTGGTCAACTGCGCGCGCGGCTCCCTCGTCGACTTCGACGCAATGTGCGACGCCCTGGACTCCGGGCACCTGTATGCAGGTGCGCTCGACGTCTTCCCCTTCGAGCCGCTGCCTGCCGACCACCGCATCCTCAACACCCCACGACTGACGGTGACACCGCACCTGGGCGGCGCGTCGAAGGAGGCTGCGCGGCTCGCTGCGCGGATCGGCGCCGAGGACATCCAGCGGTGGCTGGACGGGAAGACGCCCGCGCACGTGGTGAACCCGGAGGTGTTGCAGAACAGCTAGGGGCGCTGGCCGCCCGCCCCACACCAGCTATCCACCGCCCCGGAATCGGCCAATTTGCGCCGGTTCAGGGGCGGTTTAGTGTGCCCTAAACCACCCCTGATGAGATTTAAACCGGGTTTGACCTGACGTTTCCTAGCCACGGTTTTTTGGGTCGGTGCACAGTGGTTTCACCGCGCCACAACGATGTGGCGAACACGTCCGCAACGATGCGGACGCAACCATCACCGAAAGGAACCCATCATGCCAGTGTCAATTTCCGGCCGGAACTTCCTCAAGCTCCTCGACTTCACGCCCGACGAGATCCGTTATCTCCTACGCCTGTCGAAGCAGTTTAAGGCGATGAAGCTGGCGGGAACCCCTCACAAATACCTCGAGGGCAAGAACATCGTCCTCCTCTTTGAAAAAACCTCCACTCGCACGCGATGCGCCTTCGAGGTAGCCGGCTACGATCTGGGTATGGGCGTGACTTACCTCGACCCCGGCTCGTCGCAGATGGGCAAGAAGGAGTCGATTGAGGACACGGCGCGCGTGCTCGGGCGCATGTACGACGGCATCGAGTACCGCGGATTCGCCCAGGATATCGTTGAAGAAATCGGCGCAAAAGCCGGAGTTCCTGTGTGGAACGGCCTGACAACCGAGTTCCACCCCACGCAGATGCTGGCCGACATGCTCACGGTCGAAGAAAACTTCCCCGATGGGCTGACGGGAAAGAAACTCGTGTTCATGGGCGACGCGCAAAACAACGTCGCCAATTCGCTCATGGTGGTGTGTGCCAAGCTCGGCCTCCACTTCGTGGCGTGCGGTCCTAAGGAGCAGATGCCCGCCGAAGACCTCGTGGCCACCTGCCGTGAGATTGCGAAAGAGACACAGGCGCAGATCACCCTGACGGACGATCCGGAGGAGGCCGTCGAGGGCGCGCACGTGATCTACACCGACATCTGGGTCTCCATGGGCGAGCCGGCGGAGCTGTGGGAGAAGCGCATCAAGCTGCTCGAGCGCTACCGCGTGACCACGGAGCTCATGAACAAGGCACGAGAGGACGCGATCTTCATGCACTGCCTGCCCTCCTTCCACGACGTCAACACGACTATCGGCGCCGACATCGCCAAACAGTTCGGGGTGACCGAGATGGAGGTCGCGGATGAGGTCTTCGAATCCTCGCGCTCGCGCGTCTTTGACGAGGCCGAGAACCGCATGCACACCATCAAGGCCGTCATGTACGCCACGCTTTCCTGAGGCGGCCATCCATGACAGAGAATATCGTTGTTGCGCTCGGCGGTAACGCGCTGGGCAAGAGCCCCAAGGAACAGCTCGACCTGATCGCCGCCACGGCATCCCCAATCGCTGATCTGGTGGAGCTGGGCAACCAGGTCACCGTCACCCACGGCAACGGACCACAGGTAGGCATGATCAAGGTCGCCACTGACGTGGCGGCCAAGTCCTCCACGACGCCGTCGATCCCATTCGCCGAATGCGGCGCCATGTCGCAGGGTTACATCGGCTACCACCTCCAACAGGCGATCGGCGAACAGCTTCGCTCGCGCGGTATCCACAAGCCGTGCGTGTCGGTCGTGACACAGGTAGTTGTCGACGAAGACGATCCGGCGTTCTCCACGCCCACCAAGCCCGTTGGCGCGTTCTACACGAAGGAGGAGGCCGAGGCGCTCCACGCGGAAACCGGCAACACCTACGTCGAGGACGCCGGGCGAGGTTGGCGATGGGTGGTCGCATCGCCGAAGCCGGTCTCGATCGTTGAGGCTCCCGTGATCTCGTCGCTCGTCGACGAGGGCGCTGTCGTCGTCGCAGCTGGCGGCGGAGGCATACCCGTCGTCGAGGAGAACGGGCACTACCACGGCGTCGCGTCCGTGATCGACAAGGATCGCACCGCCGCGCTCCTCGCCGGGCAACTCGGGGCGGACACCCTGCTCATCCTCACCGCCGTCGAGCAGGCCTACGCCGGTTTCAATACGCCCCATCAGGAAGCCATCTCTCACATGACGACGAGCGAGGCTCGAGAGCGCATCGACGCCGGAGAGTTTGCACCCGGTTCGATGCTTCCGAAGATCGAGGCCTGCCTCGAATTCGTCGAGGACAATCCTGGCAAACGCGCGATCATCACTTCCCTTGAAAAAGCCGCCGACGGCCTCAAGGGCCTCACGGGCACGGTCATCCGGAGCGCATAATGAGCAACGTCAAACAAGACCAGGCGTCGCAGGTCGGCGCGCCAAAACGAAAGTTCAGACTGCGGGTTCCGAGCGCATTTACCGTGTTGTTCGTGTTGACGATCATCGCGGCCCTGGCCACCTGGGCCATTCCGGCCGGTCAGTACGCCAAACTGTCATACGACGCGGACAGCTCGAGCCTGGTGCTCACTCCCCCGAAGGGTGACCCTCAGTCGCTCCCGGCCGAGCAAGAATCGCTGGAGGATCTGGGCGT
Source organism: Trueperella sp. (assembly GCA_022783305.1). Taxonomy (GTDB): domain Bacteria; phylum Actinomycetota; class Actinomycetes; order Actinomycetales; family Actinomycetaceae; genus Trueperella; species Trueperella abortisuis. Next base: position 3,686 of record JALEWQ010000025.1, on the reverse strand, counting down.
TGATCTCGACATCACGCAGTTCACCTCCGGTTCTCTGAACAAGCCGATCTCCGTGCCCGGCTCCTACGAGCGCCTCGAGCAAAACCCCGCCGGATTCACCGACGTTCCAAGCGCGATGGTGCGCGGAACCATCGAAGCCGTGGACGTCATGGTCTTCATCTTCGTCCTCGGCGGGCTGATCGGCGTCGTGCGAAAAACGGGAGCCTTCGAGTCTGGCCTCGTGGCACTGACGAAACGGACGAAAGGCCATGAGTTCGCGCTCATCTTCTTTGTTGCAGTGTTCATGTTGGCCGGCGGATCGCTGTGCGGGCTCGAAGAGGAAGCAGTCGCGTTCTACCCGATCCTTGTGCCGATCTTCCTCGCCCTCGGCTACGACTCCATCGTCTCGGTAGGCGCAATCTTCCTGGCGGGATCGATGGGAACGACTTTCTCTACCGTCAACCCATTCTCCTCCGTCATTGCCTCCAACGCCGCCGGCATCCAATTCACCGAGGGCATTTGGTGGCGTTTCTCCGGCCTGATCGTTGGCGGCGTCGTCGTGGTCTTCTACCTCCACTGGTATTCGAAGAAGGTGAAGGATAATCCGGCCTTCTCCTACACGTGGGAGGATCACGCCGACTTCACCAAGCGGTGGGCCATGAATTCCTCCATGGACGACATCAAGGACTTCAACTGGGAAAAGAAGATCATCTTGGTGCTGTTCGTCTCCGCCTTCGTCATCATGGTCTGGGGCGTCATGGCTGCCGGATGGTGGTTCCCGCAAATGGCCGCCGCATTCCTGGTAATCGCCATCATCATCATGTTGATCGCCGCCTTGGGCAGGGAGAAACTGTCGGAGAGCGCCCTCGTTGACGCCTTCTCCGAGGGCGCTTCCTCACTCGTGGCCGTGTCGCTGATCATCGGCCTCGCCCGCGGCATCAACCTGGTAATGAACGAGGGCCTCATCTCGGACACCATCCTGAACTCGTTGACCACCATGGTGTCCGGCATGTCGGGTCCTCTCTTCATCATCATGCTCATGCTGGTGTTCTTCATCCTCGGCTTCGTGGTCCCGTCGTCGTCGGGCCTGGCGGTGCTCGCCATGCCGATCTTCGCTCCGCTCGCCGACGCCGTCGGCATGCCTCGCTGGATCATCGTCATGGCATACCAGTACGGCCAGTACGCGATGCTCTTCCTCGCCCCGACCGGCCTGGTCATGGCAACGCTGCAGATGCTGAACATGAAGTACTCACATTGGCTACGCTTCGTGTGGCCGATGGTGCTTTTCGTTCTCGGTTTCGGCGGCGTGCTCTGCGCGACGGCGGTCATCGTCTCCAGCTAGGCGATGGACGGGTTCTTCCCAAGCGTGCGGGCAGACGGTGTGTGCGAGCCGTCTGCCCGCGTCCGCCTGCATTGCCTGCCCGCATCCGCCGGGCACGATTGTCGCACGTGCATCCTAGCTTGGGGTGCATTCCTGCTGGTAGAATGACTTGTCCTTGCTTTCCATCACAGTAGATGAGCCCCGGAATCAAGGGGGATATCGGGTTGATCGTTTTCTTCTACACCATGATCGTGTTCGTGTGTGCACTGTTCATTTCGGCGGTGTCATTCTCGGCTTTTGTCGTCACACGCCAGAAGATGTTCGCGCTCGCAACAGCCGCATTCTTCTTTTACTTCTTCGACGTGACCCTAGTGTTTCGTACCGCATACGTCCACCCGCATAGCTCCGCTGACGCCAGCCTCTACTCGATCACATCTCCCGTGGAGTCAGTGCTATTGGGCGCGGGCGTGTTTGGCTGCCTGTGGGCAATGCAATGCAGGTTCTTGGAACGATCGATGTTGCCTGCAAAGATCGCGGTTGCGCTCTTTATTCTCGGCTCCGCATTCGCCTACGTCGGCATAGACACCCCACGAGACCGGGAGTTCGTCTTCTTTACCATGCGTTCGCTCGCGATGCTCGCCATGGTTGCCTTCGACGCCTGGGTTTTCCTACGTACTTCAGATCCAATGGAACGCAAGCGCCAGCTGACTCACATGCCGCTCGTGCTCTACATGTTTGTCGGAGCGCTGGGCACAATCATATGGAATCTGTACTTCTTGTACCTTCGGCCAGCACTCGAGGTGACGGGCGCGCTGCCCTTCATGCCCGAACGCAACTTTGTTGAAAACGCGCTTGTCTTGGGGACCGGCTTCTGGTTCGTACGCGTCGCCGTTCGTCGTCTGCAGCTGTTTTACGAAAGCGCCCCGGCTGGGCCGACTCCCGCGCGGGAGAAGTTCCTCGAAAACGAGGTCCATCTGTTCGCCACGCGCTTTTCCCTCTCCGAACGCGAGTCGCAGATCCTGACCGAGATCATGCGCGGCAAGAGCTACACCGCCATCGCCTCGCAGCTGTACATCTCGCCGTCGACCGTCAAGGTTCACGTGCACAACATTCTGCAAAAGACTTCTCACAAGGACCGGGACTCGCTCGTTCGCGACTTCTGGCACGGGGTGTAGTCGCGCGGGCCGCCCGACGCCGGAATCAGCCAGGCAGTCAGCCGGACGTCCAGGCTAGGCCACCGGACCAACGTGCCCGTCGCCCCGCGGGCGTGCACTTAAGGGCACAAATGTGCTAACTATTTCGCGGGTGAGCAGAGCGTCCTAGACTGGGGGTATTGCTAGACCCCGTCAAAGGAGCAGGTATGAAACTGGCATTTGGATGTGACCCCAACGCTTCCGAGCTGAAGCAGATCCTCATGGCGAAGGCCACCGAACTCGGCCACGAGGTGACCGACCTCGGATCTGATGATCCCATTTACGCCAACGTGGCTTTCGACGTCGCCACCGCCGTCGCGGCCGGTGATTACGACCGCGGCGTGCTTGTGTGCGGCACGGGCATTGGCGTGTCGATCGCGGCCAACAAGGTCGAGGGTGCCTACTGCGCGTGCATTCACGACGTCTACCAGGCAGAACGCGCCGTGCTGTCCAACAACGCCAACCTCATCGCGATGGGTTCGCAGGTGATCGGCACCAAGCTGGCCGAGAAGCTGCTCGAGGAGTACCTCAAGTACACCTTCGATCCCAACAGCCGCTCGAAGGACAAGGTCAACCGCATCTGCGAGTTCGAGCGCGGCGAGTAGGGGCCACCTGGGCGCCTGACGCCACCGATCACAGCTTGGGGCACGTACCATATCGCGGTACGTGCCCCAAGCTTCTTTGCGGGCTGCAACGCTGGCGTGGCCGGTTTGCCCTCGTTGGCCCGCCTCATCGGCGGTTTACAGCTAGCGATCTTTCCCGCCAGTTCCCTCGCCCTTCTCCTTCTCTCTCGCCCAAATCACCAGGGCCGCGCCCACGGCGAGCACGACGATCCCGTGGACGAGGAGACCACGCGTATCGATGAGGTCCAATATCGCCATCATCGCACCCCCACCGATCAGGATGGATCCTGCCTGTTTGAAAAAAGTAGCGGAACGCACTGCGATCACCCCTTGGTAAAACGGAGCCGAAATCAAAATGTAGCAATGTCCAATATGTCACACCCTTGGGGGGTGCCGCGCCCAGGTAGCCGCCCTAAGCCGCGCTACTCATCCCCGGGTACCACCGCGATCTTGACGCCGAGGCGGTCGTGAAGCGCCTGATAGGCCTCGGTCACGCGGGAGAGTGGGAACGTGTGGGTGACGATCTCGTCCACGTTGATCTTGCCCGCCTCGAGCAACTTGATCGCGCGC
>JALEWQ010000013.1 GCA_022783305.1 Trueperella sp. | reverse complement strand
GATCCCGCTGCAGACGAAGCCAGATTCCTTTGGAAACTCTGAAAGCAAACGCGCCTGTGTGTTTTCGTCCCCGCGCGTCAGTACCAGAACCTCCTCGTTGGCAACGCCCTCATCGTCGAGCAGGTCGGGCGAGTGCGTGGTCATGATCACCTGCATATCCTTGCCGCGCTGGACGGACGCGATCATCGACGGGAGCTGCTGAATGATCTCGCGGTTGAGCGAGATCTCGGGCTCCTCGAGCAACAAGATCCCCTCCGAGCGCGGTTGAGACAGCACTGCCCAGAGAAGCGCGATGAGTCGTAGCGTCCCGTCAGAGAACTCCGTTTCCAGTTGGTTGGCCGGATTCTTTCGCCAATTCTTGAAAGCCGCAACCAGATGCGGCTGTCCTGCATTGTCAATTTCCAACCTCAGTGATTCAAAATTGGGCACCGCCGTCTGGAGTGCCGCCTGGATCTTTCGCAGGCGCGACTTGCGGGTTCGCTCCGTCGTCGCGTTGATCTCGGCGATCAGTCCGTTTCCCACAGCGTCACTCGACGTCCTGGTGGGACTTGAATGACGAATGCTTTGCGGAGAGGGGTGAGAGTAGCGAATCCCTTCAAAGAACGTCGCCACAGCACGGAAGCTCGTGTTGCTTGCGATCTGTTCGAGGTGCGTCTGCGTGAGTAGGTCCGGATCGGCGTCGTCGGCCTTATTAGGACGCTCAAGGATCGTCTCTCCCCCTCGTTTGACCACTTCCTTCGCGACAACCGGCCGACGACGCCCAGCGGACTCCTGACGGATTGCAAGGTTGTATTCCCACTCCTCACCACGATCCTCCATCGTCACGAGGATCTCCACGTGCCCGTTGTTAAAGTTACGCGCGTTCAGGTTGCGTATTGTGCTCAAGCCGCCGCGACTGTCGATTGCCGAGCTCAAACCGCCTTGGGGGCTGGCAATGTCACGCAGGAACCGGAAAACATCCAAGAGATTTGACTTGCCCGTAGCATTCGCACCGACAATGATCAGCCGCTGACCTAGGCGGAAGTCAATCTCGTGAAAATTCCTCCAGTTCTTGACCTGCAGTTGAGTAAGGCGCATCTTCCCTCCTCGGGACGTCCGTGTGCTCCCATCGTATACGAGGGGTCAGCGAAGTCCTAGGAGCCATCCACCTTCGGCCGGCCCATGACCGCGCGGGCGTTGGCAGCCAACACAATCGACCCCATCACCACCACGTGCGGGGTGGTCAGCTCCTCAGAATCGGCGCTCTCGGCCACATCAGCCGCATACACGATCGCGGCGTCCAGATGAGGTTCCACGGCGACACGGTCCTCGCCGAAGACCTCGCGGGCGAGCTCCGCGGTCTCGTCAATCGCCATGGCACGCTCCGAATCTAGGGAGGTGACGACCACCGAGTGGAAGTGCGGCTCAGCCACCGACAGGATGCCCTCCACGTCCTTGTCCGCCATCGCGGCGAAGACGAGAACGCGAGTACCAGGGAAGTTCTCCTCGAGCGCCCCAACCGTCGCCTCGGCGCCGGCAGGATTGTGTGCGGCGTCGACGAGCACGAGCGGCGACTTGCGCACCACCTCCATGCGGCCCGGAGAGTTCGTGGCCATCAGCGCGTGCTCGACCACGTCCCCGCTCCAGGCCCCGCCACCAAACAGGGCCTCCGCGGCCGCAAGCGCCACGGCCGCGTTGGTGGCCTGGTAATCGCCGTACATCGCCAGCGGAATATCCTCATAGACACCGGCCGGCGTGCGAACCGTGATGATCTGCCCACCCACCGCGTTCTCGCGGTGCAGAACCTGCAGGTTCTGTCCGTACTGGACATACTCGGCGCGATTGGCGCGCACCGCCTCGTGAACCAGGTCGAGCACCTCCGGCTCCTGATAGGCGCTGATCAGGGTCGCGCCCGGCTTGAGGATGCCGAGCTTTTCCCTGGCGATGTCAGTCAGCTCGTATCCGAGCCACTTTTCGTGGTCGCGGGCCACAGTCATGAGCACGGCAACCTCCGCGTCAACGACGTTCGTGGCGTCCCATCTGCCGCCCATGCCCACCTCGACGACGGCGACGTCCACCGGCGCATCCGCGAAGGCGGCATAGGCCATGACAGTGAAGACCTCAAAGAAGGACATCCGCGGGCCGCCCTCGGCCTTCGACTTCTCGTCCACCCACGCCACGAAGGGAGCCACATCCTCCCACGCCTGGATGAAGGCAGCGGCAGAGATGGCCTGCCCGTCGATACTGATCCGCTCGCGCACCGAGTTCAGATGAGGAGAGGTGAAGCGACCGGTACGGAGCCCCCGCTCGCGCAGCAGAGCCTCGACCATGCGGGCCGTGGACGTCTTGCCGTTCGTGCCGGTGATGTGCACCGCACGGAAAGAACGCTGCGGGTTACCCATCATGTCCAGGCAGTCCGCGACGCGCTGGATGGAAGGCTGAACCTTGTGCTCCGGGGCGCGCTCCACGATCTGGGCGTAGATCTGGGCCACCTGCCGCTCGAGGTCAACCTGGTCGGCCAGCTGCTGGGTCGGGTCGGGTTCGGGAGCGTTCAGCACGTCGTCGAGCACGGACGGATCCGGGCCGACGACGAGCCGAGAGCGCAGGATGGCCTCCAGGTCGGCGTCGATCTCCTGACCCGCTTCCTGCCCAGTCAACGGGTCAGGACCCTCATCAAATTCCGATTCGCTCATAGCTTCTCCACGGTCGCTTCGATACCCTCGCCACCACCGGCGACACTCGCCTCGCGGGCCAGGGTCTCCGAGGCGATCATGCCAAGGTTGGCCTCAACAGCCGCCACTCGCTCATCAGGCACCCGCAGGGTCAGGCGGATCCGATCGGCCACGTGCAGGCCGTCGGCCTTGCGCTGGTCCTGGACCGCGCGAACGACGTCGCGGGCGTAGCCCTCCGCCTCCAACTCCTCGTCAAGGACGGTGTCGAGCACCACGAACGCACCCGAGTCGAGCACCTCGGCAACCGAGCCCGGGGCGGCCTCCACCGCCGTCGTGGCCACGAACTGGCCCGGCTCGAGCACGATGACAGGATCGACAAGCATGCGTGCCCGGTCCCCCTCCAGCTCCCAGGCGCCCTCGCGGGCCGCCTTGAACAGGGCGGAGGTGTGACGACGCACGGCCGGATCCAACTCGCGCGGGAGCACCGTGAGCTCCTTTCGCACCTCGAGGCCCGATTCCTCGGCCGTCTGAATCTTGACCTCCTTGACGTTGACCTCAGAGGCAATGAGTGAGGTGAACGGAGCCAGGTCCAGGCCGGTGACTACGGTCAGGGAGCGCAGCGGCTGGCGCACCCGCAGGGAATGAGCCTTCCGCAACGAGTGGGCGTGCGAGACGACGTCGCGTACCTCATCCATGACCTCAACCAGGTTCGCGTCGACGACATGCTCAGGCCACTGCGGCCAGTCAGTCATGTGGACCGAGCGCCCGCCCGTCAGGCCGCGCCAGATCTCCTCCGCAACCAGCGGCAAGAGAGGGGCGGCGATCCGCATGAGGGTCTCGAGGGCCGTGTAGAGCGTGTCGAAGGCGTCCGTGTCCTCGTTCCAGAAGCGATCACGCGACGTGCGCACGTACCAGTTGGTCAGCAGGTCGATGAACCCACGCACCTTGTGCGTCGCAGCCGGGATGTCCAGACCATCAAGATCAGCCTTGACGGCGTCAGCCAGTAGCTTTGTGCGCGACAGGAGGTAGCGGTCCATGACATCGAGGCCCGCAAGCGCCCCGGCGTCGTTGACGTCGATCGGCGAAGCCAGGTAGCCCTCCCCCTTGTTGCACGTGCCAGCATAGAGGGCGAAGAAGTACCACGTGTTCCACAGTGGGAGGATGACGTGGCGCATCGCCCCACGGATCCCCTCCTCGTTGACCACAAGGTTGCCGCCGCGAAGCACCGGGGAGCTCATGAGCATCCAGCGCACGGCGTCCGAACCGTACTGGTCGTACATCTCCATCGGGTCGGGGTAGTTGCGCAACGACTTGGAGGCCTTACGCCCGTCGTTGCCGAGCACGATCCCGTGCGAGATACAGGAGGTGAAGGCCGGGCGGTCAAACAGAGCGGTGGAGAGCACGTGCATGACGTAGAACCAGCCGCGGGTCTGGCCGATGTACTCAACAATGAAGTCGCCCGGGAAGTGAGACTCGAACCAGTCCTGGTTCTCGAACGGGTAATGCTTCTGGGCGTACGGCATCGAGCCCGAGTCAAACCAGACGTCGAGGATATCCGGGATGCGGCGCATCGTGGACTTGCCCGTGGGGTCGTCCGGGTTGGGGCGGGTCAGCTCATCGATGTAGGGCCGGTGCAGGTTCGGCTGCCCGTCCGGGCCAACTGGGAGGCGACCGAAGTCGGCCTCCAGCTCGGCAAACGAACCGTATACGTCGATGCGCGGGTAGGCCGGATCGTCCGACTTCCACACGGGGATCGGGGTGCCCCAGTAGCGGTTTCGGGAGATCGACCAGTCGCGGGCGCCAGCCAACCAGTTACCGAAAATGCCGTCCTTGATATGCTCCGGCTGCCAGGTAATCTGCTGGTTGAGCTCGACCATGCGGTCACGGAACTGAGTGACGGCCACGAACCAGGAGGTCACGGGCTTGTAGATGAGGGGCTTGCGGCAGCGCCAGCAGTGCGGGTAGGAGTGCACGTAGGACTGTTCGCGCACCAGCACCGAGCGGCGCTCGGCCGGGATGCGCTCCTGGGAGCCTGTGCCATCGCGCAGATCGTTCATGATCGGGCGGTTGGCATCGAAGACGTTAAGCCCGGCGTAGTCGCTGATATTGGGGAAGAACTTGCCCGCCGGGTCGACGGTCTCGACCACCTTGATGTCCGCCTCGGCAAGCACGAACATGTCGTCCTCACCGTAGGGGGCGATGTGGACCAGACCGGTGCCATCCTCGGTGGAGACATAGTCCGCCGTGCGGATCTGCCAGGCGTTCGGCCCCGGCTTGTCGCCCTCGCGCGTGTAGTAGTCGAAGATCGGGTAGTACTTCTTGCCCTGCAGGTCAGCGCCCTTGTACTCGGCCACTACCTGCGGCTCCTCGCCAAGCTCCTTGGCATATGCGGCCAGGCGCGCCTTTGCCAGCAGCACGTCCTGTCCGGCAACCGGACCATCTGCGGGGCGCACGCACACGTAGTCAATCTCCGGGCCGACGGCGATGGCAAGGTTGGACGGCAACGTCCACGGCGTCGTCGTCCAAATGAGGGCCAGCTCGCCGGACTCGAGGCGCAAGCCCACCGTCACGGTCTGATCCTGACGATCCTGGTAGACGTCGTCGTCCATCTTCAGTTCGTGGTTAGACAGCGGGGTCTGATCGTTCCAGCAATAGGGCAACACGCGATAGCCCTCGTAGACGAGGCCCTTATCCCATAGCGTCTTAAAGGACCAGATGACCGACTCCATGAACGTGGGGTCGAGCGTCTTATAGCCGTTGTCGAAATCGACCCAGCGCGCTTGGCGGGTGACGTATTCCTTCCACTCCTTGGTGTATGTCAGCACCGAGGTTCGGCAGGCATCGTTGAACTTCTCGATGCCCATCTTCTCGATCTCGGACTTGTCCTCGATGCCGAGCACCTTTTCTGCCTCAAGCTCGGCGGGCAGACCGTGGGTATCCCAGCCGAATTCGCGGTCAACCCTCTTGCCCCGCTGGGTCTGATAGCGGGCGACGACGTCCTTGACGTATCCGGTCAAGAGGTGGCCGTAGTGGGGCAGGCCGTTGGCGAACGGCGGGCCGTCGTAAAAGACGAACTCGTCGCCGGTGCGCTGGTCGATGGAGGCCTGGAACGTATCATCCTTCTCCCAGTAGGCGAGGACATCTTCCTCAAGCTGGGGGAAATTCGGGGAGGCCACGGCCTCGCCATCACGATGCAAGGGGTACTTTCGGCTGGTCATTTCTCTCCTCACCTGGAGCACGCCCGCCGACGCACTCCAGTTCTTCCTGAAGTTACTCGGCGAGGGCGACTTGCGCCGCGGTACCACCTCGCTTGCACAGCCTTCGCTGCGCCGCTTATTGGGGACGATGACGGATCCACCCGCCCGGTTCTACTGAGCCCGCTCGGACCGTTCTTCCGGAAGCTCCCCGGTGATAGCCGGATCAAAGCCACGACCAATCTTAGTCAGGCACGCCCAAAGGTGCCATGTCACGCCCGGGCGGTGGACGTGATTTTGGCCGCGTCCGCCTGCTCTCACGGGAAAGAACACCGTCGATTCTCCCCTCCGCGGGCGCGCGGGCGAGAACCGTGCTACGTGCGTGCCACCACCGTGTTCGAGGCCTGCGCGACCGGCCGGATGATCATCGAGTCGACGTTGAAGTGCGGCGGGAGACTGACGCACCAGCGAATCGCCTCCGCCACGTCCTCGGCCGTGAGCGGAGCCTCCACACCCGCATAGACTCTGTCCGCCGCGGCCTGGTCGCCGTGATAACGGTTGAGGGAGAACTCCTCGGTGTGAACCATCCCGGGCGCGATCTCGACGATCCGGACCGGCTTGCCCACCAGCTCCAGGCGCAGAGTGTTCGGGATCATGCGCTCAGCGTGTTTGGCCGCGGTGTATCCCGCACCGCCGGGGTAGGTGTCATGAGCCGCCGTCGACGTGATGTAGACCAGGGTGCCGCCGCTTTCCTCCATGTGGGGCAGCACAAGCTGGGTAACCTTCAGGCTCGCAAGGACGTTGAGTTCGTACATGCGCCGCCACTCCTCCACATTGCCCTCACCGACGGGGTCGGTGCCGAGCGCTCCCCCGGCGTTGTTGACGAGCACGTCCACCGGGCCGTGCTCGGCCAGGTAGGCTCCGATCGTATCCACGCCGTCGGCGAGCAGGTCACCCGCCACGTACTCACAACCGGTCTCCTCCGCCAGCGCGCGTAGCCGATCCTCACGGCGCGCGGTGGCAATCACGCGCAGCCCGTCCTTGGTAAGCGCACGCACTGCCGCCGCCCCAATTCCCGACGACGCTCCGGTCACCAGTGCTGATGTCATGGCCACTCCTTTCCTCAAGGCAAGCCTACCGCGCGGCAGACCTCCGCGCGGACGAGCCGCGGCACACGACGCCGAGAGCTGACCGGGCGTTCACGGGGCATGAGCCTGCCGTTTCCCGTTCGCCTTTAGGGCCTTTTCGGCAAAATCCTCGGGAGAACCGCCGACAGAGGCTCACAGCAGAACCCTCGGAGCGAGGGCTACCCGGCAAGCTCGGCGATCTGGTTGGCCAACTCGGAGAAGGAGTTATAGAAGTCGCCAAGCCGATTAATCAGCATGAACACGGCCATCACCGGCAGTACCACTGCGCCCGTGTAGAGCAGGGCGTCGAGGGCCTGCGAACGGCGGCGCGGGCGCTCGCTTCGGTTTGCCCGCCACAGGAGAGCGACGATGCACGCCACCCCGACCGCGACCACGATTGCCAGCAGCTTGAGGCTCGTCAAGCCAAAGGGGCTTCCCGCTTCCCACATCGTTTGCTCCTTACTTGCTTGCGTTCTGGACGGTCGACAGCCAGTCCACGACGTCGGGAAACTCCCTCACCCACACAACCCAGCCGTGTGAGCCGCTCGTGCGCATGTCGTGGTAAATCTTGGACGGGTCGGGTGCGGCGTCGACCACAGCCTGGGCGTCCCCAATGGTGCCGGGATCCTCGGTGGAAGAGACGAACATGAGGTTGCCCTGGCGCGGCACGTCCGCGATGAGGGCCGACAGGCGCTGGCTCTCCAACACCCCCGGCGTCTTCGGGAAGGAGTCCTCCAGCGGGAGGTCTATGCCGTGAAGCCACACCGCGCTGCCGTAGACGTCCGGGTGGAGGATGCCGATCCTGGCCGCGCAGTAGGCGCCCATCGATGGCCCGACCACGCTCCAGCCGGTGGCGTCGTCGGTGACCTGAAAGTTGGCTCGGATCGCGGCAGGCACGTCCCGAACAAACCAGGTCTCGGCCTTGTCACCGCCGACGACGTCGGCGCAGGTAGCAACGCGGCCTCCGAAGTTCATGTCCGAGGTGATGAGGATGGTGGGTGCAAGCCGCCCGTCGTCGATGGCCTTCTGAAGCTCCTCGGGCGCTCCGATCGCCGGGGCGATGGCCGATGCGTTGCCGGGCGTGCCGGGCAACAGGAGCATGACGTTGTACTCGACTCCGGGCTGCGGGTAGCCGCGCGGCACCCAGGCTCGCATCTCGGCCGTGATGCCGGATTCGGGCCCGTCCAGAGTCGCGGAAACCATTCCGGGGTCGGAGGACTCCTCCCAGGAAAGGACGTAGCGCGGGTCCGGCGTCGGCTCGGATGGCGTGGTGGTCGGGTCGGTCTTCACCGGCTCAACCTTGCCCTCGGCCGGGCTACCGCTGGCGAAGGATGCCACCTCGGTGAGGTTGCGGAAGAAGCCGAACTGGTAGTTGACGAAGGTAGCGAACATGACGAGCACGCACACTTGCGCGACAGCGATGACGAGGAGGCGCGCGGCTCCCCGCCAAAACCCCTTGCCGGGGATCGATACGAAGGCGAAGCCGGCCGCGGCAGCAACGATAGCGAACGCGGCGATTCCTAGCACCACCCAACCGTTTAAAAGATTCACAGAGCACACCCTAATCGCCCCCGCTTGATCTCGCGATCAGACCGCAGGTGGGTATCGGGCCCCGCGCCGGCATCCGTAGTAGTCTGCGAGATAGACACGGGAGGTAGCTATGATCGGTTTTGTTGGTACCGGCAACATGGGTGGGGCAATTTTGCGCGGCGTGCTCGCCGCGGGCGTCCTCGCCCCCGATGAGGTGATTTTCACCCGCACAAACGCACAGATGGGGCAGGCCCAGGCACATGAGACCGGGGCGCGCTTCGTCGCCAGCGCGCGAGAGGTTTACGAGGGCGCCGACATTGTGATCCTCGCCGTCAAGCCGCACGCGGTGGCGAAGGTGCTCTCGGAGCTGGGCGAGCCCAAGGGGAAGGTCATCGTGTCGGTGGCGGCGGGCCTGAACCTGGCCACGCTCGCCGCCCACGCCCCCGCAGGGTCCCCGATCGTCCGGGTCATGCCGAACGTCAACAGCCAGATCGGCGCCGGAATGAGTGCGCTGTGCGCGAACGACGCCGTGACCGAGGAACAGCTGGCCGCCGTGGAGCAGGTATTCGCCGCGGTGGGTCTCACCGCCCGCATCGCGGAGAAAGACTTCGCCGCGTTCTCCGCCATCGCCGGCTGCTCGCCGGCGTGGACCTACACCTACATCGACGCCCTCGCCCGCGGCGCCCTTGCGGCCGGCATGCGGCTCGATGAGGCGCGGCGGATCGCCGCCCAGGCGGTGCTCGGTTCGGCCCAGCTCGTTCTTGACCAGCTTGGCCGCCACACGCCCTCCGACCTGCGCGACCAGGTCACCTCTCCCGGCGGCACCACCATCGCGGGCCTGATCGCCATGGAAGCCTCCGGCTTCACCCCGGCTGTGATCGACGCCGTGAACGCCGCCATCGCCCGCGACGCCGAACTTGGCCAGGCCTCAAGCGTCAAGCCCGCCTAAAGCGTCAAGCGCTGTGCGCCAACCCCGCTAGTCTTCCCAGGTCAGCACGTCTGTGACCCCGCGTACGACGACGACCGGGCAGCCCGGCCCCGTCAACACGCCCGCGGCCGCGGCCACCGCGTCGATGACGGATTCCCCGCCCTCCCGCTTCGCGTCGATGCCGGCCGCGGCGAGGGCGACGTCGAGCACTCCCCTGCCCGGCTCGCTGGTCCTGGCCGAGCCGGCGATGATGACACCGGGGCGGCCGCCGAAGCGTGCGGCGAGGCCGCGGCGGATCAGGCCGGCTTCCCTCTTCAGGTCGACGGGCGCCTTGAGGCCGAGTTGGTCGGGAATGCCGGCGCGCGTGCGAAAACCGTCGGGCTCTTCGCCCGCCCGGTGCCACCGCCCCTGGACCTTGGCCACGATCTTGCCCGCGATGACCACGATGTCCTCCCCGCGCAAGCCGGTCGAGCCGTCGGGCCAGGTCAGCCCCGCGAGGTGGGGTGAGATGACGGCGGCGACGTCGTCGCCACTGGTCAGTGTCGGGATGCCGGGTACCGCCACGGCCTGCAGTGAAGTCATGCCCGAACTATAACGCCCGCACCGCCTAACCTCACACCGGCGAACGTGACCGGGCCTCGCCGATCGTGGAAGAATATCGTTATGACTGAATCACTGCGCACATCAGCCCACGTGCCGGCCAAGGTGAGCTTGGACGGCCTTGAGAACCGTTGGGGCACGGCCTGGGACGAGGAGGGCACCTACTCCTTCGACACGGAGACCACCCGGGAGGCGGTTTACTCGATCGATACCCCTCCGCCCACGGTATCGGGCTCGTTGCACGTCGGTCACGTCTTCTCTTACACGCACACGGATGTCCTCGCCCGCTATAAGCGCATGCGCGGCATGAATGTCTTCTACCCGATGGGCTGGGATGACAACGGGCTGCCCACCGAGCGTCGCGTGCAAAACTACTACGGTGTGCGCTGCGACCCGTCGTTGCCCTATGTGGAGGATTTTGTTCCCCCGCACGACGGCGGGGACGGCAAGTCGATCAAGTACGCCGATCAGTTGCCCATCTCGCGGCGTAACTTTATCGAGCTGTGCTGGAAGCTGACCGAGGCTGACGAGAAGCAGTTCGAGGCGCTGTGGCGCTACCTCGGCCTGTCGGTGGATTGGAAACAGAACTACCAGACGATCGGGATGAAGGCCCAGAAGGTTGCCCAGGCTGCGTTCATCCGCAACGTTCAGCGCGGGGAGGCCTACCAGGCGCAGGCGCCGGGTCTGTGGGACGTCACGTTCCAGACCGCGGTTGCCCAGGCCGAGCTTGAGGCGCGCGAGTATCCGGGTGCCTACCACTCGCTCCAGTTCCACACCCCGGACGGGGACGTCACCATCGAGACCACCCGCCCCGAGCTGTTGCCCGCGTGCGTGGCCGTTATCGCCCACCCCGACGACGAGCGCTACCAGCACCTCTTCGGCAAGACTGCGATCACGCCGGTCTTCGGCGTGCAGGTGCCGATTCTTCCTCACCCGATGGCGGAGATCGACAAGGGCTCGGGCATCGTCATGTGCTGTACGTTCGGCGACCTGACCGACGTGCAGTGGTGGCGCGAGCTTGGCCTGCCGATGCGCACGGTCCTGGGCAAGGACGGGCGCCTCGTGCGCGAGACGCCGGAGTGGATCACCTCGGATCTTGGCCGGACGACCTTCGCCGCGATGGCCGGGGCCACCACGTTCACCGCGCGTAAGGTGCTGGTCGAAACGTTGCAGGAGACGGGAGAGATGATCGGCGAGGTCAAGCCGACCACCCGTATGACGAACTTTTTCGAGAAGGGCGACAAGCCGCTCGAGATCGTTCCCTCCCGCCAGTGGTACATTCGCAACGGCGGCCGGGCTTACACCGAGTCGAATGGCAAGGAGTTGCGCGAGAACCTGCTCGAGCGCGGCGAGCAGCTGGACTTTCACCCCGACTTCATGCGGGTGCGCTACAACAACTGGGTGGAGGGCCTGAACACCGACTGGCTGATCTCTCGCCAGCGTTTCTTCGGCGTCCCGTTGCCGGTGTGGTACAAGGTGAGCGAGGCGGGCGACGTCGATTACGACGCCGTGCTGTTGCCCACCGAGGACATGCTCCCGGTTGACCCGTCCTCGGATACTCCCCCGGGATTTGATGAGTCTCAGCGTGGGGAGCCGGGCGGCTTCGTCGGCGAGGTGGACATCATGGACACGTGGGCGACCTCCTCGATGTCGCCGCAGGTTGCGGGCGGCTGGTTGACGGACGAGAAGCTGTTTAGCCAGGTCTACCCGATGGACCTTCGCCCGCAGGGCCAGGACATCATCCGCACGTGGCTGTTCTCAACGGTGGTGCGCGCCCACCTCGAGTTCGGCGGCCTGCCGTGGAAGCACGCGGCGATTTCGGGCTGGATCCTCGACCCGGACCGCAAGAAGATGTCGAAGTCGAAGGGCAACGTGGTGACCCCGATGAGCCTGCTGGAGAAGCACGGTTCGGATGCGGTGCGCTATTGGGCAGCTTCCGCCCGCCTCGGCACGGACGCCGCTTTCGACGAGCAGCAGATGAAGATCGGGCGTCGCCTGGCAATGAAGGTGCTCAACGCCTCCAAGTTCGCGCTTGGCATGGGCGGGCAGGGCCGGGTCGATCTTGACCTCGGCGCCGTCACGGAGCCGCTTGACCGGGCGATGCTCGCCGGGCTTTCCAACGTCGTCGAGCGCGCCACGGCTAGCTTCGAGGCCTACGACCACACTCGCGCCCTGGAGCTGACCGAAAGCTGCTTCTGGACGTTTTGCGATGACTACCTCGAGCTGGTCAAGGACCGCGCCTACGATCGCGACGGGGCCTACAGCGCCGCCGGGCATGCGGGGCGGGTCCGTTCAGCGCGTGTGGCCCTCAACCTGGCGGTCGACACCTTCCTGCGTCTTTTCGCCCCGGTGCTCCCCTACGCCACCGAGGAGGTCTGGTCTTGGTACCGCGAGGGCTCGGTCCACCGCGCCGCGTGGCCCACGCCTGAGTCGCTGGCCACTTCGGGCGATCCCGAGCTGGTAGCACTGGCCGGCACCGCGCTGGCGGCGCTTCGCAAGGTCAAGTCCGAGCAGAAGGTCTCCCAGCGCACAGCCTTCTCCTCCGTCACGCTGGAGATCCCCGCTGGCACCGCCGAGTCGCTCGAGCTGGTGCGCGCCGAGATCCTCTCCGCCGCCCACGTCGAAGGCGAGCTGACGGTGGTCGAGGCCGACGTGGTAGAACCGCAGGTCACAGCCTTCGAATTCAGCGCGTAACGTTCACCCTAGTGGCGGATTTCATGGCCGGGTGGGCCTGAAATCCGCCGCTTCTTACGCCGGCTACGGTACCGTAGCTTTATCGTCGATACGAAGGAGATTCGGTGAGCGAATACATCGAAGAAGAGGGAGTGTCATTCGTCCCCGGCAAGATGGAAGTCACGGACCAGATGACGGTCCCCGCGCTGATCCGGCGTCGTGCGCTGGAAATGCCGAAGAAGACGGCCCTCTACCGCAAGTCGACCATGGGCAACCAGTGGATCGGGGTCGGGTGGTCTCAGCTTTACGATGAGCTCCGCGCCCTCGCGCGTGGCTTCATCGCCCTCGGCCTGAAGCCCGGCGACCGCGTGGCGATCATGGCGCACACCTCCTACGAATGGTCGCTGTTTGACCTGGCGATCCAGTTCGCGGGCGGCTACGCCGTGCCGATCTACGAGACCTCCGTGCTCGACCAGGCCGAGTGGATCGTCAACGACGCCGGTTGCCGCTTTGCCGTCGTCGAGAGTCAGGCGATGGAGACCATGATGAGCCCGCTCCTTAAGGGGGACGTGCTCGAGCAGATCTTCGTCATCGCCGACGACGCCCAGGGCCGCATCTCCGCCATGGGTTCCCTGCACGACGACGACGAGATCGACCGGCGCATCGACGCCCAGAAGGCCGACGACGTGTGGACGATCATCTACACCTCGGGAACGACGGGCCGGCCGAAGGGCGTGGTCCTCACTCACCGCAACCTGCTCCACGTCGTCATCAACGGCCCGGTGGACGAGGGCCTCATGGACGTGGTCTCACGCAAGGACGCCCGCACGCTCCTGTTCCTGCCGATGGCCCACGTCTTTGCCCGCTTCATCAACGTCCTTGCGCTCTACGTGGGCACCGAGATCGGCTACAGCCCGGACACGCGCAACCTGGTAGCTGACATGCAGTCCTTCAAGCCTACCTACGTGCTGGCCGTACCGCGCGTGTTTGAAAAGATCTACAACGCGGCGGACGCGAAGGCGGGCAGGGGCATCAAGCTCAAGATGTTCCGCACCGCGGCGAAGGTGGCGATCGCCTACGGTCGGGCACTGGAGACGCCGGAGGGTCCGTCGGCCCAGCTCAAGGCCCAACAGCGCATCTTCGACCGCCTCGTCTATTCAAACCTGCGCGAGATCATGGGTGGCAAGGTCAAGTACACCATTTCCGGCGGTGCCCCGCTCGGAAACCGGCTCGCGGCCTTCTTCACCGGCGCCGGCATCCAGGTCCTCGAGGGCTACGGCCTGTCCGAGACGGCCGCCCCCACCGCGGTCAACCGCGTGAACAAGACCCGCCTTGGCTCGGTTGGCCCGGCCTACCCGGGCTGCTACGTCAAGGCCGCCGAGGATGGGGAGATTCTCGTCAAGGGCGACCACGTCTTCAAGTGCTACCACAACGACCCGGAGGCCACGGCCGCCGTCTTCACGGAGGACGGCTGGTTCCGCACGGGCGACATCGGCCGCGTGGATGAGGACGAGTTCGTGTGGGTGACCGGCCGGAAGAAGGAGCTGATCGTGACGGCGGGCGGCAAGAACGTCGCCCCCGCCGAGCTGGAGGACCGGCTGCGCTCACACCCGCTCATCTCCCAGGTGGTGGTGGTTGGTGACAAGAAGCCCTTCGTCGCCGCCCTCGTCACCCTCGACGCCGAGGCGTTGCCCCAGTGGCTGTCCAATCGCGGCCTTCCCGCGATGTCCGTCACTGAGGCGATCAACGACCCGCAGGTCATCGCCGCGATTGACCGCGCCGTCAAGCGCACGAACGAACACGTCTCGCGTGCCGAGTCCATCCGCAAGTTCAAGATCTTGCCCGCGGATTTCACCATTGAGAATGGCTACCTGACGCCGTCGCTCAAGGTCAAGCGCACCGCCGTGATCCGTGACTTCGACTCGGCGATCGAGGAGATCTACACCAAGTAAGCCTGCCGCCCTGCCTTCTGCGCGTGGGAGCGTCCTCGCCTAGGCGTCCTTCTTTTCCGCCGCGATGCGTTCATGATGTCGGATGACCTCGGCCACGATGAACTTGAGGAACTTCTCGGCGAAGACCGGGTCAAGGTCTGCTTCCTCCGCCAGGCGCCGGAGCCGCTCTACCTGGCGCTTCTCGCGTTCCGGGTCCGAGGGCGGTAGCGAGTGCTCGGCCTTGAGCAGACCGACCTGCTGAGTACAGCGGAAGCGTTCGGCGAGGATGTGGATGAGCGCGGCGTCGAGGTTGTCGATCGTCTTGCGGTAGACGCCGAGCTGGTCGGGGATCTCCATGGCTTCTCCTTCGCTCTGCACCGAGGGCGTGCTAGGCGGTCCTGTTCTTCCGGCTGGTGACGACGAGCGCCTCCCCCGACCCTTCCACGACGTCGGCGTCGATGAGGACCTTCTCCACGTCGTCACGCGAGGGGATGTCGAACATGAGCTCGCGCAGGAGGTTTTCCATGATGGAGCGCAGCCCGCGTGCGCCCGTGCCGCGCTCGATCGCCTCCGAGGCGATCTTTTCCACGGCCGCGTCGGTGAACTCGAGCTTGACGCCATCCAGCTCGAACATCTTCTGGTACTGCTTGATCAGCGCGTTGCGTGGGGTCTTCAGGATCTGGACGAGGTCCTCCACCGTCAGGTCGTTGACTGTGGCGAGGACAGGCAGTCGGCCGACGAGTTCGGGGATGAGGCCGAACTTGTGCAGGTCCTCCGGGGTGGTCTGACGGAGCAACGCCCCGGAGTCCTGCGCCTCATGGAGGGAGGAGCCGAAGCCGATGCCGCGCTTACCCGTGCGCGAGGACACGATCTCTTCCATGCCCGCGAACGCGCCAGCGACGATGAAGAGGATGTTAGAGGTATCGATCTCGATGAATTCCTGCTGAGGGTGCTTACGTCCGCCCTGCGGGGGTACGGCCGCCACCGTCCCCTCGATGATCTTCAACAGCGCCTGCTGCACGCCTTCGCCGGAGACGTCACGCGTGATGGAGGGATTCTCGGACTTGCGGGAAATCTTGTCGATCTCGTCGATATAGATGATGCCCTGCTCGGCGCGCGACACGTCGCCGTCGGCGGCCTGGATGAGCTTGAGGAGGATGTTCTCCACGTCCTCACCCACGTATCCCGCCTCCGTCAGCGCGGTCGCGTCCGCGATCGCGAAGGGCACGTTGAGGATCTTCGCCAGTGTCTGGGCCAGGTACGTCTTGCCCGTGCCGGTGGGGCCAATGATGAGGATGTTGGACTTGCCGATCTCGACGTGGTCTTCCTTCTTCGCGTCCGCCACCGAGGTCAGGGCGCGGATGCGCTTGTAGTGGTTGTAGACCGCGACGGCGAGCGTGCGCTTGGCGGAATCCTGGCCGATCACATACTCGTTGAGGAAGTCATATATCTCCCGCGGGGTGGGCAGCTCCGCCTGGGGCTGGTCGCCACCGTCCGCGGCACCGAACTCCTCGGCGATGATCTCATTGCACAGCTCGATGCACTCATTGCAGATGTAGACACCCGAGCCAGTGATCAGCTTACGAACCTGGCGCTGGCTCTTTTGACAAAACGAGCACTTGAGCATGTCGGCCGCGTCTGCGGTACGAGTCATCTGGCAACCTCTTTCCTCTATACCCTCAATTCCACACCAAAACGCCGCACATAGCCAGTGCGGCGCGCCATACATGCTACGTGCGTGGGGGCGGCGCCGAAGCGCCGCCCCCACGCACCAAGCCTCAGGAAGACCTTAACCCTGCTGGCGCGTAGCCTTACGGGAGACGAGCACCTGGTCGACAATCCCGTAGTCCTTGGCCTGCTCGGCCGTGAGGATCTTGTCACGCGAGATATCCTTCTCGATCGTGGCCGCCTCTTGGCCGGTGTGGCGGGCGAGGGTGTCGATGAGCCACTGGTTCATGCGGTCCATCTCCTCGGCGATGATCGCGATATCCGAGGCCTGGCCCTGGGCGCCCTGCATCGCGGGTTCGTGGATGAGCACGCGCGCGTTCGGAAGCGCAAGGCGGCGTCCCGGCGAGCCGCCGGCGAGCAGAACCGCCGCGGCTGAGGCCGCCTGGCCGAGGCACACCGTCTGGATCTCCGGCTTGACGTACTGCATCGTGTCGTAGATCGCGGTCAACGCCGTGAAAGAGCCGCCCGGGGAATTAATGTACATCGTGATCGGCGACTCCGGATCCTGGGACTCCAGCACGAGGAGCTGAGCCATGACGTCGTCGGCGGACGCGTCATCGACCTGGACTCCGAGGAAGATGATGCGATCCTCGAATAGCTTCGCGTACGGGTCCTGGCGCTTATAGCCGTAGGGCGTGCGCTCCTCGAAGCTGGGCAGGACGTAGCGGTTGGACGGCATCTGCGGAGCCATGCCACCGGCGAGCTGGGATGAGGGAAGTGAAAGTCCGTACATAGTCCGCTCCTTAGTTCTCTGCCGCGGTGGAAGCGCCGCGATCCACGCCGCCGCCGCCGACGACGGCCGACGAGCTTTCGATAATGTGGTCCACGAAACCGTACTCGAGAGCCTCCTGGGCGGTGAACCACCGATCGCGGTCCGAATCCGCGAGGATCTGCTCCACCGACTTTCCGGTGTGCTTCGCGTTCAGCGCCGAAAGCTCCTCCTTCATCTTGAGGATGAGGTCAGCGTTGATGCGGATATCGGTGGCAGTTCCCTGCACTCCGCCGAGCGGCTGATGCATGAGGACCCGGGTGTGCGGGGTAATGTAGCGCTTGCCCTTCGCGCCGGCGGTGAGCAGGAACTGTCCCATCGACGCCGCAAGGCCCATGCCCACAGTCGCCACGTCCGGCTTGACGTACTGCATCGTGTCGAAGATGGCCATCCCCGCCGTGACGGAGCCGCCCGGCGAGTTGATGTAAAGGTAAATGTCCTTGTCCGGATCCTCGGCTGCGAGCAGCAGGAGCTGTGCGGAGATCATGTTCGCCAGCTCGTCCGTCACCTGATCACCCAGCCAGATGATCCTTTCCTTTAGGAGCCGATTAAAGATCGAGTCGCCAAGTGCGAGTTGGCCTGGCCCGGCTGATTGTGGCATGACGCCCCTCCTTCGCCCCCATGGGCGGATGTAGATGATAGATGCGTCCGCCCGTGGCGGCGGCGCGCTTCACTCAATCGATCCTAACGAAGCCCGCTCCCCCGGCCATTCCCGAAGCACCGACTTTTCGCTGTTGGCACATACAAAGGCGGGAGCGGCCTGGCCGCTCCCGCCCCCGCGCGTATGGTTTAAGCCTCGAGCTTGGAAATGAGGGTCTTGCGAGCCTTGCCGTTCTTCTCAGCCTCGAGCACGCGAGCCTTCTCGGCCTCGTCCGCGCCCTCGACGTAGGCGAGAACCTCGTCAACCTTGTGGTCGGCCGGGTCGAAGATATCGCCAGCAGGAGCCTCGCCGCCGTCCTCGGCCGCGGCATCGGCGTCGGCCTTCTTCTCGGACTTCTCGCTCTTCTCTGCCTTGGCTGCTACCTTCGCAGGCTTGGCGGTGAACTCGGGAACAACCTCGTCTTCGGGCTTCTCGCCGAGGATCGCGTCCACGTCCACGGCGTTGCCGTTCTCGTCCTTAACCTGGGCCAGGCGCAGTGCGGCCATGACAGCCTTGTTACGGGCGAGCTCGCCGGCGAACGCATTGAGCTGACCGGTGGAGACGGCGGCCTGGATGAACTGGTTCGGATCCATGCCGTACATCTGGGCCTGCGTCATGAGGAAGTCGAGCAGCTCCTCCTGGCCCACCTTGACCTTGAAGGCCTGAGCGTAGGTGTCGAGCAGCAGCTGGGTGCGCAGCGAGTCCTCGACATCCTTGCGGATCTCCTCGCCGTGCGGATCGCCTTCCTCCTTGCCCTCGTTGCGCAGGTGGTTGGCGATCTCCTCCTCGATCGGGCCCTGGGGAAGTGGGAAGTCCGAGGCCTCGATCAGCTGGTCAACGAGCGCCTGGTAGGCACCCGAGAGCTGCGAGTCAGCCTTCGACTTGGCCGCGCTCTCGCGAAGCGAGACCTTGAGCTCCTCGATCGTGTCGAATTCGGAGGCCATCTGCGCAAAGTCATCGTCGGCGTCGGGAAGCACAGATTCCTTCACGGAGTGAACCGTGACGGTCACGTTCGCCTCTTCGCCCTCGTGCTCGCCCCCGGCAAGCTTGGCGGTGAACTCAACGGTCGAGTCCGCAGTGGCACCCGTGAGCGCCTCGTCCTGACCCTCGAGCATGTTGGCGTCGCCGATGCGGTAGGACACGCCAGCGACGTCGTCCACCTCCTCCTCGCCGATCTTGGCCACGAGGTCGATGTTGACGTAGTCGCCCTCGGCGGCCGCGCGGTCAACCGTGGTCAGGGTGGCGAAGCGCTCGCGCAGAGCCTCGAGCTCAGCCTCAACGTCCTCGTCCGTCACCTCGACCGCCGGGACCTCAACAGAGAAGTCGGCCGGGTTCGGCATCCAGATCTCCGGGCGCACGTCCACCTCAACCGTAAACTTCAGGGCCGAGGTGTCCGCCTTGCCCTTCATCTCCGGGACCTCGCTGATCTCCACCTCGGGGCGCGACATCGGAACGATGCCCGTCTCCTTGACGGCGGCCTGGTAGTACTTGTCCAGGTTGTCATTGATGGCCTGCTCGATAATGTAGCCGCGGCCAATCTTCGACTCGACCACGCGGCGCGGAGCCTTGCCGGCACGGAATCCGGGGATCGCGACCTGCTTGGACAGCTCCTTGGCGGCCTTCTCGTAATCCGAATCAAATTCCTCGGCAGGGACCTCCACGCTCAGCTTGGCGCGGGTCTCGCTGATGTTCTCTACGATCTGCTTCACAGTACTCCACTCGAGTTAGGGACAACATGTCCGTTTATAGCTACACGTGTGCCCACAGCACACACCACCGATTATCATAGTTCACCTGCGCGCTCTTGCCCGCATTACCCACCATGAAAGGAACCACAGAACGGCGCGGTTGCGCGCACTGACGGCGCCTAGAAGAGCGCGACCTTACCTGCCGGCGGGAAAATCTCGTCGAGTGCGGCGAGGTCGGCGTCGTCGAGCTCAATGTCCACCGCCTTGGCGTTGGAGGCGATCTGCTCCGGCCTGGTCGCGCCGGCGATAATGGAGGCCACCGGGTCCTGATGGGCGAGCCAGGCGATGGCGAGGTCGGCCTGGGCAAAACCGCGTTCCTCGCAAAAGTCACGGTAGCGGCGCAGCTGGTCCATATCCGCCGCCTCCAGCTTGGGATCGCCCGCCTTCAGCCGCCCACCCTCAGGGACGGCGTCGGTGTACTTGCCGGTCAGCAGTCCGGCAGCCAGCGGGAAGTAGGGCACCACACCAAGGCCGTAGTAGCGGGCAGCTGGCAGGATCTCCTGCTCGGCGCGCCGGTCGATGAGGTTGTAGTGGTTCTGGGTGGCCACGAGCTTGCCGCGGCTGGCAAGCTGCGCGGTGGCCGCCGTCTGCCAGCCAGCCATGTTAGACACGGCGTAGTAGCGGATCTTGCCCTGATCGACGGCGCTTTCCAACGCGTCGACGGTCTCCTCGAGGGGCGTGCGAGGATCGGGCGAATGATAGTAATACAGGTCGATGTAGTCAGTGTCGAGCCGGCGCAGCGAGTCCTCGAGACAGGACAGCATGTACCCGCGCGAACCGCGCGCGCTGACCGGTGAGTCTTCCTTGAGCCGCATGCCGAACTTCGTGGCGATCACGACCTCCTCGCGCCGGGCCCCCAGCGCTTTGCCCAGCAACTTCTCCGACAGTCCCGTGCGCTTGCCGTACACATTGGCCGAATCAAAGTAGGTGATCCCGGCCTCCAGTGCCGCGTTCACGACGGCGGCCGCGCCCTTCTCGTCCTCGCTCATCGTCCCGGCCCGACCCAGGTTGTTGGCACCGTAACCCAAAACGGAGACGGTCAGCCCCGACTCCCCCATGCGCCTGCATTCCATGTCTCCTCCGCTCATGTCGAGTTCCCCATCAGTCTACGGTGCGCCCGGGACGTGGGCGAGGATCATGGCTGACAGCGAAGCCGCAAGGCGAGGCCCGGGGTCGGCTCCACCGCAAACGAGGTGTGGCGGCGGTAATGGCCAAGCCCGGAGAATGCGGCTACACTGGTCTCGCCCCGACGCCGACCGCCGAAAGTGAGGTGAGGACCCGTGAACAGTGACAGTTCTCGTCACCGAAGCAAGACCACGTCCTCCCTGCCCGACGGCGGCTCCCGCGCGTCGTCGTTCTGAGCGCCGCAGCCGCTGATCGTCGGCACCTGGGGACGTGGTGAGTTGAGCCATGCCACCGGCTCCTCCACGTAAGGAAGCACCATGAGCCAGAACGTTGACGTCAACTCCGTCCTCGAAACGATCCAGCCCGAGCTGTCTGCGGGCAAGTTCGCTGCCGTCGTCGAGCACGTCTCCCTCGCCAGCCCGGCCCAAACCGCCGACATCCTCGAGCGTCTGCCCGAGCGCCAGCAGCCCGTCTTCTACCGGCTTCTGCCCAAGGACCGCGCCCTCGCCGTCTTCGACATCCTGAGCCCTCGCCAGCAGTCCGACCTCATCAAAGGGCTGCAAAACCGCGAGGTCGTGGAAATCTTCGACTCCCTTGACCCCGACGACCGCGCACTCCTCCTCGACGAGCTACCCGCCAACCTCTCCACCCGGCTCCTGAGAGGCCTGAGCGGCGACAAGCGCCGCCACACCACCGACCTCCTCGGCTACCCCAAGGGCTCGATTGGCCGGCGCATGTCCCCGCACGTTGTCTCCACCCGGGAGACCTACACCGTGGGCCAGACCCTCGCGCGGATCAAGAGCCGCCTCGAGGACGCCGAGACCATCTACACAATCCCGGTGGTCGACGACGCACGGCGCGTGGTCGGCGTCGTCGGCCTGCGTCAGCTACTGGGGGCCACGCCCGAGGTGATGATCCGCGATCTCATGTCCGCCGTCCACGTGGCCAGCGCCTACCACTGCGCCGAGGACGCCGCCCGCCTCTGCTTCGAGCTCCGATTGCTTGCCATGCCGATCGTCGACAGCGAGGGGCGCCTCCTCGGGATCCTCACCGTCGACGACGCCGGTCGTATCATCGAACGCGCCGAGACGGAGGACACGGCCATGCAGGGTGGCGTGGAGCCGCTCGGGCGCCCCTACTTCTCCACCCCGGTGTGCTCGCTTGTGCGTTCCCGGATCGTGTGGTTGGCCGTCCTCGCCGTCGGGGCCGCCCTGACCGTTCACGTCCTGTCCATCTTCGAAACGACGCTCGAGCAGGTCACGGCCCTCGCACTCTTCGTGCCCTTGCTGATCGGCACGGGTGGCAACACGGGCAACCAGGCGGCGACCACGGTCACGCGCGCGCTCGCCCTCGGCGACGTCCGCGGTTCGGATCTGCTGCGCGTACTCGGGCGAGAGTTCACGGTGGGACTCACCCTCGGCGCATTGCTCGGCACACTCGGGGCCGTCATCACCGGCGTCATCTTCGGCCTTTCCATCGGCGTGACGATCGGGCTGACGCTGTTGGCCGTGTGTACGATCGCGGCGAGCATCGGCGGCGTCATGCCCATGATCGCCAAGAAGCTCGGGACGGATCCCGCCGTGTTCTCCAACCCCTTCATTTCCACCTTCGTCGATGCCAGTGGGCTGATCGTCTACTTCCTCATCGCCAAAGCAGTGCTGGGGATCTGATAGGAGTGGCGGGTGTGGGTGTGGGCCCGGGATTCCCTCCGGGCCCACACGTATCTAGCATGGCGGGCAGGGCCCATTCGTGGGCCCTGCCACCGGTCCGCTAACTGATCGCAACCATCGCCTGCCAGCCATGACCAACCTGGCGAGCCCAACCCCACCAGCCATTGGCCTGGTTCTTGTAGGCAAACATCTTCCCATCCTCGCGGATACCGATCAGATCCAGGCGCCCATCACCATCCACGTCACCGGGGATGGTGGCCTGGACGAAGGAATCCCAGCCATGACCAATCTGGCCCACACCATAGACCCCGCCATCAGCATTACCCGCATAGGCATACATCACCCCATCGGCACTGATCGCCACCAGGTCACTG
>JALEWQ010000004.1 GCA_022783305.1 Trueperella sp. | reverse complement strand
TGGAGGAGTTTTCGTACCCATCTGGTGGAGACGTTGAACCGGTGAGCAGCTTCAGTGGTGCTCATGTTTCCTTCGATGATGGCCATGACAATGACGCGGTTCTTTTGTGTGTTATTCATGATCGTACGATGCCGGTTGAGGCGGAACGATCACGTGAGACACCCCGGAACGATCTCGTGAGAGAGCTGTACTAGCAGGGCGTACGGTGAGGGCGGAACGATGTCGTGAAACCACACACCCCTCCGCGCACAGATGAGGCCGGTAGAGATACCGGCCTTTTTCGTTTCCGTGTGGCACAGTGGAGTCATGGACGCTCGTACCCAGGTTTTCGCCATCATCGGTAATCCGGCACGCCATTCGAAATCGCCGGAGCTTCACAACGCCGTCTTTTCCCACCTCGGCATCAACGCGGTCTACGTGGCACACGAGGTCGACGACGCCGGGGCTGCGGTGGCGGCCATGCGCGTGTTGGGATACGCGGGGGCGAACGTCACGATGCCGTTCAAATCGGCCGTCATCGAGCACCTGGACTCGATCAGCGACGTCGCCCGCGAGATGAATGCCGTCAACACGATCACATTTCGGGACGGGCACGCTCGCGGGGACAATACCGACGGCGCCGGGCTGCTGAGCGAGATTGAAGCGGAGGGAACTTCGGTGGCGGGCAGTCACATTGTGCTGTTGGGGACGGGGGGAGCGGCGTCGTCGATCTGGACCCAGGCGGCGCTAGACGGCGCGGCGAGGGTGAGCGTGTTTAACCGCGCCAAGCCGGAGCTCGCCTCGATCCGCGACACCCTCGACCGGCTTTCCACGCGCACCGGCTGTGCCCTGTCCCTGCACACCCTCGAGGCTGGCGGGCTGGAGGAAGCGTGCGCGGATGCGGACATCATCATCAACGCCACCTCGGTGGGGATGGGCCATCTCGCGGGTCAAACACTCGTTGACGCGAGATGGATCACGTCGGGCCACACGGTGGCGGACGTCGTCTACCACCCGCGCATCACCCGCCTCATCGCCGAGGCCCGCGCGGCTGGCGCGAAAACGGTGCCCGGTTTGCGGATGTTGCTCGGACAGGCGGCGATCGCGGAGAGGATATGGCTGGGCATTGACATGCCGATGGAGGTTGCCCGCCAGGCAGTCACGTCCTAAAAATCGGCCGGGCTTCGCTACGCTGTTGCTATGAAACCGTTCGCCTTCCTCGCGGCCCGGCCCTCCTTTGCGGCCGGCATCCGCCGTGACGAGTTCGCCGCGATCAAACGCGACGGGCGCCTTGCCGACTCCGACATCGTCTACCTTTCTCTTGAGGATCGCCCACAGATCGACGTCGGGGACTACGCGGGCTTTATCGTCTCCGGATCCCAGTACGGTTTCGGCGACCACGGCGCCGCCAAGACGACCGAGCAGATCGTCACGGAGGAGGTCCTCTTCGCGGTGGTCGAGGAGGTGCTGGCTGAGGACCTGCCCTTCCTCGGCCTGTGCTACGGACATCAGGCGATTGCGCTTGCGCTCGGCGGCACGCTGACCACGGACTACGGCGAGGAGCTGTCGACGATCAGTGTCAACCTCACCGACGACGGTCGCGCCGACCCGATCTTCTCCCTGCTGCCTGATTCGTTCCCGGCGATCGTGGGGCACGAAGACGCGATTGGTCTTGTGCCGGCGAATACGGCGGTGCTGGCCTCTTCCGCGCTGTGTCCAGTGCAGGCGATTCGTTACGGAGACAACGTATACGGTGTGCAATTTCACCCCGAGATCGACGCGGTGAGTGTGGGGCTACGTCTTGATTACTACGGCGATGTTTACTTCGCCGCCGAAGAGGTGGACAGGGTGCGTGCGCAGACTACCAGCCATGACTATTCGGCGTGCGCCGCCCTGATCGGCGCCTTCGTGGAAAGGTATAGGAGATGACGATGGAATTTGCGAACTCACCCAGGTCGAGTGTGGGAATCGAGTGGGAGCTCCAGCTCATCGACCGCGACTCGAATGATTTGCGTCAGGCGGCCGATACGGTCTTGGCGCTGGTGCGTCAGCTCGATGCAGACACTTCCATGATCCACGGGGAGATGATGCTCAACACCATCGAGCTCGTCTCGCGCCCGCATGAACGCGTGGGTCAGTGCGTGGCCGACCTACGCGAATGTCTCGACCTCCTCGAGCCGGTGGTCGAACCGATGCGTATCACGCTCGCCTCCTCGGGCACGCACCCTTTCGCCAACCCGGTCTACCAGCGCGTGACGGACACAGAGCGCTACGCTGAGCTGGTCAACCGCACCCGGTATTGGGGACGTCAAATGCTGCTGTTTGGTACCCACGTCCACGTGGGCATTGAGGACCGGGCCAAGGTGCTGCCAATCCTGCGCGCGGTGCTGACCCGCTTCGCCCATATCCAGGCGTTGACCGCCTCCTCGCCGTTTTGGAGCGGGAAGAACACCGGGTACGCCGACAATCGGGCGATGGTCTTCCAACAGCTGCCGACGGCTGGCGTGCCGCACCAATTCGAGCGGTGGTGCGACCTCGAAGAATACTATGCAGGCATGGTCAAGACGGGCGTCATCTCGAACTTCGACGAGGTGCGTTGGGATGTGCGACCCTCCCCGAAATTCGGCACGCTCGAGTTCCGCGTGGCGGACGCGGCCACGAACCTCGCGGAAATCGGGATGGTTGCCGCTCTTTCGCAATGTATGGTCGAGTACTTCTCGCGCCAACTTGACGCCGGGGAAGAGCTTCCCACCCTGCCCTCCTGGTTCGTGGACGAAAATAAGTGGCGCGCGGCCCGATACGGGATCGACGCGATCCTCATCCTTGACGAGGACGGCAACGAGGAGCAGGTGGGCCAGACCCTTGCGCGCACGGTGGACGAGCTCACCCCGATCGCTCAGGAGTTGGGGTGCTTGGAGGAGCTACAGATGGTCACCACCGTGCTCGAGCTCGGCGCTCCCTACCAGCGCCTGCTACGCGCCGGCTCCCACTTTGAACGTTCGAGGGAGGCGATCGTGGACTTCATGATCGCTGAGATGGCTGCCGGTCATCCGCTCAACCCAGACCTACGCGAGTTCGACGGGATCGCCGCCGCGGAGCAGAACCACGCCCAGGCGTACGATGTTACGGAGCCAGCGCCGTTTAGGACGGATCCGGCACCGTTTAAGGAGGAGAAATGACATATAGCGAAGCCCTCGAGATCGCCCGAACGCTCATCCGTTTCGACACCTCCAACGACGGGCGGGACGTCATTGAGAAGCCGGCGGCCGACTACGTCATGGACCTGCTCCACGAGGTCGGTCTCCAGCCGCACTACCTCGGCCCGACGCCCGGGCGCCCGTCGGTGGTGGTGCGCATCCCCGGCAAGAAGCGGGAGATCGAGGTTGACCCCGTGACGGGCGAACGCCGGGGCGCCGTCGTCATTCACGGGCACACGGACGTGGTGCCCGCGGTGGCGCGGGAATGGTCGGTGGACCCGTTTGGCGGCGTCGTCAAGGACGGTTTCCTGTGGGGTCGCGGCGCCGTGGACATGAAGAACATGGATGCGATGATCCTTGCCGTGGTGCGCGAGATTGCCTCCAGCGGCTACGTGCCGCCGCGTGACCTTATCATCGGCATGTTCGCCGACGAGGAGGCCGGCGGGCACCAGGGCTGCCGGTGGCTGGTAGAGAATCATCCGGAGCTGTTCGAGGGTGCCACGCACGCGATCTCCGAGGTCGGTGGCTACAACACGTACGTCAACGGCGAGCGCGTCTACTTGTTGCAGACGGGGGAGAAGGCCCTGACCTGGTACACCTTGGGCGCCGAAGGCAAGGCCGGTCACGGCTCCCAGGTCAACGGTGACAACGCCATCGCCAAGCTCTCTCGCGCGCTCGTGGCCATAGACTCGGAGCCCTGGCCGCTGATCCTGACCGACACCGTGACCAAGCTGTTGCGGGGCACTGCGGAGATCTCCGGGTTGCCCTTTGATCCGGAGGATGAGGCAAGCATCAACGCGCTCGTCGACGCACTCGGGCCGGCGAA
Organism: Trueperella sp.; assembly: GCA_022783305.1. Classification (GTDB taxonomy): domain Bacteria; phylum Actinomycetota; class Actinomycetes; order Actinomycetales; family Actinomycetaceae; genus Trueperella; species Trueperella abortisuis. The sequence goes on along the minus strand of JALEWQ010000004.1, from coordinate 30,438 downwards.
GGCCTACGTGGGCGCGACCTTGCGCACGGGCTGCAACCTCACCTCCGTCAACGGCGGCTACATGGCCAATGTCATTCCAGCCAGTGCCGAGGCGACGGTGGACGTGCGCGCGATCCCGGGCACCGAGGAGGCGGTGGCGCGCCGGATCGAGGAGCTGACGGACGGCCTCGAGGTTGGCTGGCTGTCGAGCGCCAACGGGTATGAGTCCACCACGGAGGGCGCATTCGTTGAGGCGATGACGGACGCGGTGTTGGCGAATGACCCGCACGCGCACGTGCTTCCCTACCTGCTTTCGGCGGGCACGGACAACAAGGCGCTCGGCTCACTCGGCATCGACGGCTACGGGTTTTCGCCGGTACGCCTGCCGGAGGGTTTCGACTTCCCGGCGATGTTTCACGGGGTGGACGAACGCGTTCCGGTGGACTCGCTCAGCTTCGGCGCGCAGATCCTACGCGACTTTATCGAGCGGATCTAAAGATCGCCGAAGCACCTGTAAAGATGGTCGAAGGGTACTAAAAATCGGCCGCGTAAGCTAGGCTTCAAGCATGGCTAACGAAACACAAGCGGCATTCGATCGGCTCATCTTTGCTCTTCAGGAGTTCAACGCGGCGGCGATCTCAGCTCGAGATTCGGAAGATCCTTCCGTCTTAGCGGCGGCGAATGCGCTTGCCGACGCCTATACGGTCTACGACGACGCGCTCTACACCCAGTACGGCGTGGAGACGCCGCTCGACACGTACGACTATGACGAGCACGACGAGGATTACGACGACGACCTCGACGACGATCACGAGGAGTTTGACGACGACCTCGACGACGACTTCGATGATCGTTTCGAGGACTATGACGATGATGACGACGACCTGGAGGAGTTCAACCTTCAGGACTGACCTTTAGATCTCGGAGATCGCCTGCGCGACCGGCCCGGGTAGCGGGCTAATCGGCAGGGATAGTACCTGCTCGAACTGGGCGTGCGTGCGCGCGCCGATGAGCGCCGTCGTCACCTGCGGCTGGTCAAGGAGCCAGGCGAGCGAGACGTCGGCCGGGGTGCGTCCCAACCCGTCGGCGGCCTTGGCGACGGCCTCGACGGTGCGGCGCGGCTTGTCGGTGAGGTAAGGGTCCACGGTGGCGGACAGGTGTTCGGTGGCCGCGCGCGAGGTCGCGGGGATCGTGTGGCGGTATTTTCCGGTGAGCACGCCGCCGGCGAGCGGGGCCTGCGCGATGATTCCCAGGTCGAACTCGCGTGCGACGGCGGTCAGCTCCCCGCCCGGCTGGCGATGTAGCACCGAGTACTCGGCCCCGACCGCGGCAAGCCGCGGCAGGCGCAGATCTGCCAGGTATTGCGCGGCGCGGGCCACCCGCCACGCGGGATGATTAGCCAGACCGATGTAGCGCACGGCGCCGGACCTGACCATCTGTGCCAGGCTTTCTAACTGCTCTTCGATTGCGACCCGTGGGTCGGGCGCCGCCACCTGCAGAATGTCCACGTAGGTGGTGCCCAGCTCGGTGAGGGTGGCGTTGAGCGAGGAGGCCAGGGCCGAGTGGCCGCCGTTAAACCGCACCCCGTCGTCGTGATAAAACTCTCCAGCGTGGGCGATAACGACCACGTCGGAGCGATCTACGCCGCCGTCGAAGATCGAGCCGAGTACCTGCTGTGCGAGGCCGTCGCCGTAGACGGGGGAGACATCGATCGTGGTGCCGCCGTGGTCGAGGAGGGCCGCGACCATCTTGGTGGCGTCCTCGACGTCGGTGTCGCGCCCCCAGGTCAGAGTGCCCAGTCCGAGGCTACCCATGCGCAGGCCGCTGCCGCCCAAAAACGTGTGCTTCATATCCCTGAGCCTAACCTACGATCCGGCCCGAACTGGTTTAGGCTTGGGCGCGTGGGTATTTTCGAAGCCATCATTTTAGGAATTGTTCAAGGGCTGACCGAGTTCCTGCCGATCTCCTCCTCGGCGCACCTGCGCATCGTGGGCGAGCTCTTTCCCTCGCTGGGAGATCCCGGCGTCACCTTCACGGCGGTAACTCAGATCGGCACTGAGCTGGCGGTCCTCATCTACTTCAGGAAGGACATCTGGCGCATCATCTCGCGTTGGGCCACGTCGCTGCCCGGCCGGTGGAAGCGCACGCCGTCCACCGATCCGGACGCCCGGATGGGGTGGATCGTCATCCTTGGCTCGATCCCGATCGTCGTCCTTGGCCTGCTACTCGAGACCTGGATCGACACCACATTCAGAAACCTTTACATCACGGCGCTCATGCTCGCCGCCTTCGCGGTGCTGCTCGGCCTGGCCGATCGCTACGGTCGACGCCGGCTTAGCCTTGACCAGATGAGCCTGCGCGACGGCATCACGCTCGGTTTCGCCCAGGCTATGGCGCTGGTGCCGGGCGTGTCGCGCTCGGGCGGAACGATCACGGTGGGCCTCGCGCTCGGATACACGCGCGTGGCAGCCGCCCGTATCTCCTTCTTCCTCGCTGTCCCGGCGGTCCTTGGCTCGGGCTTTTATCGGCTTTTCACCGACGACGGCACCGGCCCCCAGGCTGGCGCTATGCCCACATTCGCGGCCACCGTGGCGGCCTTCGTGGTGGGCTATGCCGTGATCGTGGGCTTCCTCAAGCTCGTGTCCACGAAGAGCTACCTGCCCTTTGTCGTCTACCGCCTCCTGCTGGCCGGCACGCTGGTCTTCCTGCTCGGCGCGGGAATCATGAGCGCGTAAGGAGCATTATGCCTCTGCCTTCCGGGATCCTGTTTGACATGGACGGGACCCTCACCGATACCGAGAAGCTCTGGTTCCAGGCGGAGACCGAGGTTTTGGGCGAGCTGGGCCGGCCCTGGCGTGCCGGAGACGAGATGGCCATCATCGGCCTCAACCTCATCGACGCCGCCACCCACCTGACCACCTCGCTCGAGATCGACATGGATCCGGCCGCCCTCGGCTGGATGCTGACCGAGCGCGTGGCGAAGATCGGCCGCGAGCACGGGATGCCCTGGCGCCCGGGCGCCTACGAGCTCCTTGAGCTGGTGGCCCACCTGGGGATACCGAGCGCGCTTGTGACCGCCTCCCACATCGCCTTCGCCCAACTCGCCCTAGAACAGGCCCCGGCCGGTACTCTTCAGGTGGCCGTCACCGGCGATCAGGTCAAGGTTGGCAAGCCCGACCCCGAGCCCTACCTGCTGGCGGCCGTAAGGCTCGGCGTTCCGCCCGAACGCACGCTCGCCTTCGAGGACTCCGTGCACGGCCTGACCTCGGCGCTCGCCGCCGGTTGCGTGACGGTGGGGGTGCCGCTGAAGGTGGATATCTCCGGCGTGGCGGGCGTGACCCTGATCGATTCGCTGGCCGACGCCGACGAGGCCTTCCTCCGCTCCGTCATGGCCGAGGTGCGCCCGGTCTAGCTGACCTGGCCCTGTCCCACCTCGGCTGTGAGCAGATCTTTCGCCCCCTGCTCGCTCATGGGCGGAGCCTGGTTACCGAAGGCCGGACACATGCTTTGGAAGTGACACCAGTTGCACAGCGGGCCCTTCTTCGCCTCGAAACCATCCTCGAGCCGGGCACGGATGCCCGACCACAGCGTGTCCACCTCCATGGCCAGCGCATCCACGTCGGCCGGCACGGGATCGTAGGTGAGCACCCGGCCGTCCTTGAGGTAGATGAGCTGCGTGCGGGTGGGTAGCGTTCCCTCGGCATAGTAGAGGGCGGCGCAGTAGAAGCGCATCTGAAATATCGCCTCGGCCTGGAAGCGCGGGGAGGGCGACTTGCCAGTCTTGTAATCGACCACCCGGATCTGGCCGCTTGGCGCGCGGTCGATCCTGTCGATGATTCCGCGGATCGCCAGACCCGAGGGCAGGGTTGCGTTAACGAACTCCTCGCGCGCGAAGGGCTCAAGGAAGACGGGATTTTCCAGCTTGAAGTAGTTCGCGATGAGCGGGCGGGCGGAGCCCAGCCACTCCTGTAGCTCCTGATCGGAGGCGAACAGATCCCTCGCCGCGGGCTCCTTATCTAGGTGCGTGGACCAGACCGGATCGAGCAGCGACTGGGCGCGTTCGGGCGTGCGCTCAAGCGCGGGCGAGTCGTACAGGTGCTCGAGGACCGCGTGGACGATCGTGCCGCGCAGTGCCTCCACCGACGGTGGCTCGGGGAGCTTATCGATCACCCGAAAGCGAAACTTGAGCGGGCATGAGGAGAAATCCTTGGCCCGGGAGGGAGAGATGGCAGCGTGACGTTTCATGCTTCCTACCGTAGCGACTGCCTCCGACATTTTTCCGTAAGATGAATCCAATGAGTACCTATCCACATCCGCTCGGCGCCGACCGCCGCCGTGGCCCGTTCCGCGCCGGCGAGCGCGTCCAGCTCACCGACACCAAGGGGCGCAAGTACACCACGCTCCTCACTTTCGACGGCTACTTCCAGTCCCAGCGCGGCAACTTCCGCCACCGCGAGCTGATCGGCAAGCCGGAGGGGACGGTCTTTGAAACTGAGACCGGTCACATTCTTCAGGCGCTGCGTCCGCTTGTCGCTGACTACGTGCTCTCCATGCCGCGCGGCGCCACCCCGGTCTACCCCAAGGACGCCGGGCAGATTATCCAGCAAGGCGACGTTTTCCCCGGCGCCCGCGTATTCGAGGCCGGGGTGGGGTCGGGGGCCCTCTCCCTATCTCTACTCGCCGCGATCGGCCCCGAGGGCCACCTGACCTCCTGCGAACGTCGCCACGAGTTCGCCCAGATTGCAAGGGCTAACGTGGAGTCCTGGTACGGGCCGGCCCTTCCTCCGTGGGATCTTGTGGTGGGCGAGGCCGGCGATGCTCTCAACGAGATGGGGGAGGAGGCGCTCGACCACGTGGTGCTCGACATGCTCGCCCCCTGGGAGATCATCGAGCCGGCGGCTCGCGCGCTACGCTCGGGCGGCGTCGTTATCGGCTACGTCACGACGACGACGCAGCTGTCCCGCTTCGTAGAAAAGCTGCGCGACAGCCAATGCTTCACCGAGCCGGACGCGTTCGAGACCATGCTTCGCACGTGGCACCTCGACGGGTTGGCGGTGCGCCCGAACCATTCGATGGTCGGCCACACCGGCTTCCTCGTCGTCGCCCGCAGGATCGCCCGCGGCTCGGTACCGCTACTCCGCACGCGCCGTCCGGCGCCGGCCGCGCGCCCCGACCTTCCCGAATGGGAAAACTGGGATCCGGCGGACCTGCCGGAGCGCGCGATCTCAGACAAGAAGCTCCGCAAGGTCCGCCGCGATGTGGCGCACCGCGCGGACGTGGAGGTTTCCGGATATTCGCAGGCGGGGGACAATAGTGAGAAGATGCGCCGCGAGTTGGACGAGGAGGCGGCTCAGCGCAACCGCCAACGAGAGGGAGAAAAGTGAGCGAGCAGGGAGAAATCTTCGGGCTACAGACCGCGATCGCCTCGCTCGAAGAGAAGAACGATCGACTGGCCAACGCCCTGCAAAAGTCGCGCAAGCGGATCCAGGAGCTCTCCGAGCAGGTGGAAAAGCTCTCCGCGCCCCCGGGCTCCACGGCTACCTTCCTCGGAGCCAATTTCGAGCGTCACGAGGTCACGGCTATGGTGAATGGGCGCAAGATGATCCTGGCGGCCTCCACTCTCGTCGAGCTCGGCCGGATCCGTCCGGGCCAGGAGCTGTTGCTGAACGAGGCGCTCGTCGTCGTCGGCGTCACCACCTACGACCGCACGGGTGAAATCGTCACCGTCAAGCTCGTCATCGATTCCTCGCGTGCCCTCGTCCAGGTGCACGCCGACGACGAGCGGGTGCTGCGCATCTCCGGGCGCCTCCAGGACCAGGGGGTCCAGGTGGGTGACACGGTGTTGGCCGACCTGCGTGGCGGATTTATCCTCGAGCACGTCGAGCGTCCCGACGTCGAGCACCTGCTCCTGGAGGAGGTGCCGAACGTCTCCTATGAGGACATCGGCGGCCTGGACGCGCAGATCGTCCAAATCAAGGACTCGGTGGAACTGCCCTTCGAGCAACCCGAGCTCTACCGCGAGCACGGGCTCAAGCCGCCCAAGGGAGTCCTGCTTTACGGCCCGCCCGGCACGGGCAAGACCCTCATCGCTCGCGCGGTGGCAACCTCGCTGGCGGAAAAGATCTCACGGCGCGACGGGCAGGCGAGGTCGCGCTCCTACTTCCTTAACATCAAGGGCCCCCAGCTGCTGGACAAGTACGTGGGCGAAACTGAGCGCCAGATCCGCGAGATTTTCTCCCGGGCACGCGACCGGGCGGCGTCCGGAATCCCGGTGGTCATCTTTTTTGACGAGATGGAGGCGCTCTTCCGCACCCGCGGCTCGGGCATCTCTTCGGACGTGGAGACCACCGTGGTTCCGCAGCTGCTGGCGGAGATCGACGGCGTGGAGCAGCTGGACAACGTCATCGTCATCGGTGCATCCAATCGTGAGGACATGATCGACCCGGCGATCCTGCGCCCCGGCCGCCTCGACATCAAGATCCGCATCGAACGGCCCAACCAGCACGGCGCGTGGGATATCATCCTCAAGTACCTCACGCCCAACCTGCCCATCCACCCCGACGAAATCGCGGCCCACGGCAGCGCCGAGGCGGCGGTGCGGGCGATGGCGAGGGCCACCGTGGAGCGGCTCTTTACCCGGGATGCGGACAACGAGTTCGTGGAGGTCTCCTACGCGGACGGTACCGCCGAGGTGCTGTACGTGTCAGACTTCGTCTCGGGCGCGATGCTTGCCGCGATCGTGGATCGGGCAAAGAAGCTAGCCATCAAGGACCTGCTTGCCACGGGCGAGCGCGGGATTCGCACCTCCCACATGCTGACGGCGCTCGCCGAGGAGATGCACGAGAACGAGGACCTGACCCAAATGACCAACCCAGACGAGTGGGCGCGCATCCACGGGCGCGGCTCGGGCAAGCGGGTGACGTTCGTCAAACCGCTGGTGTCTCGGAAGGTCGCGGCTGAGCCAGCGCCGACGCCGCAGCGGCCGGTGAGGGAATGGGACGGCGTCGTGAGAGAGGGACTGATATGAGCGTAAGGCGAGGTATCGGACTCGAGACCGAGTTCGGGATCACGGATGCGGGTAACCCGCAGGCCAACCCCATCGTGTTATCCACCGAGGTGGTGGACACCTATGGCGGGCGTGGTAGCGCGTCCGGTGGGGCCGGCGCGATCCGGTGGGACTACCACGGGGAGGACCCGCTCAACGACGCACGCGGCTACCGGCTCGACCGTGCCGCGGCGCATCCCTCGCTCCTGACCGACGACCCGTCGTCCCCCGCACCCTCGGGTGATGCGCTCGAGCGGGTGGCTCGCCCGTCGGAGGCGGAGTTAGCCCTTCCCCATGCTGCCAACGCAGTACTGACCAACGGCGCGCGCCTCTACGTCGACCACGCCCACCCCGAATACTCGGCCCCCGAGGTGGCCAACCCGCGCGAGGCGATCCTGTGGGATCGGGCCGGGGAATTCATCGCGGCCGAGACCATGGACCTGCTGGGGGAGGCGGGTCGCCCCCTCGTCATCTACAAGAACAACGTGGACGGCAAGGGCGCCGCTTACGGCACGCACGAGAACTACGCGGTGGATCGGGCCCTCGATTTTTCGGACATCATCCGCTACATGACCCCGTTCTTCGTGACGCGCCCGATCCTGTGCGGGGCAGGACGCCTGGGGTTGGGGCAGAAGTCTCAACACCCCGGCTTCCAGATTTCGCAACGCGCGGACTACGTGGAGAACGACGTCGGGCTGGAGACCACCTTCAACCGTCCGATCATCAATACCCGCGACGAGCCGCACGCGGATGCCGCCCGCTACCGGCGCCTGCACGTGATCGGCGGGGACGCGAACCAGTTCGACGTGTCCAACCTGCTCAAGGTTGGCACCACCTCGCTCGTGCTGTGGATGCTCGAGCAGGAGGCGCTTCCCCTCGGTTTGGACTCGGCGATGCTGGCCTCGCCGGTGCGTGCCACGTGGGAGGTCTCCCACGATCCGAGCCTGACGCGCCGCATCGACATGCAGGACGGTTCGTCTCGCACCGCGATTGAGATTCAGCAGATCTACCTCGACGCCGTGCGCGAGGCCGTCGAAGAACGCGGCGAGGCGGACTTTGACACCCGGGAGGTCCTCGCCACCTGGCAGGAGGTCCTCGACCTCTTGCGCGCCGACATTTTCGCCGCCTCGGGCAAGGTGGAGTGGGTGGCCAAGTATCAGATGCTTGAATCGATGCGCCGGCGTACCGGCGGCTCTTGGGACAACGACAAGCTGCGGGCCTTCGACCTGCAGTGGCACGACCTTCGCCCCGAGCGCTCCATCGTCAACCGGCTCGACCACGCCGGGCGAATTGAACGCCTCTTCCAGCCTGAGCAGGTGATGTGGGCGGTACGCCACGCGCCCGAGTCCACCCGCGCCTACCTGCGCGGCGGGCTCATTCGCCGCTTCCCGGATCGGGTGGCTGCGGCCGGCTGGGATGGGGTGACGCTGGATGTGCCTGGCTACGATTCGCTGGTGCGCATCCCGCTCATGCACCCGGAGCGAGCTACGCGCGAGCTCGTGGGTGAGATCCTCGAGGGCGCCGATTCGGTTGAGGATTTCCTCGTGAGGCTGACCACGGCCTGAGCCGCGCGCGTCGTCCTAGAATGAGTCTGGAAAGGAAACTATGTCTGAACAACAGTTTATGCAGCCCCGCCGCCGCGAGGAGGACGAGGCCCAGGAGCTGCCCGAGGTGAGTGTGCCCGCGGCGGATTTCGATGTCGACGACCTGCTCGACGACATCGACTCCATCCTGGAGGAGAACGCCACGGGCTTCGTGCAGGGCTTCGTGCAAAAGGGTGGCCAGTGAAGCCTCGCCGGATCATGGGCATCGAGACCGAGTACGGCCTGCTGTATGCCTCCACCACCACGGGCGAGCCGCTCCTTGATGCCGAGGAGACCGCCCACCACCTCTTCGACCCGCTGCTGCATCGGGCCCGCTCCACGAACGCGTTCCTGCCCAATGGCGCCCGCCTCTATCTCGACGTCGGCGCGCATCCGGAGTACGCCACCGCCGAGTGTGACCAGCTTGCCGACTTGTTGGCCAACGACCGCGCAGGCGACGCGCTGTATGCCCAGATGGCGGCCGAGGCGGACCTCAAGCTTGAGGGCGGGCGGATCCACCTGTTTAAGAACAACCTCGACTCCTACGGCAACTCGTTCGGTTGCCACGAGAACTACCTCGTGCGGCGTCGGCGCGACTTCCGCCAGCGTATCGACAGCCTCATCCCATACTTCGTCACCCGCCAGATCATGGTCGGCGCCGGATACCTGCACGTGGGGCCGGAGGGCGCGAGCTACCGTATCTCCCAGCGCGCAGACAAGATGAACGACGCCGTCTCTGCCGCCACCACCCGCTCCCGTCCGATGATTAATACCCGCGACGAGCCGCATGGGGACGCCGAACTCTACCGGCGCCTGCACGTGATCGTGGGGGATTCGAACATGTCCGACTCGACCTGCGCGCTCAAGATGGGCGCCACGGAGGCGGTCCTCGACGCGGTGGAAGACGGGTTGCGCCTGCCTGACCGCGCGCTTGCCGACCCGGTCCGCTCGATTCGAGAGGTCAGCGCTGACACCTCGTGCCGGGCGGTGCTTGAGCTCGCCGATGGCACGACGATGCGGGCGATCGACATCCAGCGCGAGGTGCATGACCTCGTGCGCACCCACTTCGAGGACAACGGTTGGTTCCCCCTCGATCCGCTACGCTCCTACGTTTTCGACCTGTGGGGCCGCACGCTCGACGCTCTTGAGCGAGGCGAGCATGAGGCGCTCGCCAGCGAGATCGACTGGATTGCCAAGCGCAAACTGCTGGCGCGCCTCGCGCAACGGCTGGGTACCGGGCTCGACGACGCGCGGGTTCAGCGCCTCGATCTGGCCTGGCACGACATCACCGGAGCGGGGCTACGTGCAAGGTTGGAGGCCGGCGGCGGGCTGAAGAAGCTCGTGTCCGATGAGGCGATCGTCGAGGCGATGGGCATTCCGCCGCAGACGACCAGGGCCAAGGTACGCGGCGACTTCGTTGCGCTGGCGATGGAGCACCGGCGCGACTACATGGTCGACTGGATGAACATCCGCTTGCTCGAGGACGTGGGCGCCCGTCAGGTTCTGCTCAAGGATCCGTTCAGCGCGGTCAGTGCCGAGGTCGAGGAGCTGATGGAGCTCATCGGTGAGTAGGCGGCGCCGAGTCGGGCTGGCGATCTTCACCGTCGTCTTGGGGCTCATGATCGGATTCGCGATCGCGAGTGCCCAGCACCGGATCACCGCATCGAGGGATCCTCTCTCTGTTGAGGTGGGCGGTAGCTTCGGTGCCTCCGTCGCCGTGGCCGTGACGGGTAAGGCGGACTTCGAGTTGGATGACGGCCTGGCCGAGATGACGACGACGCTCGAGATCGCCGGCGCGGGCCGCAAGATCGAGGAGGGCCGCCAGGTTCTGGCTCGGGTCAGCACCTTCTATCTTCGCCAGGACGGGCTGGTCGCGCAGACCGGCTCGCGCTATTACACCGGCTCTGCCGGCGCGGACACACTCGGATACTACGCAGATTCGGTCATCGGCCAGAGCGAGGGTAGTCGCATCGTGCTCCTTGAGCCCGAGACGCGACGTTCCGGCATCATCTCCGTCATCGATGTCCTGCCCACCGTTCTGCCCGGCGAGCCCTCCGACCTCGAAGCGGGAGGCGGCCTGCCCGGCGTCAGTACGGACGGGGCCGGTCGCCCCGTCGTCGTCGGCCCTGGCGGAGAGGCGGCATCCCTGCGCGAAGCGACGATGATTCAGGGCGGCGGAGCGCAGGTCGAGGCGGGGGACACGATCGTCGTCAACTACCTGCTGGTCGCGCCCGACGGCAGCGTCACGGAGAACACGTGGGAGGCGCCGGCTCCCGTGGTCGTGACCGTCAACGACGTCTTCGATGGGCTTCGCGCCGGCCTCGAGGATGCCCGAGTGGGCTCGCGCCTCGTGCTGGCGATCCCCGCGCGGATGGCGCAAGGGAATGCGGACGTGGGCATCATTATCGACGTGCTGGCCAAGATCAACGAAGAATGACGTCGTTGCGCCGGTGCGAGGGGAACTCCTTGAGTAACGCCTCCTCCTGGTGCGCCCACACCTCCCAGTGCTCCGACCAGTCGTAGGGGTCGCGGGTGCGCACCCGCTCCCGACGCACCGAGGCGGGGGCCTCCAGCCACACCGTGAGATCCAGATACTCGCGCACCTGTGCGGAGGTCGATCCGCAGCCGACGATGAGCACGACGTCGGCCTCGCCCGTGCCGGGGATTCTCACGGTCTCGCCCCAGGATGACGTATGCCAGTCCCAGGGGCGGGCGTGCGCGTGGCCGCGCCTGCGTAGATCCCGCGCCAGCGCGCCAACCTTGCCGATGTCGGCGAGGAGAGCATCCCAGCCTCCAATGAAGAGCTCCACCTCCACGATCTCTACGCGTCGCTCGACCAGCTCGGCGCCGAGCGCGTGGGCGAGGGTCGACTTGCCTGAGCCAGAGCGGCCGTCGATCCCGACCAGGTATCGTCCGGAGCCGATCGAACCGACGAGGAGTCGGGCGTGGGCGATGTTCGCTAGGTGGTCCTTCACGGCTCACATCCTAAATCGCGCTACGATGGACGGGCAACGAAAGGAGTGGCATGGGCGTAGCAATCAGGGTCATTCCGTGCCTGGACGTCTCGCATGGTCGCGTGGTCAAGGGCGTCAATTTTGAGAACTTGAAGGATGCCGGGGATCCGGTTGAGCTGGCGAGTCGCTACAGCCAGATGGGCGCCGACGAGGTCACTTTCCTCGACGTCTCAGCCTCGGTCGAAGAGCGCGGGACGATGATCGACGTCGTGAAGAAGACGGCCGCCGAGGTCTTCGTGCCGTTGACGGTCGGCGGCGGCGTGCGATCCGTGCAAGACGTGCGCGCGTTGCTTGAGGCCGGCGCAGACAAGGTGGGGATCAACACCGCCGCGCTCGCCCGCCCCGAGCTCCTGTCCGAGGTGGCGAGCCAGTTCGGCAACCAGGTCATCACCCTCTCCGTGGACGCGCGGCGCGCGGTCGCAATGCCCTCCGGCTTCGAGGTCACCACCCATGGCGGCACGCGCAGCGCCGGGGTCGACGCCGTGGAGTGGGCCGTGCGCACCGCGCAGCTCGGCGCGGGGGAGATCCTGCTCAACTCCATGGACGCGGACGGGACTACCGACGGTTTTGACCTGGAGCTCATCGAGAAGGTGCGCGGCGCCGTCGCCGTGCCGCTCATCGCCTCCGGCGGGGCCGGCACCGCACAGCACTTCGTCGACGCCGTCAAGGCTGGCGCCGACGCGGTCCTCGCCGCCTCCGTGTTCCACTTTGCCACCCTGACCATCCGCGAGGTCAAGGAGGCACTCGCCGCAGCGGGCATTGAGGTGCGCCTGTGAACGAACGCGTGAAGTTTGACGATAAGGGCCTGGTGCCGGCGATCATCCAAGAGGAGGGCACGGGGGAGGTCCTCATGCTCGGCTACATGGACGACCTCGCTCTCGAGCGAACTCTGACCACCGGGCGGGTCTGGTTTTGGTCGCGCTCCCGTCAGGAATACTGGCGCAAGGGTGATACCTCCGGGGCGATCCAGTTGGTCAAGAGCGTCGCGGTGGACTGCGACGGCGACACGGTCCTGGTCCGTGTCCACCAGCGTGGGGCGGCCTGCCACACGGGTGAGCGCAGCTGCTTCCTTGCCGGGGGAGAGTTACCCGTGACGATCCCCGACCACGTCGAGGGCCAGTGAGACTCCCTTTTCGTGACCGGCCTCAACGCCGGTAGAGTGGAGGCAAGGGAAGGATGAACCATGACTGTGCTCGATGACATTATCGCTGGTGTGCGCATCGACCTCGCCAAACGCGAGGCTGCCGTCAGCCTCGACGAGCTGAAGGAACGCGCCGCGAAGGTGCCCAGCCCACGCAACGCGATGAGCGCGCTCAAGCCCAACGATCACCACAGCGTGCAGGTCATCGCGGAGGTCAAGCGCAAGTCGCCGTCCAAGGGCGCGCTGGCCGACATCCCGGACCCGGCCTATCTCGCCGGCCTGTACGAGGAGGGCGGTGCGGCCGTGATCTCGGTGCTGACCGAGGAGCGCCGCTTCAACGGCACGCTGGCGGACCTGGACGCGGTGCGCGCTCGGGTTGAAATTCCGGTGCTGCGTAAGGACTTTATCGTCACGCCATACCAGGTGTGGGAGGCGCGCGCCCACGGCGCCGACCTGGCGCTTATCATCGTGGCGGCGCTGGAGGACACGGTGCTGACCTCGCTCATCGAGCGCGTCCACTCCCTTGGAATGACGGCGCTCGTCGAAGCGCATAGCCGCACCGAGGCGCTGCGCGCGCTCGATGCCGGGGCGCAAGTGATCGGCATCAACGCCCGCAACCTCAAGACCCTCAAGGTTGACATGCACACCTTCGACGAGGTGGTCGACGTCGTCCCCGATTCGGTGATCCGCGTGGCAGAGTCCGGTGTTGCCTCCGCCCAGGACATGCTCAACTATGCCCGTTCCGGAGCCGACGCGGTACTGATGGGCGAGGTGCTCGTGACGAACGGGAATCCGCGCCAGACGGTACGGGACATGGTGGCCGCCGGCCAACATCCCTCTCTATATTCGATCTAAGAGGACAGAAATGCGACTAGCTCAGGTACAGGGACCCTATTTTGACGAGTTCGGGGGCCGCTTCATCCCCGAGGCGCTTGTGAAGGCGCTTTCCGAGCTGGAGCAGGCGTGGTTGGCCCTGCGGCAGGACCCGGACTTCAACGCCGAGCTCGACCACCTACACCGCACCTACTCGGGCAGACCCTCCATCATCACGGAGGCACCCCGCTTCGGCGCGCAATACTGTGGGGGCGCCCGAATCATTTTGAAGCGCGAGGACCTCAACCACACGGGTAGCCACAAGATCAACAATGTGCTCGGCCAGGCCCTCCTCACTCGCACGCTCGGCAAGAAGCGCGTGATCGCGGAGACCGGAGCGGGCCAGCACGGGGTGGCTACCGCGACTGCGGCCGCGCTCCTCGGGTTGGAATGCACGGTGTACATGGGGGCCAAGGACGCCCGACGCCAGGCTCTCAATGTGGCCCGCATGGAGCTGCTGGGCGCGAAGGTCGTGGCAGTGGACAACGGCTCGAAGACGCTCAAGGACGCGATTAACGAAGCCTTCCGCGATTGGGTGACGAACATCGATTCCACCAACTACATCTTCGGTACGGCCGCCGGGCCGCACCCGTTCCCAACCCTCGTGCGCGATCTGCAAAAGATCATCGGAGAGGAGGCCCGCGCCCAGATCCTGGAGCTGACGGGCGAACTGCCCGACGCCGTCGTGGCGTGCGTGGGCGGCGGATCGAACGCGATCGGCATGTTTAACGCCTTCCTCGACGACCCCACGGTTCGCCTGGTCGGCGGCGAGGCCGGCGGCGAGGGCGTTGCCACCGGGCGACACGCGGCGTCCATCACCCAGGGCGACGTCGGCGTGCTACACGGCTCGAAGACGTACGTGCTGCAGGATGAGGACGGCCAGACGATCGAGTCCACCTCGATCTCAGCGGGCCTGGACTACCCCGGAGTCGGCCCTGAGCACGCCTGGCTCGCGCGCAGCGGCCGCGCCGAGTACTGGCCCATCAACGACGACGAGGCGATGGAGGCCTTCCGGGCGCTGTCGCGTACCGAGGGCATCATCCCGGCCATCGAATCCGCCCACGCCCTCGCCGTCGCGATGAAGCTCGGCAAGGAAGCGGCCGCGAAGGGCGAGAAGATCACGATCGCCGTCTCGCTCTCCGGGCGCGGCGATAAGGACATGGAGACGGCAATGACGTATTTCGACCTGGCCAAGGAGAACGCATGATGTACGCGGCAGACAAGATCGACCAGGCTCGGGCGGCGGGCCACGCCGCATTCATCGCCTACCTGTCAGCGGGATACCCGGACGTGGACCTCTCCATCGAGGCGGCGCGGGCCGTCGTCGATGCGGGTGCGGACGTCATTGAGGTGGGCTTTCCCTATTCGGATCCGACCATGGACGGGCCGATTATCCAGGAGTCGGGCACGAAGGCGCTCGAGCGCGGTCTGCGGCGCTCGGACGTGTTCAAGATGGTCGAGGCCGTCGCGGAGTCGGGCGCGGCCGCCCTCGTCATGTCCTACTACAACCCGATCTTCCGCTACGGCGTGGACAACTTCGCCCGCGACCTCGCCAACGCCGGCGGCGCCGGCCTGATCATCCCCGACATCATCGTCGAGGAGAGCGGGGAGTGGATCGAGGCCTCGAACAAGTATGACCTGGAGCGCATCTTCCTCGTTGCGCCCTCGTGTACCGACGAACGACTACGGATTAATGCCGAGGCCGCGCGCGGCTTCGTCTACGCCGCCTCGCGCATGGGTGTGACCGGCCTGCGTGCCACGCTCTCCTCCGACGCGGAGTCGCTGGTGGCACGTACGCGCGCGGCGGGCGCCAAGAACGTCTGTGTCGGCATCGGGGTCTCCACCCACGACCAGGCGGTTGAGGTGGCCCAGTTCGCCGACGGCGTCATCGTTGGTTCGGCCATCATCCGCGCGTTGCTAGAGAACGAGGGCGACCGCGAGGCGAGCCTGCGCCGCGTGCGTGAGGTCGCGACGGACATCGCCATCGGCGCCCATACCCCGAGGGAGAAGTAGTGCTCACCGCCATTCCGTCACCGTCTATCAACGTGATCCCGCTCGGCCCGGTGTCCATCCACTTCTACGCCCTCGCCATCCTGGCCGGTATCCTTGCGGCCTGGAAGATCGGCGATCGGCGTTACGTGCGCTGGGGCGGCCCAGAGGATGTTTCCATCGACGTGGCGGTGTGGATGGTGCTGTTTGGCATCGTGGGCGCCCGGATCTACCACGTCATCACCACCCCGGACCCGTACTGGGGACCGAACGGCGACCCCCTCAAGGCCCTGCGGATCTGGGAGGGCGGTCTCGGCATCTGGGGTGGCATTGCCGCGGGGGCGGTCGGCGGTTTCATTGCGCTTCACCGGCGCGGTCTGCGTTTTGCGCCTTTCGCCGACGCCGTAGCGCCGGGCGTCCTCATCGCCCAGGCGGTCGGCCGCTTTGGCAACTACTTTAACCAGGAACTCTTCGGCGGCCCGACGGATCTACCGTGGGGCCTGAGAATTGACGATGCCCACTTGCCCGCCGGCTATCCCTCAGGCACGCTCTTTCACCCCACTTTCCTCTATGAGGCGATCTGGTGCGTGGCTATGGCCGGGATCCTGCTTGCCCTGGAGAAGAAGTTCCGTTTCAAGGGTGGGCAGACCACGCTCATGTACGTCATCCTCTACGTGCTGGGCCGGGTTTGGATTGAGAACATGAGGATCGACACGGCCCAGATCGTCTGGGGGCTGCGGCTGAACGTGTGGACCTCGCTCATCGTGCTCGTGGCGGCGGTCCTCATCTTCCTCGTGTTGACCAAGCTACGCCGAAGCAATCCCGGGCTTGGCGAGGTCTATCTTCCGGGTAAGGATCCCGAAGCCGCGGACGGCGTCGTCGTTCCAGCTGCCGAACACGCTGAGAGCGAGGAAGGCGATCCGGCCCAAGCGCCGACGAACGAGTAACCTGACACGATGAGTCATGGGTCTTCGAAGCTGGCCTTCATCGGGTAGGATGGGGGTCATGCGCAGAGCGAAGATTGTATGTACGCTAGGTCCGGCCACCGACACCAAGGAACGAATCGTCGAACTTGTCAAGGCGGGCATGAACGTTGCCCGCATTAACGCCTCTCACGGCTCGCATGCTGAGCATGAGCAGCGCATTGACATGGTGCGCGAGGCGGCTGAAGAGCTCGGGCAGGCGGTGGCGATCCTCGTCGACCTCCAGGGGCCGAAGATCCGCCTCGGCACCTTCGAGTCCGGCCCGGTCCTCCTCGAGCAGGGCGACATCTTCACGATCACTACGGAGGATGTGCCGGGTGACAAGGACCTGGTCTCCACCACGTTCAAGGGTCTTCCTGGCGACTGCAGCCCGGGGGACCTGATCCTCATCGATGACGGCAAGGTGCAGGTTCGCGTCCTGTCCGTTGACGGCCCGGAGGTCAAGACCGAGGTCATCATCGGCGGAACTGTCTCGAACAACAAGGGCGTTAACCTCCCCGGCGTTGCGGTATCCGTGCCGGCCCTGTCGGAGAAGGACAAGGTCGACCTCGAGTGGGCGCTCAATTATGGCGCCGACATCTGCGCGCTGTCCTTCGTGCGCACGGCGGAGGACGTCAAGGACGTCCACGCGATCATGGACATGGTCGGCCGCCGCATCCCGGTCATCGCAAAGATCGAGAAGCCGCAGGCCGTCACCGCCCTGAACGAGATCGTCTCCGCGTTTGACGGCATCATGGTTGCCCGCGGCGACCTCGGCGTCGAGCTCCCGCTCCAGCAGGTGCCGATCGTGCAGAAGCGTGCCATCTCCATCGCGCGCCGCGAGGCCAAGCCGGTGATTGTTGCCACCCAGGTGCTCGAGTCGATGATCACTTCGCCCACGCCGACGCGCGCCGAGACCTCCGACTGCGCGAATGCCATCCTCGACGGTGCGGACGCGGTCATGCTTTCGGGCGAGACCTCGGTGGGCAAGTACCCGATCGCGTGCGTGCAGACGATGGCCTCGATCATCCAGTACACCGAGGAACACGGGCTGGAGTCGATCCCGAAGATCGGTAACCTTCACCGCACCCGCAACGGTGTTATCACCCGTTCGGCGATGGATATCGGGGAGGCCCTGGGCGTGAAGTACCTGGCGGTGTTCACCTCCTCGGGCCAGACGGCTCGGCGTATGGCCCGACTGCGTGCGCGCATCCCGTTGCTGGTCTTCACGCCGAGCAACGACATCCGCCAGCAGCTCGCCCTGACCTGGGGAACGCAGACGATCATCGTGCCCGAGGTGGAGGACACCGATCACATGATCGAGCAGGTCGATCATGCCCTGCGTGATCGTGGTTTTGCCGTGGACGGCGACCGCGTCGTCGTCGTGTCAGGCATGCCTGCGGGCAAGGTCGGATCGACCAACACGATCCGCGTCCACAAGATGGGCGAGACATTCTCATCGCTGATGTGACGAATGTCCTCGTATTACGAGGATGAAGCGGCCTTGCTGTAAGGTGGGGTCGGAGCTCCTGTGGTGGAATTGGCAGACACACTGCACTCAAAATGCAGCGCTGAAAGGCGTGCGGGTTCGAGTCCCGCCGGGAGCACTTGATGGTTAACGCTCTTACTGTGGCATGCCACCGAATATGCGTGAGCCACGGGTAGCGGGAAGAGAATGGAGGAAGCCGTGAGTGAGGAAGTAGCGGGAAGCCGGGTGGAGAAGATCAAGGCAGATACCGATCCGGCAACCGTCAGGGTGCTCGTGGTCGAGGATGAGACCCTCATTCGCCTGGACATCGTGGAGACGCTCCAGGATGCGGGCTATACCGTGGTTGCCGAGGGCGCTTCGGGTGAGGAGGCGGTGGAGCTCGCCGCTGAGCACAACCCGGACCTTATCGTCATGGACGTGAAGATGCCGGTCATGGACGGGCTGACGGCGGCCGAGAAGATCCTCTCCGAGCAGCAGGTGGCGATCGTCATGCTTACCGCCTTCTCTCAGCGTGAGCTTGTCGAGCGTGCGCGGGACGCGGGCGCGATGGCCTACGTGGTCAAGCCCTTCACCCCGGAGCACCTGATCCCGGCGGTCGAGATCGCGATTTCGCGCTCGCAGGAGATCGCCTCGCTGGAGAGCGAAGTGTCTTCGCTGACCGAGAAGTTCGAGACCCGTAAGCGCGTGGATCAGGCGAAGGGCCTGCTTCAGGAGAAGATGGGCCTGACGGAGCCGGAGGCTTTCCGCTGGATCCAGAAGACGTCGATGGATCGGCGCCTGACGATGCGCGAGGTGGCGGACGCCGTCGTCGAGCAGGTAGGCGAGAAGTAGCTTAGGCGCGAACGAACACGCAGGTCAGCCGCCCGGCGGCGGTCACCTGGCCGTTTTCGTCGGTGACGATCACCGAGGAAATGACGGAGGATCGCGTCACCTTGATGAGGCTCGCGCTCGCCCGGACCAGCGCGGTTGCGTTGGCCGCCACGTGGGAGACAGAAAGCTCGGTGCCCACGGCGACCTTGCCTTCGGGGGCGTTCGCGAACGCGAGGAGTGAGCCGGCGTGCTCGACCAGCACCCCGTTGATTCCTCCATGCACGACGCCGTAGGGCTGGTGTGCGCGGTCTGTGGGCATGGAGACGGTGCAGGTTTCGGGCGTGTTGACTTCGACGGTGATGTCAAGGGTCTTGTCGAGTGTGGTCATGGATTCAGCGTAGCAACGTCCGGCGCGGGGACGGAACTGGCGTGTTTGTCGGCGGGGCACGATAGGCTGGTGGGGTGACTCAAGAAACTCTGCTTTTGCTCGACGGCCACTCCCTGGCCTTCCGCTCGTTCTTCGCTCTACCCGCCGATTCCTTTGTCAC
This sequence comes from Trueperella sp., assembly GCA_022783305.1. Taxonomy (GTDB): domain Bacteria; phylum Actinomycetota; class Actinomycetes; order Actinomycetales; family Actinomycetaceae; genus Trueperella; species Trueperella abortisuis. The sequence goes on along the minus strand of JALEWQ010000004.1, from coordinate 11,005 downwards.
GGCTCAGGGCCAGTACACGAACGCGGTACACGGTTTTACATCCACCTTGCTCAAGCTCGTGGGCGACTATCAGCCCAGCCACGTGGCCGTGGCCTTTGATTTGCCTGGCGGCACGTTCCGCACGCGCCAGTATGCGGATTACAAGGGTGGGCGTGCGGCCACGCCGGAGGAGTTCAAGGGCCAGATCTCGGTTATTCAGCAGGTGTTGGATGTGCTCGGGATGGCCTGGCTGACGGTGGAGGATTACGAGGCGGACGACATCGTGGCAACGCTCGCCACGCGAGGCGAGGAACGCGGGATGAAGGTCTACATCTCCTCCGGCGATAAGGATACGTACCAGCTGGTGGATGGGGCGATCACGCTGATCTACCCGATGCCGCGATCCCAGATGGCGGTGCTCGACCCGGCCGGTATCGAGGCGAAGGCGGGCGTGAAGCCGGAGCTGTACTCGGATCTGGCGGCTCTCGTGGGCGAGGGCGCGGACAACATCCCGGGTGTGCCCCTGTGGGGTCCGAAGACAGCGGCGAAGTGGCTCAATCACTACGGTAGTTTGGACAACCTGCTTGAGCACGCAGACGAGGTAGGCGGAAAGACGGGTGCGAACCTGCGCGACCATATGGAGATGGTGCGCCGTAACCGCGCGCTCAACACCCTAGTGCGCGACCTTCCGATCGTGGAGGACCTTGACGAGCTGCGCCCGGCGGGCGTCGCCCGGGAGGAAATGCACGAGCTATTTGACACCCTCGACTTCACCCGACTTCGTGAACGGGTGCTACGTGAGTTGCCGATGCGCGGCGGTGAGCGGGCCGAGGCGGCTGAACCAGCGGTGGAGGCCACGCTTGTGCCAGCGGGTAGCGTGTCGTTCGCGGAGTTCCTCGCCAGTCACGAGGGCCCGTGGGGGATTGAGGTTGACGGGGATCGGCGTGCGATGCGCGGAGACGTGGTGGGCTTCGCCGTGGCCTGCGCGGATCACTATGTCTATTACGGCGAGCGCGCCGGGCTGGACGTTACCGACGAGCGGGCGCTCGTGGCTTTCCTTGAAGACGGCGACCAGCCCAAGGTCGGGCACGGCACGAAGGGGCTCGCCCACGCCTGGAAGGGCGTGGGGGTGAGTCTTGCCGGCGTCGTTGGGGACACGGAGATTGGGGCTTACCTGCTCCACCCAGACCAGCGCACCTACGACCTGGCCGATCTGGCCCAACGTTACCTCGATCAGGACATCTCCGCGGGCGGGGACGACACGCTGGGCATCGGAGCGGACGGCGCGATCATCCGCTCCGCAACGGCCCAGCGTGCCGGCGTGCTCCTGGACCTGCAGGAGGCCTTCGCTGGCGAGCTGAGCAAGGCTGATCCGGCTGGGGCGCTTGTCGAGCTTGAACTGTCGGTGGCGAAGGTGCTTTTCGAAATGGAAAGTGTCGGCATCGCGGTGGATGAAGATCTACTGGAGTCCCTTGACCACGCTTTCAACACGCGCGTGGAGGATGCGGCGCGCAAGGCGCACGAGGCAATCGACGACTACTCGGTTAACCTCTCAAGTCCGAAGCAGCTACAGGAGGTCCTCTTTGAGCGTATGAAGTTGCCCGTGACGAAGAAGACGAAGTCGGGGTACACCACGAACGCGGATGCTCTCGCCGAGCTGCTGGCCAAGATTGCCTACCGGGAGGACGACGTTGCGGTGGCGGCACAGGAGTTCCTCGCCGGGCTCCTCGAGCATCGCGACGCGCTCAAGCTCCGCCAGTCGGTGGAGGGGCTGCAGCGCTCCGTTATTTCCGGGCGGATCCATACCACGTACCAGCAGACGGTGGCGGCAACGGGCCGCCTGTCCTCAACGGACCCGAACCTGCAAAACATCCACGCCCGCACGGAGGAGGGCCGCCAAATCCGGGGCGTGTTTGTTCCGGGGCAGGGGTATGACTACCTGATGACAGCCGACTACTCCCAGATCGAGATGCGCCTCATGGCCCACCTTTCCGGGGACGCGGATCTGATCGAAGCCTTCCGCCGGGGCGCGGACCTTCACAGTTTCGTCGCATCCCGCGTGTTCGGAGTGGCGCAGGAGGCGGTCACGAGCGAGCAGCGTTCGAAGATTAAGGCGATGAGCTACGGGCTCGCCTACGGTCTGTCCTCCTACGGGCTCTCCCAGCAGCTCCACATCACGGTGGGGGAGGCCGAGGCGCTCATGAAGGACTACGACGCCCGCTTCGGCAAGGTGCGCCAGTATCTGAGCGCGGTTGTCGATCAGGCGCGCAAGGATGGCTACACCTCGACGATCTGGGGGCGGCGTCGGTACCTGCCGGGGCTTGACAGCCCCAACCGCCAGCTACGCGAGGCAGCCGAGCGCATGGCCCTCAATGCCCCGATCCAGGGTTCGGCGGCGGACATCATCAAGTTTGCGATGGTCGCCGTCCACGATTCCCTCACGAAAGCCGGTCTCGCCTCGCGCGTCCTGCTTCAGGTTCACGACGAACTCGTGCTTGAGGTGAAGGCCGAGGAGGCCGAGAGTGTGGAGCGGATCGTGCGCGAGGAAATGGAAAAAGCGGCGCAACTGTCGGTGCCGTTGTCCGTGAGCGTGGGGGTCGGGCGTAACTGGCGCGACGCGGCTCACTGATCCTGTGGGCAATTCGGCATTTGGGTGCGCTTGTCCGCTTGAATCGCGGCTGTTTCTCCCCGTAAACTTGGCAGGTGGTGCCATCCGGCACCATGTCCGTAACAGTAGAATTATTTCGGAGTCACCAACTCTATGACAACTAACAACCAGACCTCCACTGAGGTCGCGATCAACGACATCGGCACTGAAGAAGATCTCATTGCCGCTGTCGACGAAACCATCAAGTACTTTAACGACGGCGACATCGTTGAAGGAACCGTAGTCAAGGTCGACCGCGACGAGGTGCTGCTCGACATCGGCTACAAGACCGAGGGTGTTATCCCCTCCAAGGAACTTTCCATCAAGCACGACATCGATCCCGATGATGTTGTCGAAGTTGGTGACCAGATCGAGGCCCTCGTTCTCCAGAAGGAGGACAAGGAGGGTCGGCTTCTCCTGTCGAAGAAGCGTGCGCAGTACGAGCGGGCGTGGGACAAGATCGAGGAGATCAAGGAAGCGGACGGCGTCGTGACCGGTACGGTCATTGAAGTCGTCAAGGGCGGCCTTATCCTCGACATCGGCCTGCGCGGCTTCCTCCCGGCTTCCCTGGTCGAGATGCGCCGCGTGCGCGACCTGCAGCCCTACATCGGCCGTGAGCTGCAGGCCAAGATCATCGAGCTGGATAAGAACCGTAACAACGTCGTTCTTTCCCGCCGCTCCTGGCTCGAGCAGAGCCAGTCGGAGATCCGCGCTCACTTCCTCGATACCCTGCAGAAGGGCCAGGTCCGTGAGGGCGTCGTCTCCTCGATCGTCAACTTCGGCGCCTTCGTCGACTTGGGCGGCGTGGACGGCCTCGTGCACGTCTCCGAGCTGTCTTGGAAGCACATCGACCACCCGTCCGAGGTTGTCGAGGTTGGCATGCCCGTCACCGTCGAGGTGCTGGATGTGGACATGGATCGCGAGCGCGTCTCGCTGTCGCTCAAGGCTACCCAGGAAGATCCGTGGCAGACCTTCGCCCGCACCCACCACATCGGTCAGGTTGTGCCGGGCCGCGTGACCAAGCTGGTTCCGTTTGGTGCGTTCGTCCGCGTCGAGGACGGAATCGAAGGCCTGGTTCACATCTCCGAGCTGGCTCAGCGCCACATCGACCTGCCCGATCAGGTGGCCAAGGTCGGCGACGAGGTCTTCGTCAAAGTCATCGATATCGACCTCGAGCGTCGCCGCATCTCCCTGTCGCTCAAGCAGGCCAATGAGGGCGTCGATCCGCACTCGGAGGACTTCGACCCGTCGCTGTACGGCATGACCGCCGAGTACGACGAGGATGGCAACTACAAGTACCCCGAGGGCTTCGACCCGGAGGCGAACGAGTGGCTTGAGGGCTACGAGGAGAACCAGGCTGCCTGGGAGGCTGAGTACGCTAAGGCCGAGGAGCGCTGGATCGCTCACAAGAAGCAGGTCCTGGCCCACATGGAGGCTGATGCCGAGGCCGCTGCCGGCGGCGACGCTTCCTCCGCGGCCGAGGCGCCGACGTCGTTCTCTTCCGGTAACGACGGCGCCGGAACGCTCGCGTCCGACGAGGCTCTCGCCGCTCTGCGCGAGAAGCTGACGGGCAACTAAGACTTGACGCAGGGTAGATAGCCCGCTCAAATTTACACGCGCCCCGCCAATCCCATGAGATTGGCGGGGCGCACTGTTTCTCTAAGGGTGGCTGACCAATATGTTGCTGGTCATGGTTTCCGAGCATTTCGCCATGGCTTTCTCATATTGTCATCCAAGCGCTCGGTACACAGTTTAGTTGTCAGCGAAAAGTGAGCCATGTAATATATGTATTGCGTGGGAGTTCCACGCATGAAATTGTCATGAGTCTTCAATGGGGAAGGATCAAGCGATATGAAACGATCACTAGTTGCAGGTTTGGCTACGATCGGCGTGTTGATGGGGGGGTGCATCCACCGCATCCGCGCTTAGTTACTCAGGATCGGAATATGGTCAACATACCTATACCTCAGGTTCGTTCATCTCAATTAAGGACGCTTATGGAGATGGAAGGTTTCCTGCTGTAAATTACAAGTACGATGGGGGGACGAAGCAAGCAGGTTTGGCAAATAAGCATGGTTATGGCACAACAGTGAGTAAGTATGCTCCCAGTACGATTACTGCGATCCAGCCGTGCATCTCTCGCCCGTTTCCCCTATCGATGAGCTGCGGCTCCTGGATCTACTAGTATTCGAGGGTGCAGATGGTGCATCAGCTTTTTGTTAAGCGAATCATTGTAGGGCTTACCTCATTTTTTCTTATGATGTGTTTATTTGCCCTGGCAGCGATTCCTATTGAGCTTGATGCGAGGCATTCGATAGCGAACTCGCGTTCTCCTGAATACGTTGTTGATGAAGAGGACGCGAGTTTCGCATACCGGGTGGACAATCTCTTTATCGATTCACACTTGGTGGGAGTGTTAGAACTCGAACCCGTCGGTGGTGGCTTTGTGGTTCCGGTAGGGTTATCCGATTCGCTGGAGCCGGGTCATATCGCGGTGTCGAAGGCTGCAGTACAGTATTCGCATATTTTAGAAAGACAGTTTGGCCCAGTTCAGGCTGTTATCGATGAATCAGTAATCCTTGAAGACGAACTTGTCGTTTACTACCGACCCAGTAACGGTCAAGCGTTTCTTGACATGGCAAGAAAAGGTGAGGGGGTCTACTTCGCTTCTGGATTTGCCAATGACGGTCGTACGGGCGCGCTCTTCGGGGATATTACCTACGAGTTGTGGTCGCAGTATTTGTTGCCGATTGCTCTGCTTGTTTTCGCTTTTCCGCTTATTCAAAATCTTCGTACTACACGAGCAGCGGTGGACGAATCACTCGCCGGTGAGCGTTTTGTGCTTGAATCTATAGGTGCTCCGCGTCGTGAGCTGATACGCCATTCGGTTAACTATCTTTACAAGCCCTTTTTGTTGGGCGTGAGTCTTGCTGCGTTGCTTATTGTGGTGTTGATAGCTGGATGCGTGAGTGTGCCGCTGACTGGTTTTCGTCTGCACACCCATCTTTATACTGACAAGCTTGCACTACTCATCGGATACTTCGCCTTAGGTGCGGGCTTGGCGTTTGCCTACTTGACCTGGCCGCGTTTACAGTGGGCGCGGCCTCATTCACACAGACGACGGTTGGTTGGCACCGGAAGTGGGCTTGCGCTATTCGGCCTGGGGATTGTTATTGCCGCTATCATGAGGTTGTGGTACGTGAAGATCCCTAGTAATCTTATGGCGTTTTTGATGCTGGCCTCGGTTTTCTTCGTGCTCATGGGGCTGCATTCAACTCTTGCGGTGCTGTGTACGGTAATGACTCGTGTTGCTATCAGGATCATGGGTAAAGACCTCCGGGCTGGTGTGTTCTTCCGTTGGGTGATTCACCATCCTTATGACGCATCTCGAACAGGCACTTTCGCTGGAAGTTTTGTATCGGTCGGGGTGATTCTCGTAGCCGTCTTCGCAACCATCGCTGGAGCCCAAGTTCCCCCTCCACGCCCTCCGGACGGTATCCAGATTGTGAAGACGTCGCTTAATTGCGATGGGGACTATACGGCGTGTCTGAAAGGCGCAGCAGACAGAGTTCGTTCCTCTGATCCTACGGCTGCTGTTTATGTTGCCGCCTATGGTCAAGGTGTTGCACAGGTCAGCGCCGGCCAGGTGGACCCGGCGTTTTTGTCGCAGTTTATTCACTATGGACTAGGTCCAGAATATGGTGGTGAGGTTGACGAGATATCGTTAGAGTCGCGTTGGGCATGGATCTATACGATTTCTGACCAAAATTCGGACTTGCTGTCGCATATCCAAAAGATCACGTTCGATACGGCGATCGTGGCCTTGTCTATCATCGATGGGGAAAATGGGCGTGCGATAGCGCAGATATATCGTCAACAGGCATCGTGGTTGACTTTGTTGACCACGCTATCTTTCATCTATGCGATGGTGTCAGTGTGGATGCAGTTCATGCGAGAGGCTGGCCATCATGCCAAAGAATTTGCTTCGATCGCATCTATAACAGGCAAGGCGGATATGATTGCGCGAACGATCAGTATGCGTCTTACGCTGGTCAATATCGTCACGGGAATCCTCTCCTTGAGTGTCGGTATCTTCCTTGCTCACCAGTTCTTGTTCCCCATCGGCGGGTTTTTCCCGTCTACATTCATCATCAGCGTAGGAGCCATCTATCTCATGTTTACTCTCACCCAAGGAATTCTGATGTATGTGCTGGTGAGAAACGAAGCGTCTAGCTGGCTGCCCGGAAAGAGGTAAAATGAACATCCTTCAATGTCACAACCTCACATGTGGCTACACCGGTCCGTTGTTTGCTCCGCTCGACCTTGAGCTCAACCCTGGCGAAACCGTCGCTATCATGGGTCGTTCTGGCGTCGGTAAGACGACCCTGTTGACGACCATTCTTGGAATGAACCGTCCGCTTGGTGGCATTGTTGTCATTAATGGAATTGACGTTCACCAGCTCAAATTCGACCAACTCGCACGGCTGAGATCGACGACGATAGGTACCGTATTCCAAAACGGTGAACTCCTCAGCGGTTATAGTGCCTTGGACAATGTGATGCTGCCGCGCTTACTCTGGGACAAGCACGATCCAACCGTGCAAGATGAAGCCGCACAACTCTTGCGTGAGCTAGACGTGGAAAAAACACGTATGGCTGAACAACTATCTGGTGGAGAACGGCAACGAACAGCTCTGGCTCGGGCTCTCATCAATAATCCTGCGGTGATCCTTGCAGATGAGCCCACCGGAGCACTCGATGCAGACTTGCGTGACGAGGCCATGGATCTGTTACTTACCCAGGTACGACGGCGTCAATGCTGTCTCATGCTCGTCACGCATGATCCTGCCATCGCGCAAAGAGCCGACCGAATAATCAAGCTGGTACGCCAAGAAATATAGCGGAGAGCATGGTGTTCGGGGGCGTATTCGCTAGACTGATTGTATGTCGATCCTCTTAACCGCCTTCGGTCCTTTCGGGCCCAATTCGTACAATCCGACTGAGCATGTTGCTCGCCTTGTCGGGGAGCAGTGGTCCCATTCGGTGCCGCTTACGGTGGAGATATTGCCCGTCGAATACCATGCGGCACGCGCACGGGTAGGCGAGCTTGGGTCTTTCGATGTTCATCTCGCTCTCGGGCTTGCCGCTGATCGGGATATGCCCACGTTGGAGCGCTTTGCGATGAACCGGCAAGATGCCGCGGCGCCCGACAATGCCGGATACACGGCGAGAGGGGAGAGCATCGACGAAACGGCACCGCTTGCCCTCGAGACTACGTTGCCGCTACGGCGCCTGATCGAACGAGCCACTGCCGCTGGCTATTGCCTGAAGGAGTCGTACAGCGCGGGGCTGTACGTGTGCAACACGGTGATGTTCACTGGAATCCAGACCTCTCGGGCTGCGGGGTTCCTTCATTTGCCTCCTGCGGAGGTGTTTTCCGTTGATGACGGCGCTGTGCTTGTTGAATTCTTGTTGTCCGAGTTGATTGAGCACAGATGCTGACGCTTGCGCTGACCGGAGGCATCGGGTCAGGAAAGTCGCACGTGGCCGCCATCTGGGCTCGCCTTGGCGCACACGTCGTCGACGCCGATCGAACGGCCCGCGCCATCCTCGAGCCGGGCAGCCCGGCGCTTGCAAAGATTGCAGAACGGTGGGGGGAGCAGGTTTTCGATGACGGCGTCCTCAACCGGCAGGCTCTCGCGGCGATCGTCTTTGAGGATGCGGCTTCGCGGAAGGCCCTCGATGACATCACTCACCCGGTCATTTGGACGAGTGTCAATGAGCAGATCGAGGCCGTGAGGAGGGAAGACCCCGACGGCGTCGTCGTCTACGATGTCCCGCTACTGGCCGGCTATGGTCGCGAGTTTGAGATGATCGCCAACGTCTCCATCGCCGCGGCGCCCGAAATCCGTGCCCAGCGCCTGCATGAGAATCGCGCTATGTCTGAGGCCGACGCGCGGGCACGCATCGCCGCCCAGGCTACTGATGAAGAACGCTCGCTCATTAGCGACCTCACCATCGTCAACGACGCCGACGAGCCGAGCCTGCAGTCGGCGGCTGGGGCGGCGTGGGAGGGCTGGATCCTGCCTTTTGCCGAAAACTTGCGCTCGGGATCCTGGACTCCGACGCGCCTGTGCCACCCGGCGCTCGCCGTCAACGACGACGTCGGCCTGCAGCTGGCCAGATTGCGCTACCACGGGGTTAGGCCGCGCGGCGAGGCGGGTCTAGCCGTCATAGGTACCGACGAGGCGATGGCGCGTGCCGGTTGGGTCTGGGAGGGCTCGTCGTGGCGTTTGGCTAACCCGGCTCTTGATCTGCGGGCGAACGTGTCACGCGGCCAATACTAATTGTCGGAGGAAGGCGCTACCCTGAGGGCATGCGACCCGTCACCGATATTATCCGCCAGGATGCCCCGTTCGAAGTCATCTCCGACTACACGCCCTCGGGCGATCAGCCGCAGGCAATCAAGGAGTTGGCCGAACGCATCAACAACGGTGAATCGGATATCGTGCTGCTGGGAGCCACTGGCACCGGTAAATCCGCCACCACGGCCTGGCTCATTGAGCAGATACAGCGCCCCACCCTCATCCTTGAACCGAACAAAACGCTGGCGGCGCAGATGGCCGCGGAGTTCCGCGAACTGTTGCCGAACAACGCGGTCGAATACTTCGTCTCCTACTACGACTACTACCAGCCCGAAGCCTATGTGCCGCAGTCGGATACTTTCATCGAGAAGGATTCCTCCATCAATGACGAGGTGGAGCGTCTGCGCCACTCGGCCACGAATTCGCTGTTGACGAGGCGCGATGTGGTGGTGGTCGCCTCCGTCTCCTGCATCTACGGCCTGGGCACCCCCCAGGAATACGTGGACCGGATGGTGCAGCTCAAGGTGGGTGACCAGTTGGATCGCGATCAGCTGCTCAAGCAGTTCATCACCATGCAGTACACGCGTAACGACATGGCATTCACGCGCGGCACGTTCCGCGTGCGGGGAGACACGGTGGAGATTATCCCCGTCTACGAGGAGCTTGCGGTGCGCATCGAGTTCTTTGGAGACGAGATCGACTCGATCTGCCTCCTTCACCCGCTGACTGGCCACGTTATCCGAGAGACCGATCATGCCCACATTTTTCCCGCCTCCCACTATGTGGCCGGCCCGGAGCGCATGGAACGGGCCATGGCCTCCATCAAGGAGGAACTCGACGAGCGGCTGGAGGAGTTGCGTGAGCAGGGTAAGCTCCTTGAGGCCCAGCGTCTTGAGATGCGCACCACCTTCGACCTGGAGATGATGCGCAATCTCGGATCGTGCGCCGGTATCGAGAACTACTCGCGCCACATCGACGGGCGCGGGCCTGGTACGCCGCCGAACACGTTGCTCGACTACTTCCCGGAGGACTTCGTGCTCGTCATCGACGAGTCGCACGTGACCGTGCCGCAGATTGGCGCGATGTATGAGGGGGACATGTCGCGTAAGCGCACCCTTGTTGACTACGGCTTCCGCCTGCCGTCGGCGATGGATAATCGGCCGCTGAAATGGGACGAGTTTCTCGAACGGATCGGGCAAACCGTCTACCTTTCGGCCACCCCAGGCAAGTATGAGCTGGAGAAGTCGGACGGTTGGGTCGAACAGATCATCCGCCCTACCGGCCTGGTCGACCCGGAGATCATCGTCAAGCCCACCAAGGGCCAGATCGACGACCTTCTGGAAGAGGTCCGCATCCGCACCGAACGTGACGAGCGGGTGCTCGTGACCACGCTGACGAAGAAGATGGCCGAGGACCTCACCGATTACATGGCCGAGCGCGGCATCAAGGTCGAATATCTCCACTCGGATGTTGATACGCTGCGGCGCGTTGAGCTTCTGCGCGAGCTACGGCTAGGTAAGTTCGACGTTCTTGTGGGCATCAACCTTCTTCGCGAGGGCCTTGACCTGCCCGAAGTGTCGCTGGTGGCGATTCTCGATGCCGACAAGCAGGGGTTCCTACGGTCCACCACGTCGCTCATCCAAACCATTGGGCGCGCGGCGCGAAACGTGTCGGGCCAGGTACACATGTACGCCGACACGATCACTCCCAATATGCGCGAGGCGATCGACGAAACCAATCGCCGTCGTGAGAAGCAGATCGCCTACAATACCGCCCACGGTATTGACCCGGCGCCGCTGCGGAAGAGGATCTCCGACGTCACAGACATGCTTGCCCGCGAGGACGTGGACACCGAAACCTTGCTCGAGGGTGGCTACCGCAAGGAGGCATCCGTCGCCGATCGGCTACCCCAGGACGGCCGCGAGATCCGTCAGCTTCTCGAAGACCTCACCGAGCAGATGCACGCTGCCGCCGAGCAACTCCAGTTCGAGCTGGCGGCGCGCCTACGCGACGA
>JALEWQ010000146.1 GCA_022783305.1 Trueperella sp. | reverse complement strand
AGTGAGCCCGTGAGCAAAGGGGAGGCAGGATGACGACGTCGTGGCAGGACTCGCTGCCAGAGCGCAAGGTTCGCTCGGTGCAGCTCGCAACAGCTCTGTATTCGCTTTCCCGTTTTTACGCGGAGGCCCCCAACCGCGAGGTGCTCGCGCGATTTGCGGATCCCGCGATGGCGCAGACCTGGCCGTTACGGGATCCCGCCTCGCTCGCCGCGATTGCCGAGATCGCGGACGGGCATGAGAGCGTCTACGCGCTCAACGCCGAGTTCGCCGCCCTCATCGGGCCGTCCGGCTCGCTACGCCTGACCGAGTCGGAGTTCACCGGGGAGGATCCGTTGCAGCTCGTGCAGGTGTTGGCCCAGCACTATCGGGAGGCGGGTTACGCCTCTCAGAAGACGCAGAGCTACCCGCGCGACCACGTCGCCGTCGAGCTTGGTTTTCTCGCTCACCTCATCGTTACAACGGGCGACGACGAACGTGTCCGCCGCTTCCTGCGCGAACACCTTGACCGGTACGTGGTGGAGCTTCTCGATGAGCTCGAAGCTCACGCAAGGACGGCAACGTACCGCGGCGTCGTCCACCTCACCCGCGCGGCGCTCGCCAGGGTGAAGGAGCTGACGGGCGATTATGAGTGACGACGTCGGCGCGCTGCTACGCTGGCTGCACGCCCATGATCTGCCCAAAGAGGTCGTGCTCGCGTGTGAGCATTCCCCGGCGGACAGGCCGGGGCGGGGACGCCAGCTCGTGGTGTGGAAGGGATGCCTGAGCGGAGCTCCGATCGGTGTGCCGGCCCAGCTGCTGGCGCTCGGGGTGGAACGCGTGAGCGTATTGCCCTGCCCGCTCAACTCCGAGGACGTGCTGGCACAGATCCGCAGGTGGCAGTCGCTGACACCGGGCCTCGTCGCCGTGGCGGAGACGAAACGGGCGATCTGGCGCGGGCCCAAACCCCTGCATCTGGGGCGGATTCCCCTGCCGCGACGCGCGCTCCTCGGCCTGGGGTTGCGCGATGCACAGCCAATCCCCATCAAGGCTGACGACACCACGCGTACCCTCGCCGCCATCGAGCGGCTTTCCGAGCGCGGGCAGATCGGCAGGGGAGAGGGTCTTCACGCGCGGCTCGGGGGCGTTCGGCTCGGCGCGACAGGATGTACGGCGTGCGGCGTGTGCGTGCAGGCATGCCCGACGGGCGCCCTCGACCTACGACCCGCCGCTGGTGCTTCGGAGCTCTGGCAACGCTCCGAGTTGTGTCGGGGCGAACAGCAGTGCGTGCACCTGTGCCCTGTCGGTGCCATGTGGGTCCAGGGCGATATGCGCCTTGGCGACCTGCTCGAGGAGCCCGAGCGTCGACTCGCCACGGTGGCGAGTGCCCATTGCGCGAGGTGCGGTGGCGTTCATCCGGCAGAGGAAGGCGAGCTGTGCCAGGTGTGTGCCTATCGCGCCGCGAACCCGTTCGGTTCGATGATGCCGCCGGGGCAGGCGGTCTCACCTGGGCAGGCGGCGTCACCTCTGGCTGCGGATCAGAGCCGGCAGCCGGGACAGCCGCAGTAGCCCGGGCATGGACCCCGAGCACCGGACGAAGTGTCATCGAGGGGCCGGCCGCTGGTACACTATCGGGGCAAGCCCCCATAGCTCAGATGGTTAGAGCAGGGAACTCATAATTCTTTGGTCCCGGGTTCAAGTCCTGGTGGGGGCACGTGATGGGCGCCGGAAGGCGGACCCTGCCCCGGCGAAACGACCTCGGCCGTGTGGGCCGCGGATGCGACACGTGCTGCCATGTATTCCCGGTAGCGGTGTCTGGCTGTGGATAATGCGTGCGTGGGCGTTGCGTGTGTGATTATGTTGGCTCTATGACTCAGCGAAATACCGCGCTTAGCGCGATTGTCGGAATTGTGGTGTGCGGGTTGGTGGGATGCGCCGCCGAGGGCGCGCCCGCCCAGCCGTCCACACAAGTCACCGAATCCGTCGCGGCCGAGCCCTCCAGCACGTACACGATCCCGCCACGCCCGGCGATGGAGCCACCGGCGGAGCCGGAGCTGACCGGTGTTGAC
>JALEWQ010000123.1 GCA_022783305.1 Trueperella sp. | reverse complement strand
ATCAACGCCTCGCCCGTCGTGCTCCCTGAGGCCGGCTACGACACGCTGGGAGACTGGGCGACGGGTCGTTTCGGGGCCGAGGGTGTCGCGATCTTCGACGGCGACGCCTTCTACGACTTCTCCATCCCCGCCCGCGCCGACGACGACTACCGGCCCGGCACCCGCCTCCACATCTTCCGGCCCGTTCCCGACGAGCCAGACGAGCCCATCCGCCTTGATATCGCCCATCGCGGCGAACGCTTCGTGGTTGTCGACAAGCCCCATGGCATCGCCACCATTCCGCGCGGCTCCTACGTGGCGCGCAGCGTGACAGTCGCGGCCCGGCGCCAGTTCGCCAACGACGACGTGTGCGCAGCCCATCGCCTCGACGCCGAGACCGCCGGGCTTGTTCTGCTGACGCTCAACCCGCGCTGGCGGGGCCCCTACCAGGACATGTTCGCCGACCGGAAGGTGGGCAAGGTTTATCGCGCGGTGGCGCCGTCAATCGAGCTCGAGGCGCTCGCGGGCCGGGTGGACGGGGTCGTGGCGGCGGATCGCGCGCAAGTCGCGGCGCTGGGTATGACGGGGGCGGACGGCGTCGTGCGCGTGGACCTGCACCTGAGCCGGGAGCCGGGGGAGATCGCGGTGCGAGTGGGGGCCGGTGAACCGAATGCGCGCACGTTCGTCGCCAAGGAACGTCAGCTGCCGGGTGGCCTGGCACTCTACGAGCTGCGGCCCGTGACGGGCAGGCTGCACCAGCTTCGCGCCACGATGAACTACCTCGGGGCGCCGATCACCGGCGACCCGCTTTACCCGCGCGTGCTACCACTGGAAGAGGCGGCGCTGCGCCCGCTGCCGACCCAGTTGCTGGCGGCGCGCCTCGAATTCGTTGACCCAGTGGACGGGAGCGCCGTGGTGGCACGAACGCGCAGGACACTGGAGCTCCTTTCGCGGTAGTCTGGTGGGGTGAGTGAACTACGCCCAGTTTTGGTTATTGACAATGGAGCGCAAAACGCGCAACTGATCGCGCGCCGCGTACGCGACGCCGGTTACTACTCCGAGCTCGTTCCGCACTCCTGGAGCGCGAAGCGAGCGCTAGAGAAGCATCCGGCGGCGATCATCCTCTCAGGTGGGCCCTCCTCGGTCTACGCCGAAGGCGCCCCTCAGCTTGACCCCGCCATCCTCGAAGCCGGAATCCCCGTGCTCGGGATCTGCTACGGCTTCCAGCAGATGACCCACGCGCTTGGCGGAACCGTGGAGAGGGCAGACAAAGAGTACGGCAACACTCCGGCGCAGATGGTGGCCGACGGCGTCGTGACCGGACCGGCCGGCGGGACGGCGAGCGTGTGGATGAGTCACGGCGACTCGGTTACCCGCGCCCCGGAGGGCTTCACCGTGACGGCGACAACGCCGGGCGCGCAGGTGGCGGCGATGGAGAACGCGCAGCGCAGGCTGTTCGGCCTGCAGTGGCACCCCGAAGCCAAGCACTGCGAGTACGGCCAGGAGCAGATCGAAGCCTTCCTACGCGAGGGGGCGGGGCTGGAGCCGAACTGGGACTCGTCGTCGGTGATTGAGGATCAGGTGCGCAAGATTCGCGAGCAGGTGGGCGACAAGCACGCCATCTGCGCGCTGTCTGGCGGCGTGGATTCGTCGGTGGCCGCGGCCCTCGTCCACAAGGCGATCGGGGACCAGCTCACGTGCGTTTTTGTCGACCACGGGCTACTTCGCAAGGGCGAGGCCGAGCAGGTGGTGCGCGACTACGCGGGTTCGCTCGGCATCCGCGTGGTGGCGGTGGACGAATCGGAGCGTTTCCTTTCTGCGCTCGAGGGGGTGACCGACCCGGAAACCAAGCGCAAGATCATTGGCCGCGAGTTCATCCGTTCCTTCGAGGCCGCCCAGCGCGCGCTCGTTGAGGAGGCCGGCGCCGAGGGCAAGGAGATCAAGTTCCTCGTGCAGGGCACGCTTTACCCCGACGTCGTGGAGTCCGGTGGCGGGGATGGCACGGCGAACATCAAGTCCCATCACAACGTGGGCGGCCTTCCCGAGGACCTGGACTTCGAGCTCGTGGAGCCGCTGCGTGACCTGTTCAAGGACGAGGTGCGCGCGATTGGCCTGGAGCTCGGGCTGGACGAGAAGCTCGTGTGGCGCCAGCCGTTCCCCGGGCCGGGCCTGGGCATCCGCGTGGTCGGAGCCGTCAACCGGGAGCGCCTGGATATCTTGCGCGAGGCGGATGCGATCGTGCGTGAGGAGCTGTCGGCCGCCGGCCTGGATCGCGAGATCTGGCAGTGCCCGGTGGTGTTGCTGGCCGACGTGCGCTCGGTGGGCGTGCAGGGCGACGGGCGCACCTATGGCCATCCGATCGTGTTGCGGCCTGTTTCCTCCGAGGATGCGATGAGCGCCGACTGGACCCGCATTCCCTACGACCTGCTGTCCAAGATCTCCAACCGGATTACGAACGAGGTTGAGGAGATCAACCGCGTGGTGCTAGACGTGACGAGCAAGCCGCCGGGGACCATCGAGTGGGAATAACTGACAAAACCCGCAAAGCCTTGAAAACACTGGGGTCTTAAAGCGGAAACGGGGCATTTGATAGCAAATTGATGGCAGATACCAAAACCGGATTTACTTTGTTCACTCCCGTATAACGGGTGGCTTGCGGGTAAATCCTCCATATCCTAAGAAAAAGGTCTTGCTGACTTTCACCAGTCGGCAAGACCTTTTTTGTTA
>JALEWQ010000100.1 GCA_022783305.1 Trueperella sp. | reverse complement strand
GTAAATTGTGGGGGGCGGGGTGCGCATCGCCCCCCGCCCCCCACACAGGTCACGGCCAAAGCTCAATCAGCGGCCTCGCTATCCCTGCAGACAACAGGCCTGGCCCTCAGCCTACAGGCCTGGTCCTTCCGCAGGAGCTAGTCCTCCTTGAGGATCCCGGCCGCCTCTGCGGCCTCCTCCTCGCGAGTCTTCTCGACCTTCTCCTTCAGCTCTTCTTCCTTGAGCTCGGCCTCGGAGACGTCCTCCGTGATGACCTCATGCTCGGCAGCCTGCTCCTCCACCTTCTCCTTGGCGGTGGTGGCGTCCGCTGCCGCGCCGGCCGCCGTAGCCGAATCCGCGGGCTCATCGGATGGCACCGAGATGTCCTCCCAGTAGGCCTCGGCCCACGGATCCTGGACCGGCCGAGAGCGCGCCCACGCAACGTAGGCGGCGGCAGCGCCCGCGCCGGCTACCGCGAGGAAACCGATCCACTTGCGCAGGCCGCGCTTCTTCTTCTCCGGCTTGGCCAGCTCCTTCTTAGACGCGGCGACGACGGCGTTCGCGCGGCTCGTCAAATCACCGGAGTTAGACCGGGCCTCGTCGAGGGCCGCCTGCGCGGCGCGCTTGGCGCGGGGAAGATAATCCTCGCGCACGAGCGCCGAGGTCTCCTCATACCGAGCGGTGGCGTCGGCGACGTAGGGACGAGCCTTCTCGGCGGCGTCGTGGGCGACGTCGTTAGCCTTGTCGTAGGCCTCCTTGACGTACGGGCGTGCCTTCTCGGCGGCGTCCTTCACAAGGGGCGCGGCCTTCTCATAGGCGTCGGCGGCCAGCGGCTCGGCCCAGTTCACCGCGGCCCGAACGGAATCCTTCACCAACGAACCGATCTGGTTGCCGACCTCCGCTGCACGTTCGGCCAGCGGCTCGACCTGATCGGCCACCTTATCTTTCGTGCTCTTCTTCTTGAACAAAGACATGTTTACCTCCACTGCTGGACGGCGTTGTGCCGCGCGTTACCATTATCTTTCCACGTAGTTCGCTATTTCGCAGGACGCTAGCCGAATTATCTCGGCAAATGCCCCCTCTTTTCATTGAGAGAGTAAATTTCGCCCATAGCGGTGTGCTGAAACGAATGCGTGGAGAAAGCCCGTCCGGCCCGGGCGGGTGTGGGAGGATTAGCCATATGGAAGCAACACTGCATACAAACTACGGAGACATCAAGATCGACCTCTACCCGGAGCACGCTCCCGAAACGGTCGCCAACTTCACCGAGCTCGCCACGGGCAAGCGTGAGTGGATCAACCCGCGCACGGGGCAGACCACCACGGATCCGCTGTACGACGGCGTCATTTTCCACCGCGTCATCGCCGGCTTCATGATCCAGGGCGGCGATCCGCTCGGGACCGGCACCGGCGGCCCGGGCTACCGCTTCGACGACGAGATCGCCCCCGAACTGAACTTCACCGAGCCCTACGTGCTCGCCATGGCGAACGCCGGCAAGCAGGGCGGCCGCGGCACGAACGGTTCGCAGTTCTTCATCACCGTCGCTCCGACCACCTGGCTGCAGGGTAAGCACACGATCTTCGGCAAGGTTAACGACGCCGACTCCCAGGCTGTCGTCGACGCGATTGCCGGCGTCGAGACCGGCCCGATGGATCGCCCGCTTCAGGACGTGGTCATCAACTCGGTGACGGTCGTCGACTAGCTTATGGACGACGCCGAACGGTTCGACGGAGTGTCGGGCGAGGAGGAAAGAGCTCCCGGTTTCCGGAGGCGGATGTTCGTCCGGCGTCGTTATCATGCCCCGGTGACTGCGGCGCTGATCGTCCTGTGCGCCGTCATGGCGCTTGCGGAGCGTCTGCAGCCCCAGGTGGGGGTGGAATTCATGTTCTACCCTCCCCTGGCGCAGGCGCAACCCTACCGCTTCATCACCTCAGCGTTCCTCCACAGCGGCTTTTGGCACCTCGTGTTGAACATGTATGCGCTGTGGTTGCTGGGGCGTGCGCTTGAGCCGGCGCTCGGCTGGGCGAGATACCTGGCGTTGTACTTCCTGTCCGCCATCGCGGGTAATGCCGCGGTATACGCGGTTGCCAACCTGACTGGCGGGTGGAATGTCGGCGCGGTGGGCGCCTCCGGCGCGATTTTCGGGCTGTTTGGCGCGCTGATGATCATGTATCGCAAGGTGAATGCGAACATGTCGGGGATCCTCGTCATCCTCGGAATCAATCTTGTGTATGGCTTTGTGATGCCGGGGATTTCGTGGGAGTCGCACGTGGGCGGGTTGCTCGTGGGAGCGTTCCTGATGTGGCTATGGCTCTCGATCCGCGAGGGCGGGCAAGGCCGGCGCACCCGAGCGTTCCTCGATATCGCCTCCGGGTTGGCGGTGCTTGCGCTGACCGGGCTCATCGTGTGGATCTAGCCGCGCGAAGGGGCAGGACGTTGCCATGCCGGTCCCGCTAATCATCGATAGCTATCCCCAGGTGTGGTTTACCCTGTGGAAAATTACACCCATGTAATTTGAGTTGTCCCCAGCTGTGGCTTGGTCTGTGGAGAATTACATCGGTGTCATTTAGGCGGGCGTGTAGCTAACTAGTGAATCTGAGAGCTTTCGTCGTGAAAATAGGGCTTTTTAGACTCAGATTCACGAGTTAGCCCCGCCCAACAGCCGCACCGCGGGACTGGTGTGACGCGTGAGAATATTGTGACTGATGTGACTGGGGATTCTGGGCGGGCGTGTAGCTAACTGGTGAATCTGAGAGATTTCGTCGTGAAAACAGGGCTTTTTAGGCCCAGATTCACGAGTTAGCCCCGCCCAACAGCCGCATCGCGGGACTGGTGTGACGCGTGAGAATATTGTGACTGATGTGACGGGGATTTTGGGTGGCCGCGCGGTCAGGAAGCGTTACTTCCATCCCATCGTCATGAGGAAGCCCACCAGCATGAATCCGATGCCCACGAAGATGTTGATGTTGCCGTTGGATAGGCCCGGGATCGGGAAGCGTCCGCCGGTGATGTAGGCGACGACGATGATAATGAGACCGAGGACGGCGAGGCCGACCATGACGGGAACCCACCACCGGGGAGACTGCGCGGGAGCGGCATTCTTACGGTTCTCCTGCGCGTGCTGCTGGGCAATCCTGCGCTCAACGACCTTCTTGCGCTTCTTCGATTCGGGCATCGCTTATCCTTCTGTGCGGAACTTACCCCCAAATCCTATATGGATAAAAGGAGAAACGGGAATCATCCACAGGGCAAGTCTTCATCACGCGGAGATGCGGTGACGATGACATACACTATGGAGTGCAAAAGGAGTCAACTCGAGGAGATGATGATGAAGGCGGAGCACGCGCGGCGCAAACCCTCCCTGTTCGGCCGAATCCTCGGTGTCATTGGGGAACTGATGATCACTGCTGGCCTCGTCATCGGGCTGTTCATTGTGTGGCAGATCTGGTGGACGGACATTGAGGCGAACAAGCAGCAGGAAGCTGCCATCGTCACGCTCCGCGAGGAGTATGGCACGGTTCCGGATGACGGGGTCGCGCAACCCCAACCCGGCCCGCCCCCGGAGTGGGCGGGGCCAACTGGCGAGGGCGAAACGATCGGCATCATGCGTATCCCGGCATTCGGCCTCGACTACGCCTACACGATCCAGAACGGAACCGACCTGGCCACGGTCCTCGATAAGGGTTCCTTCGGACGTTACACGGACACGACCTACCCGGGTCAGGTGGGCAACTTCGCGACGGCGGCCCACAGGCAAACCTACGGCGCCCCGATGCTCAACGTACCGGACCTCAACGAGGGCGACGCGATTGTGGTGGAGACGGCGGAGGCCTTCTACGTGTACAAGATTATCGCGGACGAGATCGTCAAACCGACGGACGTGTGGACGGTCGCCCCCGACCCGTTCATGGCGTTTGACTCACTGACCAACGGCACCCCGGTGTCGGAGGCCACGCGCCGACTGCTAACGATCACCACCTGCCACCCGCCCTTTGTGTCCAACGAGCGATGGGTGGTCCACGCTGAGTTCGACTACTGGACGAAGCGTGCAGATGGGCTCCCGAAGGAGCTTGTGGATACTAACGCGGAAGGAACGAACTGATGTACGCAGCGATTTGGCGCATGCTTCCGGGCCCGACCTGGCTGAAGGTCATTGAGGCCCTAGCCCTCATCTTCGGCGTGGTATACCTGCTGTTCGAATACGTCTACCCGTGGGTGATGGAGAACACCCACCTGGTCGACAACACGGTAGGCTAACGACGACGAGGCCCGGCCGCGCGAACGGCGCGGCCGGGGCATTCTACTTGCCCGAATTGTTGTTGGGTGCCGGATCGGTTGGCGTCGGCCCGTTACTCGGACCCGTGCTCGGAGCCTGGGTGGGCTGCTCGGTCGGGGTAGCGGTAGGTGCCTTGGCTATGACGAGCTCGACGCGCTGATTGTAGGGCACCTTCCCGGCGGCCGGGTTCATGGACAAAACGGTGCCGGGCTCGGACTGGTCCGTCTCCACGTCCGTGATCGAGATCGACTGGATGCGCAGGTCGTTGGTGAGGAGGTTTTCGGCTTCGTCAATCTTCATGCCGCGAACGTCGGTGAGCACGACGTCGCCGGAGGCGACCACAAGGTTGACCTGGCTGCCGCGTTTGACGCTGTTTCCGGCCTCCGGGGAGGTGGCGGAGACGGTGTCCTTGGCCAGCCCGGGCACGTCCTGGACGTCGACGCGGCCCACCCGCAACCCGGCGTTTTCAAGGATCTCCTTGGCCTGGTCCTGGGTGTAAACGCCGTTGGCGACGTTGGGAATCTCCACGGAGCCGACGCCGGAGGAGAAGTGGACCGTGACAGTGTCGCCCTCGTTGACCGTGGTAGCGATGGAGGGATTGGAGGAGACGTAGACGCCTTCGGGGATCTCGTTGTCCTCCACGGGGTCGCCCACGTTGAGCACGAGTTTGCGTTCTTCGAGGGCGGCCCGCACCTGGGTTTCGTTCATCCCGGTGAGGTCGGGGACGGTGGTTTGCGCGAGCGTCGAGGTCGGTTCCTCGGGGGAGGAATTGGCGTTGTAGATCGCGTATCCGATGCCGGCCGCGGCGAGCAGGATAAGGATGATGCCGAGGATGATGAAGATCTTGTTGCGCGAGCGCGAGTCCTCGGCGACCGGCATGGAGGTCTGGGTGGACGTCTTGGCAGCCTGCGCGGGCGGGGTAGGGGCGACCTGCGTGGGCGGCGTGGAGGCGACCTGCGTGGGTGCGGACATGACCTGGGTCTGCCACGAGCCGACGGCGGGAGCGCTGACCTCACCGCCGCGGATGGCGGCCAGCAGGTCGGCGCGCATCTCGGCGGCGCTCTGGTAGCGATCCTCGCGGCGCTTGGCCAGCGACTTGGTGACCACCCTGTCGAGGGCCTCGGGGATGTCAGGGGCGATCGACGTCGGCGCCGGCGGCTGCTGGGAGACGTGCTGGTAGGCGACGGCCACCGCGGAGTCACCGCGGAAGGGAGGCTGGCCGGTGAGCAGCTCGAACAGGACGCAACCGGTGGAGTACAGGTCGGAGCGAGCGTCGACGACCTCGCCGCGGGCCTGCTCGGGCGACAGGTACTGGGCGGTGCCGACCACGGAGTTCGTCTGCGTCATCGTGGCCGAGGAATCGGCGACGGCGCGCGCGATGCCGAAGTCCATGACCTTGACCTTGCCGTCCGGGGTGAGCATGATGTTGCCCGGCTTGATGTCGCGGTGGACGATGCCCTCCCGGTGCGAGTATTCGAGGGCGGACAGGATCCCGACGACGATCTGCACCGCCTCGTCGATCGGCAGGGCGTCGCCGTTGCTCAGCAGCTGGGAGACGGTGCGGCCCTTGACATACTCCATGACGATGTAGGGAAGCGAAAGGGTGCGGCCGGACTCGGAGGTCACGGTCTCTTCGCCCGTGTCGTAGACGGCCACAATCGAGGGGTGGTTGAGGGCGGCGGCGGACTGCGCCTCGCGCCGGAAGCGAGCGATGAAGGTGGGATCCTGGGCGTGGTCGGTGCGTAGAACCTTGATGGCGACCGTGCGGGAGAGACGGGTGTCGTAGCCCAGGTGAACCTGCGCCATGCCTCCGCGGCCGATCAGGTCACCCACTTCGTAGCGGTCACCTAGGATACGGGGTACGTCAGCCATGCCGAACTTTCCTTTCCCTCACACCTTCAAACATACTGCCCCAAAGCGGCGCGTGATTGCCAACTATCGAGGTTACGATACGGTTACAGTTCAACGGCCCACCACCGCGTCTATGACGGCGCGCGCGACCGGGCCGGCATTGCTGCCGCCGTCTCCACCGTTGATGACGAGCGCGGCGACGGCGACCTTCGGGTTGTCGGTGGCGTCGAATCCTGCGAACCAGGCGTGGGGCTCGACCCCGTTGGCGACCTCCCCTGACCCCGTCTTGCCCGCCACCTGCACGTAATTGAGTGCGGCATACGAGCCGGTGCCCTTGTTGACGACGTCGATCATCATCGACCGCATCTGCTCGGCCGTCCGGGTGGAGATCGGGGTGGAGAAGACGGTGGGGCTGGTGGTCGACAGGACGCCGAGGTCCGCGGTGAAAGTCTTATCCACGAGGTAGGGCCTCATGAGGGTGCCGTCGTTGGCTATCGCGGCGGCGACCATCGCCATCTGGAGCGGGGAGACGAGGACGTCGCGTTGGCCGAAGGAGTCCATGGCGAGGGCGGCGTCGTCCTGCGGATCGGGGAACTCCGAGGGGCGGACACTGAGCGGAATCTGCAGATCCTGCCCGAAGCCGAAGGCCTCGGCAGTCGCGCGCATCTTCTGGGCGCCGAGATTCAGGCCCCCGATCGCGAAGGCGGTGTTGCAGGATTCGGTGAAGGCCACGCGCAACGGCACGGTGCCGGAGCCGTCGCCGCACTGGCGCCTGAGCGGGTTGTAGATCTCGTGGGAGGTGCCGGGCGGGGAGTACGTGTATGGCGCCTCGACGTCGGAGTCCGCGCTCAGCCCGTTTTCGATCATCGCAGCGGCGGTAATGAGCTTGAAGACGGAGCCGGGAGCGTACAGGTCGCCACCGATGGCGCGGTTGAGTAGCGGCTTGGCCGGGTCGGCGTTCAGGGTGTCCCAGGCGGCGCTTGCCTCCTCGCGGTTGTGGGAGGCGATCGTGTTCGGGTCGAAAGACGGCTTAGAGACGAGCGCGAGGATCTTGCCCGTGGAGGGTTCGATCGCGACGACGGCGCCCTGCCGGTCCCCGAGGGCATCCCACGCGGCCTGCTGCGCGGCCGGGTCGATCGTGAGGGAGACAGCGCCGCCCTCCGGGTCGGCGTCGGTGAGGAGTTCCTGCAGGTGTTGGGTGGCGAGCTGGGAATCGCTGCCGCCGAGGATGCCGTTCTCGGCCCGTTCGATGCCGGTCATGGCGTTGTGGATGACCGAGAAATAGCCCGTGATCGGCGCATACAGGTCGGGCTGGAGGTAGGTGCGTAGGTAGTTGTAGGGAGAGTCGATCTCCTCCACCCCGGTGATCGCCTCGCCGGCGACGATGATCGGCCCGCGCTTGACCCCGTACTCCTTGTAGAGCGTGCGGGCGTTGCGGGTGTCGGCATTGAGCGAGGGGGCGCGGAAGAATTGCAACGACGTGGCGGCCACCATGAGGGTGAGGAACATGATGGTCACGACGACGGACAGTTTACGCAGCGGCGGGTTCATCGGACCACCTCCGTGGGGTAGCGGTCGTTGCTGCTCGCGCCCTCGGCGGATCCGGCGTCGTCCGATCCGGCGGAAGCGGCACCGGTGCCATCGGTGGGCCAGTCGGAGTCGGGCCAATCGTCGTCGGGAGACTCGGGAAGATCCGGGAGCGGGGCGGAGGATGGCAGAGCGGGGCGGCGGGCGGCGTCGGACATGCGAATGAGTAGGCCGACGATGATCCAGTTCGTCAGCAGCGCCGAACCGCCGAGGGACAGGAAGGGGATCGCGAGGCCGGTGAGCGGGATGACGCCCGTGACACCGCCGGCCACGATGAAGCACTGCAGGCCGACGGTGAAGCCGAGCCCGGAGGCGAGGAGTTTGCCGAAGCCGTCGCGCAGGTCGAGGGCGGTCTTGAACGCGCGTTGGACGAGCAGGAGGTAGATGGAGAAGATCGCGAGCAGGCCCACGAGTCCGAGCTCCTCGCCGAACGAGGCCACGATAAGGTCGGAGTTCGCGGCGAACGTGTTGCCGGGGTAGCCCTGGCCAAGCCCCGTGCCGAGCAGGCCGCCGGAGGCCATGCCGAACCATCCCTGCACGATCTGCCACGACCCGTAGCGCGCGGAATAAACCTCGGGGTCGAGGGCGTGAAGCCAAATGTCGAAGCGCGCCTGGATGTGGGGCATGATCTGCACGAGGAAATAGACGCCAATCGCGGTGAGGACGCCGCCGATGATCAGCCAGGAGACTCGCTCGGTGGCCACGTACAACATGGCGACGAACAGGCCGAAGAAAAGCAGTGCCGTGCCGAAGTCTTTCTCCATCGCGAGGATGCCCATGCAGCCCAGCCATCCGACGAGCAGCGGGCCGAAGTGTCGCCCGCGCGGCAGCTGGATGCCGAGCACCTTCTTGCCGGCCAGCGCCAGGTTATCGCGCTGGCTGACGAGGTAGCCCGCGAAGAAGATCGCGAAGAAGACTTTCGCCAGCTCGGCGGGCTGGTAGGAGAAACCGAAGACGTTGATCCAGATGCGGGCGCCGTACACCGAGCGGCCCAGCCCCGGCACCATCGGCAGCAGGAGGAGGATCGTGCCGAGCGCGAGGGAGGTGAAGGTGAAGCGCCGCAGCGCGCGATGGTGGACGAGCACGGCGGTCACCACCATGAGCACCACACCGACGACCGCGAGCATCAACTGCCCGCCCACGAGTGCGGCTTTGCCCCTGGCGAGGAGCGAATAGTCGATCCGGTGGATCATCACTAGGCCCAACCCGGTCAGCACCACCGCGATCGGGAAGAAGACAGGGTCCGCCCACGGCGCCCGCCACCGGATGACCAGGTGGGCGGCGAGAATGAGGCCGCCGGCCACGCCCGTGACCATCCAGAAGTTTTCCGGTAGCGCCGAGACCTCCTCCACGCTCACGCTGTGATGGACGATGACCCACGCCTGCAGGCACACCGCAAGTGCGAGGACGAGCAGAAGGAACTCGCGGAATCGGCCCGTACGCGCGGTCTTCTGGGTGACGACGCTCATTGGCTCTCCTCCGGCCGTGGGTCAGTGGGCAGCGGGATTGTGGTGGAATCGGTCGGGAAGTCGGAGCTGCCCGGCGTCGTCGCATCCTTGCCCGAGGGTGGCGTGCCGGTGGTCGGAAACACGCTGGGCTCGGGGGTTGGGTGCTCGACGATGATCGGGTCCGGCTCGCGCACCTGCGCCGCGAGGTCGGCGACGACCGTGCGCGCCTCGGCGAGCGAGCCGCGGGTGATTGGCTCGGCGATGCGCGCCTGGGCCACTGTCGTCAGGCTCGCAACCTCAAGATCTGATTTTTCGTGCAAGTGGGACAGGGTGAGCGGGCCTAGCTTCTGCGGTACGCCCTGGAAGATCGCGACTTTTCCGCCCGCCTGCGTCACGTAATACTGGGTCTGGCTCCAGGCGTAGGCGCCAAACACGCTACCCACCGCAATGGCGAGCACCGCGATGGTCGCCGCGATCCGTGCCCACGGGCTGCGCCGCTCCTGCGCGACCTCGACCGACTCCCCCGGCGTCCAGCGCGATAGTTTCCCCGCCGCCGACGTCGTCCCCCGCGTGGGTCTGTGAGCATCCACCGCCGCTGACCCCACGATCAGGGGAGGGCCGGGCGCAACGTCGTCGTCGACGACGTCAGCCAACACCACCGTGACGTTATCGGGCGCACCGGCGGCGAGCGCCAGGTCGACGAGGCGGTTCGCGCACGCGTCGAGGTCGCGGTAGTCCGTGAGCGTCTTCGTGATGCGTTCCTTCGACACGACGCCGAACAGGCCGTCAGAACACAGCAGCCAGCGGTCGCCCGCGATGGCCTCGCGGATCGAGCGGTCGATCTCGAGCGGTTCGGGGGTGTCGCCGATGTTGCGCATGATGACGTTGCGCTTCGGGTGGTTCTCCGCCTCCTCCGGAGTGATCTCACCCCGGTCGACGAGGTACTGGACGAGCGTGTGGTCGTGGGTGACCTGGGTCAGCGTTCCCTCTCGCAACAGGTAGGCGCGCGAATCGCCGATGTGGACCATGCCGAGCTTGTTGCCCGCGCGCATGATCGCGATGCATGTCGTGCCCAACCCGGCCAGCGACGTCGTCTCCGCCGAACGCGCGATGAGCTCCGCGTGGGCGTCCTCGAGCGTATTGGTGAGCACGGGCAAGATGTCTTCAGCGGGGTGGCTGTCGTCAACCTGCGCCAGGTGCGCCACCACGACCGACGACGCCACGTCCCCGCCGGCTGCGCCACCCATCCCGTCGGCCAACACGATGAGGTTGGTGGAGGCATAGCCAGCATCCTGATTAGACTTACGAATCAGGCCGACGTCGGAAACTGCTGCGCAGCGGAAAGAAATGCTCACTGGCGTATCTCCAGGGTTGTCTTGCCGATGGTCACGGGCGTGCCGAAGCTCAGGCGGGTCGGCTCATAGATGCGCGTACCGCCCACCCACGTGCCGTTCGTCGAATTCAGATCCTCCACGTACCAGTCATGTCCGTCCGTGTAGAAGCGGGCGTGGCGTGCCGAGGTGTAGCCGTCGTCCAGCACCAGGGCCGAATCCGGGGAGCGGCCCACCGTGATCGAGCCCGACAGCGGGATCGTGCTCCCGGCGAGTGAGCCGCCGCTGACCACCAGGTGTGGCTGGTCGGCGGCGCGAGGCGTGGGGGTGGACGCGCGCCGCGGACGCGCCGTCGTGCGGGCGGCCACCTTGGCCTGGGGCCTACCCGTGGTGCGGGACGTGACGCGGGTGCCGTAGACGTCCTTCTTCACCGTGAGAACCACGGCGAAGACGAACAGCCACAGGAGAATGAGGAAGCCGTAGCGGAAAAGCGTGACAACGAGGGCGCTCATAGCATCTCCGGGCTCGTCCAAAACATGATGCGGGTGCGGCCGATCGTAATCGTGTTGCCGTCCAGGAGGGTCGCCGCCGTGATCCGGTGCCCCTCCACGTAGGTGCCGTTCGTTGTGTCCAGATCCGTGGCGATCACGCCGCCCGGGGTCACGCGGAGCTCCAAGTGACGGCGGGAGACACCGGCGTCGTCGACCGTGATGTCCGCCGAGGAACCCCGGCCGATGACCGTGACGGCACCCGTGAGCAGGTAGCGCTCCCCGCCGACCTCGATGATCGGGTTTTCAGGCGTGGCCTCCGGGGTGGTGGCGGGTGCGGCCGGGCCGCGCTTCGAACGGCCACGGACCAAGAGTTTGCCGCGGGAGAGTTCCGGCATGGAGCTGAACGTGATCTTGATCGGGCCCAGGAACGTGTAGCGCTGGTTGCGGGCGTGGGAGGTGGCGATCTCCGTCAGCTCGTCGCGCATCGCGTCCTCACCCCACTCTCCCAGCTTGTGGAAGTCTGATTCCGACAGCAGAATCTCAAACTCGTTCGGCACGACCACACGGTCCTGGCTGACCGCTGCCGCCCTGTCATCCATCGACTTCTTCAGGCCCGAGGCCAACTCCACCGGCTTAAGGTCCGAGCGGAAAGCGCGCGAGAATACGTTTTCGACGGCGTTCTCCATGCCGCGCTCAATCCTGTCGAATGCGCTCATCGTGATCCTTTCGCACGCCACCGACGTGGCTGAATCCATAGTCCTTTTACCTAGGCTACTCGTTCTTCGCTTCAGGTGGATCAGCCTGTGAGCGCGCCCTGAGCGGACAAAGTGAGAAACGCGGCATAGTACGCCGCGGAGACTTGGAGCGGGGGCACGTTCCCGTGTAGGCTGTTCTTCGCTTGCTCGAGTGGCGGAATAGGCAGACGCGCACGGTTCAGGTCCGTGTGCCCGCGAGGGCGTGGGGGTTCAACTCCCCCCTCGAGCACCATGTGATGTCTCGCGACATAGTTCCGGCTATGTCGCGAGATATTTTTTATTTTTGTCGCTATGGGGGCCTATAAGCCTATAGGACAGATGGGACTACGCCCAGTCTTTTTCTGAAAATGAGGGCACCGAAGCCAACTAAGCTCATCGTGCTGTTAATGTGACATTGAGCGGGTAAGTCTGGGAGGAACACGTGAATACTGAGAACGAAGGTGTCCGTAAAACGTATTCGGGAAAGAAGCAGAGGAATCAAATTCTCATAGTTGTGATCTTCGGGTCCGGAGTATTGCTCTTTACGTTGATGACAGCTTTTCCGGATGCGGCCAGTATCTTTGCCTTTTCTGGGCTCGCACTTATGATCACTTCGGCGGTTCTGGCCGTCATTAATACGACGACGGAGGGAAAGAAAGGACGTGCGCTGGCAGCGGTCGCAGTGTTTGCCGCCCTTGGATTTCTCGTTGCATCGTTTCTTATTCCGTAGATGAACGGTCCGCGTCCCATGTGGGGGTGGCGGTGCCCGGTTCGGTTTCGTGACCACACAGCCCAACCTATGCCCAACAGCTACCTGAAGTGACCCGTGACCTTGGTCTGCCACCAGTGAGGTGACCTGGCCGAACGGTGTGGGACGTTCGGGTGTGTCGCTAAGTTTGTGGTGGTGTAACCGACCCGGCGTCGCCGTCGTTGACCTGTTCGTCGGCGCCACGAAAGAACCACACGCCCATCCAAAACCGGGACTATGGTCCTACGACCATGGTCGTATGCGCCGTTTTGTGGCAAATTAGTTGAATCCTTCAGTAAAACGTGACGGTTTGGATTTTTCGCGGGCGCCACGGCGACATATTATTCAGGGCACGCAGAGCTGGGTGGCCATCTCGATCACGCGATGTTCAGCCGGCAAACTGGTCCACTGACACCACAAGTGTCACGAAAAACCCCGCCTCGCCGGGCGGGTCATGAGAGGAAACTATGGCTACACAGGTTTACAAAACCCTGTCGAAGATCTTCGGCATTATCCTCCTCGTCGTCGGCATCGCTGCCCTCAGCGGTGGCCTCTACGCGGATTCGTTCATCAAGGCTCAGCTCGAGGAGCAGGACGTCGTCCTGCCCACGACGGAGTCCATCGACGGCCAGCTCAAGGCCGGTCGCATCGCCCAGGAAGACGCCGACGCGCTTTACCCGGTCGCGGGCGAGGCCGTGGTGACGGGCGACCAGGCCCGCATCTTCGCCAACCACTACATCCACGCTCACATGCGTGCCGCGGTTGTCGACGCCGGGCTTGATCCCGATACGACGACGTTCGCCACCGTCGGCAAGATTGCCTCCGATCGTGAGGCCGTGCTCACCGAGGAGATCGCAGCCGATAACCCCGCCGCCGACGATGCGACCATCACCAAGATGGTCAAGGCCGAGATCGCCAACCCGCTCACCGAGTACGACATCGCGGCGGAGGTCGCTAACCTCAACAGCCTGCGCTACGACACCTTGCTCGACGGTAATACCCTGCGCGGCATGCTCCTCAACGCTTACGGCTGGGGGCTGCTCGGTACCATTGCGAAGCTGGCGGGCGCCGGCCTCGCCGTCGTCGGCCTGCTGTTGACGGTCTTCGGCTTCGTCTACAAGGGCCGCAAGGTGGCCGCCGAGTAAGGCGCCTTCGGACCGCCGGCGTAACGAAACGACGAATTCGGCCGGAAGAGGGACTGACATAGAAAAAGGAGGGTGCGGGCATTCGGCCCGCGCCCTCCTTTTGGCTTTTTCGACAAACGCGACGCTAAGCCGCGAGATGCGGCGAGCCCGCGGAGGGCCAACCCTAGTCGTCGATCCAGGTGTCGATGACGTCGGCGTAGGTCATCGCGTCGGCCTCCGAATGCACGGAGAAAACGATGAGGTCGAGGTTGTGGCCGTGCCGATCCATCCAGGTGTTGACGGCGTCGAGCGCGATCTTCGCGGCACGGCGAAGCGGGAAGGCGTTGTAGCCAGTGGCGATGGCGGGGAAGGCGATGGAGCGCACGTCGGGCATTTGCCGGGTCAGCTCGAGGGCGTTCCAGTAGCAGTTGTAAAGGATTTCGTGGTCCGCGGCGGTGACGACGCCGTCGTGCACGGCGGGCCCGACCGTGTGGATGACGTACTTGGCTGGGAGGCGGTAGCCGCGCGTGATCTTGACCTGACCCGGTTCCTCGATGTCGGTGCCCTGGAGCTCCATGATGGTGGCGCAGTCGTTGCGCATCCAGGGGCCGGCCTGGGCGTGAAGTACGGAGTCGAGGCAGCCGTGGAGCGGGATGCGGCACCCGGTGAGGGTGGGCAGGGCGGTGTTGACGACGGCGTCGATGACGAGCTGGCGCATGTCCCCACGGAAGAGGACGGTCTCGGTGGAGGAATCGAAGTCGTTCTCGGGAAGGAGATCGTGGATGCGGCGCAGGTTCTTGGCCTCGACGCGGCCGTGTAAGCCGACCTGCCGGTAGAGCAGGGTGTTAATTGCGCGGGAGGCGATCGGGTTGAGCGGGCCCGGTTCGCGTAGGGCCAGTTCGGCCTGGAGCCAGCGCAAGAGGCCGTCGTCGGTGGAGAGGTGGGCGATGGACCCGGTGCCGGTGTAGTGCTTGTTGTTGAGGCCACCGAGCGCCGTCATGAGTAGATCGTAGGTGGAGCGGGTGTCGTCGTTGGGCTCGGGGAATGGCTCCGAGAGTTTGATTGCGTCCCTATAGTCGTCGAGCTGGAGCATCTTACCTTCCTCAGTTTGATACCTCCCAGATTACCCGAGTTCGCCGCGCGCTGGAACCGCGAGGGCTGAGTGCACGACGTCGTTGGGGAACCGCGCGTCCGACGCTGACGCCGTGATCGGGACGAGGCGGGTGTGGGGCGCTTGGCGCGGGAGCGGAAAAGTTTGTCGGAGGCGCCCGCTAAGCTGGTCCCATGACTGAGATTGGACGGCCCAAGGCGGGCTATGACCTGGTGATTGCGACGGACGGTTCGTGCTCGGGGAACCCGGGCCCGGGCGGCTGGGCGTGGGTGGAGCAGTATTCGGGCCGGACGGCGGCCGGTGGTGCGCATACGACGACGAACAACATCATGGAGTTGACGGCGATGATCTCGGCGCTCGAGTTCGCGGGCCCGGAGGCGGACCTACTGTTGCGTTCGGATTCGTCGTATGTCATCAAGGCGATGACCGAGTGGGCTCCGGGCTGGCGGCGGCGGGGTTGGAAGAAGGCGGACGGCAAGCCGGTGCTCAACCGGGAGTTGATTGAGAAGATGGTGAACCTGTACGAGTCGCGCACGGGGCGAACAAACGTGGAGTGGGTGCGCGGCCATTCCGGTGACGCCGCGAACGAGCTGGCGGACCGGCTGGCGGTGGAGCAGACGGGCCTGCACTCCTAGTGGGAGCGCGCTGCCGGGCAGCGCCGCGGGCGTTCGCCCGCGGCGGCGGCTTCCTACCGGCCGGTTAGTCCTGCTCGACTGGCACTTCCTGGGCGTGGGCCACCTGCATCTCGGCCATGGCCCGCTGGATCGCGTCGGCGTAGACGCTGGCCGGCTGCGCGCCGGAGATCCCGAACTTGCCGCCGACCACATAGAACGGCACGCCTTCGATCCCGAGTGAGCGGGCGGAAGAGATGTCGGCGCGCACGGAACCCGCATGCTCGCCGGACTCGAGTTCGTCGGCAACGTCGTCGTGATCAAGGCCAAGGTCGGCCGCGATGTCGATGAGCTCGTCTGTGTCGGCGAGGTTACGGCCCTCGGTGAAGTGGGCGACGTAGAGGCGCTCGAAGGCTTGCGCGCCGAGCAGCGCGGCCTCCTCGGGGGTCTCGCCGCGGGACTTGGCTGCGTAGACGAGCTGGTGAGCCAGGAACGTGTTGACCTCGGTGACCTTATCCCAGTTGATCGTCAGGCCCTCGGCGGCTGCAAGCTCGGTGGTGGAGGCCAGCACCTCGGAGACCTCGTCGGCGGAGAAGTGCTTCATTGACAGGGAGGTGGCGAAGGGCACAGGGGCCCCGGCGTCGGGCTGAAGCTGGTAGCTGTGGTACTCCACAGCGACCTTCTGCCCCGACTCCTCGATGCCTTTTTCCAGGCGGTGCTTGCCGATCCAACTCCACGGGCAGGCGATGTCGGACCACACGTGAACCACGATGTCATGTTCCATGCACCCCAGACTACAGATAGTGCGGCGAAAGTGTCGCCCGGAAAGCCTTTGTCACAGCCCGCCCGCACCCTCCTGCCCGAGGCTCCCCGGCAAAGCACCCACCCAGGCGAGGCACCCACCCCGGCAAAGCCCCTAGAATGGATCTATGACAAACATCAACAAGGACGCACCCCACGCCGAGCGCATCCCGATCGAGCGAACCTTCCACGGCCACACCTTCACGGACAACTACGAGTGGCTGCGCGAGGATGAGGAGAAGGCCCACTCCCTCATCGACGCAGAGAACGCCTGGTTTGAGGCGAACACGGCCGACCAAGCCGAGCTACGCGAGCAGATCGTGGCGGAGATCGCGGCACGGACGAAGGAGACGGACGTCTCGGTGCCCGTGCGCAAAGGCGATTACTGGTACTGGACCCGAACGTGGGAGGGCCGCCCCTACGCCGGACTTTTCCGGGTACCGCTGACAGGCAACGGCAAGCAAACAGAGAAGCTAGAGCTGATCCGCCCCAAGCCGTCAGACACGCTCGCGGGCGAGACCTGCGTCTATGACGGCAACCAGCTTGGCGTCGACGAAGAATACTTCGCCACGGGATCGGGGGACGCCTCGCCGGACGGCCGCCTCTTCGCGCTCGCGATCGACACCACCGGGGACGAGCACTTCGATCTGCGCATCCACGAGATCGACTCGGACCGGGTGGTCGACGACGCCGTGGAGGGCATCGGCTACGGGCTGGCCTGGCTCGCGGATTCGAGCGGCGTGTTCTACACGCGCGTGGACGACGCGTGGCGCCACCACGAGGTCTGGCTCCACCGGGTGGGGACGAACCCGGACGAAGACCAGCTCATCCTTCGCGAGGACGACGAGTCCTTCGGTCTGTGGTTCGAGACCTCGCGGGATGGGAAGTGGCTGGTCATCTTGTCGACGTCGACGGAGACGTCGGAGGTCCACCTGGTCTCGACGGCGGATCCGGCCGAGCGTTTCATGGTGCGCGGGCGCGAGCAGGGCCTGTTCTACACCGTCGAGGTGGCCGGCGACGAGCTCCTCATCATCCACAACGCCGAAGAGCCCGGATTCGAGCTGGCCACTGCCCCGGTCCGCCCCAGCGACGTCACGGAGTGGACCAGCCTGGTCAAGCCGGCTGCGGGCGAGCGCTTCCTTGAGGTCGCCGCATTCAAGACGTTCGCGGCGCTGCACACCCGCGCCAAGGGCGGCACCGAGATCCGGATCATCGAGCGTACCGCCAAGGGCTGGGCGAAGCCCTACGCGCTCCCGATCCCGGAGACGATGACCGTGGAGATCGGGGCGAACCACGAGTGGGAGGCCACCGGGGTCGACGTCGTCGCCGAATCACTCATCCAGCCGCAAACGTGGCTGAGCTGGGACGTGGTGAATAAGGAGATGACCACGCTCAAGACGCTCGAGGTGCCCGGCTACGACCCGAGCCAGTACGTGGAGTACCGCGACTGGGCGGAGGCGGAGGACGGGGTGAAAATCCCGCTGACCATCGCCCACCGCGCCGACCTCGACCGCACCGGCGCCAACCCCGGCTTCATCTACGGCTACGGCTCTTACGAGGTGTGCAACGACCCGTACTTTACCCCCATGCGCCTGCCGCTACTGGACCGCGGCGTGGTCTACGCCGTGGCGCACATCCGCGGCGGCGGGGAGATGGGGCGCCAGTGGTACGAGGACGGGCGCCTGCTAAAGAAGAAGAACACGTTCTCCGACTTCGTGGCCGCCTCCCGCCACCTCATCGACACGGGGCTCGTGGACGGGGAGCGCCTCGCGGCCGAGGGCGGCTCCGCCGGCGGGTTGCTCATGGGCGCGGTGACCAACCAAGCCCCCGAGCTGTACCGGGTGATCCTGGCGCGGGTGCCGTTCGTCGACGCCCTGACCACGATCCTCAAGCCCGAGCTGCCGCTGACGGTTGGTGAATGGGAGGAGTGGGGCAACCCGATCACGTCGAAAGAGGTCTACGAATACATGGCCTCGTACTCGCCGTACGAGAACATCCGCGCCGAGCGCTACCCGGCGATCCTCGCCACCACCTCACTCAACGACGTCCGCGTGTCCTACATCGAGCCCACGAAGTGGGTCCAGGAGCTGCGCGAGGTCGTCGCCGACGACTCCGGCATCATCCTCCAGCACACCGAGAAGGTCGCTGGCCACGCCGGCGGCTCCGGGCGCTATGCCCGCTGGGAGCGGCGCGCTCGCGAGATCGCGTTTGTGCTGCGCCAGCTTGAGGTGGCCTAGGATTCACGACGCCGGTCGGTCCCGTTGCGTTCGCAGCGTCGGGGCCGACCGGCGTCGTCGTCCGATAGCCGCTTCCTCGTGCTAGTCGGTCTCGATCGCAGCGGCGTTGAGGGCTTCCTTCCAGGAGCCGAAGCGCTGGCGAATCGCGGCGCCCGAGGGTAGCTTGCCGGCGTGGCCCGATTTCTTGAGCCACGTGCTGTAGGCGTTGAAGGAGGGTTGGCGGCGTGAGCGCTGGGCGTCGATGAGGTAGGAGCGGATGGCGAAGAGGTAGTCCTCGGTGGAGAACTTCAACCCGCCACGGTTGCGCCCGCGGCGCGGGGTCAGGCCGATGGAGATCAGGGCGTCGTTCCAGTAGCCGTTGAAGCGCTTGATGACGGTCTGGGAGGTGGGTGGCCAGAGGAAGCCGGGCCCGGCGTCGGAATAGTTCTTGATGAACTGGGCGCGGTGGGTGTCATAGTCCTTGGCGGTGAGGGCGGCTGAGGGTTGTTCGGAGGCGAACCGGTAGCCGGCGAGCATGAGCCCGAGGGCCTCCCCGCGCAGCGGCGCATCCAGGGAGCTGAGGTGTTTCTCCGCCGCCTGCAGCACCTCGGGCAGCTCGCCGGACGCGGCGGTGAGGCCGTGGGCCTTGGCGAGCATGAGGTAGAGCGCGCACTGTAGCGACGCCTTGGAGAAATGCTGCGCGGGCCCGTGGCCGGAGCGTTCGATGTCGAGCGCGGAGGTGTGGGAGAGCAGGTTGAGCACGGTGTGGGCGGCGGCGAGGGCGACGTCGTCCAGCTGGTTGTTAAAGGTCTCGGCCTGCTTCTTGGCGTCGCTGGCGCCGACGACGTCGGAAATCGAGCGCACCGACGCGAACGGGATTCCGAACAGGTGGGCGATCTGGGCGAGCGCATGGGACTCCATGTCGGCGGAGAGGACGCCGGGGAAGGTGGTGCGTGTGTCCTTGACGTTCGCCTCGGTGACGAAGGAGTCGGAGGAGACGACCAGGCCGGCGTGCGTGCGCCGGTCGGCTTGGCTGGCGGCGTGGGCGGCCTGGACGAGGTCATCGGTGGCCTCGAAGTATTCGGGTTGGCCCGGGATTTGGCCGGGGGCGTAGCCGAAGGCGGTGGCGTCGGCGGTGCCGTGAACGTAGCGCGTGCCGACGACGATGTCCCCGATGCTCACCGACGAATCCAGCCCGCCGGCCGAGCCGACTGACACGATCGCCCGCGGCTCGTACTTGGCAAGCGCCCAGGAGAGCAGGCCGGCCGAGCAGGCGGCGCCGATGCCGGTGGTGAGGAAAAGGATGGATGAGCGACCCTTGCGGGCGAGGAAGGCCGAGCCGAAGGGGGTGGTGATGGGGGTGGTGATGAAGTCGGGTAGCAGCGTGGTGAACGGCCTCATCTCCTCCGCCATCGCGGCAACGATGATGGCATTGATGCTGGTCATGCGAACACCTCTCCCCACTGGTCGCGGCGGGCGAGCATGTCGGCCACGGCCTTCTGCGCTCCGGCGAGCGAATGGTTGGCGCCCCAGCCGCACTGTACCTCGTTCGCGGCGGGCACGCTGGTGGCGGCGAGGATGTCGCGGAAGGTCTGTTCGATCAGGCCCATGGTGGCATCGACGTCGGGTTCGCCGGCGAGGATGAGGTAGAAGCCCGTCTGGCAGCCCATGGGCGAAAAATCGACCACGTTATCGGCGTGGTTGCGGGCGTATTCGGCGAAGGAGTGCTCGATCGAGTGGACGGTGTCCATCTCGAGGTGTGCGGCGTTGGGTTGGCAGAAGCGCACGTCGTACTTGGTCAGAACATCGCCGTGCGGCAGCCGTTTGACGTCGGCGATGCGCACGAATGGCGCGGCCACCAGCGTGTGGTCGAGGTTGAACGACTCGACGTTCATCTTGTTCATGGGCTTCCTTTCGACGAAGCCCATTGTAGCCTATTGTGCGTTCGCGGCGGCCTCTTCGAGACGAGCCTGCTCGCATTGCGGGCAATAACCCCAGAAGATCACTTCGGCTTCATCTATGGCGAATTCGTGCGCATCGGAGGGCTCCAGGCAGGGCGCCGAGCCGACGACGCACGGGATGTCCACCACCTTCCGGCACGCGCGGCACACCAGGTGATGGTGGTTATCGTGGCGAGCGATCTCATAGAGCGGAACCGAGCCGTGCGGCTCTATCTCCCGCAGAATCTTCTTGTCGGTCAGGACATGGAGGACGTCGTAGATGGCCTGGGTGGACACGGAGCCGAGCCGCGTGGTGACACCCTGGCGGACCGAGTCAGCCGTCGAGTGCGGGTGAGCCTCGAGCTCCTCGAGCACAGACAGGCGCGGGCGGGTCACGCGTAGACCCGCTTCGCGCAGTTGGTCTTCAAAGTTGGTGTCCATATGAACCATTTTCCCCGCCAAAATGGACTTATTCAAGGACATCAGCCCTAGATCGGGTGGCGGTGAGGTGCCATCGCAGGTGAGAGGGGCGCCGTTCGGCGAGGGTGATGCCGCTCGCCTTGGCGGCCGCAGAGCGACACCCATAGGACACGCCGGTTACCCGCCGCGACACGCCGACGCCGAGCATGCGGCATATCGGACGTTTCGGGGCGGCGGGTCGGCCTTCCCTCCACAATTGTGGATAGATCTACTCGCAACCGTGGACAACGGGGATAATTTTGTCCACAACCCGGTGGATTTGTGGACAGGCTTTTTTGTCGGAGGCGGGTGCGAGGATGGTTCCGTGGCTGGCCGAGGCGCGTCGTCGTCGTTGGCTGTGGAGCCTGACGTGGGTAAACCCGAGTGTGATGTTGTGCGTATCGCGGCGTCGTTCGAGCTTCCCACAGGGGGATATCCGCATGCCGGCGCGAAGCGTGCCGCGACACGCCACCAACACATGATCTAGTGGTAAGCCGTTTGTCGGCCACTAGGTGTAGTGTTGATTCCCGTATCTGATCTATGACTAGGAGAAATGCGATGGCCATTACCGTCTACACGAAGCCCTCGTGCGTGCAGTGCACCGCCACCAAGCGGGCGCTGAAGAAGCACGGCCTCGAGTTCGAGGAAGTCGATCTGGTCGAGGATGCGGACGCGCTGGCGACCGTGAAGGCACTGGGCTACCAGCAGGCTCCCGTCGTCTTCGCCGACGGCGACCACTGGTCGGGTTACCGCCCGGACAAGATCAAGGCCCTCGCCGTCGACGTAGCGGAAGTGTCGGCCTAAGTGTTCGGGGCGGCTACGGTCGCCCCGAACGAGCCGGGTGCGCGATGGTACACATCGTCTACTTCTCCTCCGCCACCAACAACACGAAGCGCTTCGTGGACAAGCTCGGCTTCCCGGCCGAGCGCATTCCTCTGCACGCGAAGGATCCCTTCCTCCACGTCACGGAGGAATACGTGCTGATCACCCCCACCTACGGTGGCGGCAACACGAAGGGCGCGGTGCCGAAGCAGGTCATCAAGTTCTTGAACGACGAAGCGAATCGCTCCC
Organism: Trueperella sp.; assembly: GCA_022783305.1. Taxonomy (GTDB): domain Bacteria; phylum Actinomycetota; class Actinomycetes; order Actinomycetales; family Actinomycetaceae; genus Trueperella; species Trueperella abortisuis. The sequence continues at coordinate 28,366 of JALEWQ010000100.1, read as the reverse complement.
TCATCCGTGGGGTCATCTCCTCGGGCAACACGAACTTCGGCGAAGCCTACTGCCTCGCGGGGGACATCATCTCCGCGAAAACGAAGGTTCCACACATGTACAGGTTTGAACTCCTCGGCACTCCGCGGGACGTCGAGGTGGTTCGCAAAGGATTGGAAGAATTTTGGACGCAACTTTGACGGATACGGGCGAGGAGAGTCTCGATCCGGCGCTGGACTACCACGCGCTTAACGCCCAGCTCAATCTCTACGACGCCGACGGCAATATTCAGTTCGACGCCGATCGCCAGGCAGCCCGCCAGTACTTCCTCCAGCACGTCAATAAGAACACGGTCTACTTCCACGACTTGGAGGAGAAGCTGAAGTACCTCGTGGATGAGGGCTACTACGAGGCGGAGGTGCTTGGCCAGTACGACTTCGCGTTCATCAAGTCGCTGTTCAAGGCCTGCTACGCCCACAAGTTCCGCTTCCAAACCTTCCTTGGCGCGTTCAAGTACTACACCTCCTACACGCTCAAGACGTTCGACGGAACGCGCTACCTAGAGCGCTTCGAGGATCGCGTGTGCATCGTTGCCCTCTACCTCGCCCGCGGGGACGAGGAGATGGCGATGAACCTCATGGAGGAGATCATCACCGGCCGCTTCCAGCCTGCCACCCCGACGTTCCTTAACGCCGGCAAGGTGGCCCGCGGCGAGCTCGTGTCCTGCTTCCTGCTGCGGGTAGAGGACAACATGGAGTCCATCGCACGCGCGATCAACTCCTCCCTCCAGCTGTCCAAGCGCGGAGGCGGCGTCGCCCTCAACCTGTCCAACCTGCGTGAGCAGGGAGCGCCGATCAAGAAGATCCAGAACCAGTCCTCCGGCGTCAACCCGGTGATGAAGCTGCTGGAGGATTCCTTCTCCTACGCCAACCAGCTAGGCGCGCGCCAGGGCGCGGGTGCGGTCTACCTGCACGCCCATCACCCGGACATCATGCGATTCCTCGACACGAAGCGGGAGAACGCGGACGAAAAGATCCGCATCAAGACGCTCTCCCTCGGCGTCATCATTCCCGACATCACCTTCGAGCTGGCCAAGCAAAACCAGGACATATACCTGTTCTCGCCCTACGACGTGGAGCGCGTCTACGGCGTGCCCTTCACTGAGGTCTCGGTCAGCGAAAAGTACTACGAGATGGTGGACGACCGGCGGATCAAGAAGAGCAAGATCAACGCACGCGCCTTCTTCCAGACCCTGGCGGAGATTCAGTTCGAATCCGGCTACCCCTACATCATCTTTGAGGACACGGTGAACCGGGCCAACCCGATCGACGGGCGCATCACCATGTCGAACCTGTGCTCGGAGATCCTGCAGGTCTCGGAGGCATCCAGCTACAACCTCGATCTTTCCTACGATCACGTGGGCAAGGACATCTCGTGTAACCTTGGCTCGCTCAACATCGCCAAGACGATGGACTCCCCGGACTTCGCCCGCACGATCCACACCGCGATCCGCGCGCTGACCTCGGTGTCGGACCAGACGAACATCGAGTCGGTGCCGTCGATCAAGCGCGGCAACGACATGTCCCACGCGATCGGACTGGGCCAGATGAACCTCCACGGCTACCTCGGCCGGGAACGGATCTTCTACGGGTCGCCGGAGGCGCTGGATTTCACGAACATGTACTTCTACACGGTCACCTACCACGCGATCCAGGCCTCCATGGAGCTGGCGCGCGAACGCGGGGAGGCCTTTGAAGGATTCGAGAAGTCGGACTACGCCAACGGCTCCTACTTTGACAAGTACACCGAGAAGGAGTGGGCGCCAGAATTCGATCGGGTTAAGGAACTCTTCGCGAATATCCACATCCCCACCCAGGAGGATTGGAAGCAGCTGAAGGCCGACGTCGCCAAGTACGGGATGTACAACCAGAACCTGCAGGCCGTTCCGCCCACGGGTTCGATTTCGTACATCAACAACTCGACGTCGTCGATCCATCCGATCGTGTCGAAGATCGAGATCCGCAAGGAGGGCAAGCTGGGGCGCGTCTACTACCCGGCCGCCTACATGACGAACGACAACCTCGAGTACTTCCAGGACGCCTACGAGATCGGGCCGGAGAAGATCATCGATACCTACGCCGTGGCCACCCAGCACGTGGACCAGGGCCTGTCGTTGACGCTGTTCTATCCGGACACGGTCACCACCCGCGACGTCAACCGCAACTACATTTACGCCTGGCGCAAGGGGATTAAGACCTTGTACTACATGCGCATCCGTCAGGCCGCCCTCGAGGGCACTGAGGTGGAGGGTTGCGTGTCCTGCATGCTCTAGCGGCCGGCAGCGGCTTGCCGTGACTGGCAGCATCCGGCAGCGGCTTGCCTTGGCGGGCCGCGTGGTCGCGAGGCAAAGGTGGAGGGTTTCCCGGCGACGGGAAGCCCTCCACCTTGAGGTTTAAGGGCGGTCTGGGTTCAGGGGGCGCTCTGTGTTTACGCAGTGGGGTAGGTTGACAGGGCGCGTCGCCGTCGTCGCGCCGGGAGGCCCGCCCGTCGTGCTCGGCGCCGAAGGAGGCCCGCCCGTCGTCCACCCCAAAAGATGGCGACACTATCGGCCGGTGATGTTCTGAAACGGCTGGATGTATGGGGCAAGTCTCCGTTCAAGATGCGACACACCATGTTCAAGGTGCATAATCGTGGAGGGCGCCGCCCGGCGCACGCCCGATATCTGCTCGCGAACTTAGGGACACACATGGTCGACGCCTACATGCTTCTTTCCTACGGCGGCCCGAATAAGCCGGAGGACGTGGTTCCGTTCCTGCGCAATGCGGTGGCGGGCCGTGGCGTGCCCGACGAGCGGCTGGCTCAAGTGGGCCAGCACTACTACCGCTTCGGGGGAAAGTCGCCGATCAACGAGCTCAACGCCGCGCTCGTCGATCGGCTACGAGTGGAGCTCGCCGCGCGCGGCGACCACACGCCGATCGCGGTAGGCAACCGGAACTGGCACCCTTTCGGCCATGAGACCTTGACCGAGCTCTACGACGCCGGTGCTCGCACGGTCCGAACGCTCGCCACCTCGGCCTACTTCTCCTATTCTTCTTGCCGCCAGTATCGCGAAGACCTCGACCGATGGCACGCCCAGCTGGCCCATCCGGATCTGCGCCTGGAAAAGGTCCGGCCGTTCTGGCAGACCCCTGGCTTCTACGCGGCCTACCTCGAGGTGGTGCGCGAGGCGCGGGCGGCCATGCCGGACGCGCGCCTCGTGTTCGTCACGCACTCGATCCCGACGGCGATGAACGCCACCGCCGGCCCGCCCGTCTACGACCTCCAGCACCGTCAGCTCATCGAGAGGTTGTGTGCGGAGCTCGGCGAGCCGGAGTGGGATCTGGCGTACTGTTCGCGCTCGGGTAGTCCGCATGTGGCCTGGCTCGAGCCCGACATCAACGACCACCTTGTCGAGCTTGCCGCCTCGGGCACGCGGGCCGTGATCGTTGTGCCGATCGGCTTCATCTCGGACCACATGGAGGTGGTCTACGATCTCGACGTCGAGGCGCGGGCCACCGCCGAACGTCTCGGGCTGGGCTACATGCGCGCGCCGACGGTCGACGCCTCACCCGTCTTCGTCGCCCAACTTGCTGACCTGCTTCAACACGGCACCACCGGCTGCCCTGCCGGGTGCTGCCTCCCGACTCCACCCGCCGCACGGCGGGCCAACCAGAAAGAGGAAACCCATGACACACTCGACGCCCGGCGTGCCTGACGCCGCCGCTCACCCCGCCGCTCACCCCGCCCACGACGACGCCCGGCCGCATGCGCACGGCCACGTGCGCGGGGAGGTCCGCCCGATTGCCCAGCGCCTGAACGAGACCCGGCCGTTCGTCATGTGGTCGGTCTTCAAGGCTGATCCTGCCGTGACCGATCCAGCCGACATCGCAGCCAAGGTCGTCGCTGCGGAGGACGCCGTCGCGAAGACGGGCGTGACTGTCCGCGGATACTACGACGTGTCGGGGTTCCGCGCAGACGCGGACCTCATGGCGTGGTTCATCGCGGACACCGCCGAGGCCGCGCAGGCCGCCTACCGCGTGTTGCATCGGGGGCTCGGGCTGACGCCGGTGTGGTCGGTGCTCAGCCAGCATCGTCCTGCCGAATACAATCCGGATCATCTGCCGGGCATGTTTGAGCGTGAGCCGGAGAAGTTCGCCGCGGTCTACCCGTTCGTGCGCTCCTATGACTGGTACCTGCTCGAGGACTGGAAGCGCGCCTCGATCATGCGTAACCATGCGGCGGCTGGCCGTCCGTTCGGCGATCTCGTGACCTCGACGCTGGCCTCGTTCTCGCTGTCGGATTACGAGTGGGTGGTGGCACTCGAGGGCGAGAACCTCACGCGCATCGTTGACCTCATGTACGCCTTCCGTAAGACTGAGGCGCGCCTCTACGTCCGCCAGGACGTACCCTTCTTCACGGGCGAGCGCGTCGGGCTTGGCGAGTGGGCGAGCCGATTGGTTAGCCCGCTCGGACAGTAGCTTGACGACGGCGTCGCGCCCGCCGGCTGCCCGGCGGGCTCCTCGTCGCCGGCAGTTGCCGGCAGTTGCCGAAAGTTCTACTGAATATATCGGCTACCGGTCGCTATGAGGGCCTGGTCGGCCTCAGATTCCTGATCTGTGTCGGGGCACAATGCGTTCGAGGGCGAGGAGGCGCCTCTTGCTGTCGAGGCCGCCGGCGTAGCCGGTCATGGACCCGTCGGCGCCGATAACGCGGTGGCAGGGCACGGCGATGAGCACCTGGTTCCGGCCGACTGCCGCGCCGATCGCTCGAGCGGAGGTGGGCCGGCCAAGCTTCTTCCCGACGACGACGGCCAGCTGGCCGTAGCTGACCGTGTGCCCATAGGGGATGGTGTGCAGGGCCTGCCAGGTGGCCTGCTGGAACGGCGTGCCGGTTTGCTCGATGCGGAAGTCGATGGTGGGGTTCCGGCCGGCGAAATATGCGTCGAGCCAGGCGGTCACCGGCTCGGTAGTGCTGCCCGCCTCGGCAGCGCTGACCGGCTCGGCAGAGCATGAGGACTTGGCTGCTACCGCGGTAGCCGCGTCGGCGGGAACATTTTGCGAGGTCCACAAGCCGCGCAGGGCGCCGTCGTAGGAGATGGTGAGGATCCCGATCGGGGAATCGTAGTGGTAGATCACGGCCGCCTCAGATGGTGGCTGTCGGGCGGCGTCTTTGCGGGCTGAGGTCGCGGTTCGGCAGATGGGATCGGAGCCGTGGCGGCATCGCTCGGGTGCAGCTCCGGCCCATGCGCCGGTTGTGCCAGCGCAGCTTGCGCGGGTTGTGTCTGCGCCGGCCTTGTCGGTTCCGCCGGTTGAGCCTGCGCCCGAGCTGGAGTCGGCCGGGCGAACCACTGAGAGAAGCGGTAGGTGACCCACTCAAGCGGGCCGCGCCGGAAGGGCAACAGCGCCCACAAGGTGCAAAACAGCACCACGAGTCCGGCGACCACGAGGAAGGGCGTGGCGGACTCGGTGTAGAACCAGTCTTCCTTGAAGTGCAGGCCGAAGGCGTGGCCGACGTAGGCGGTCAGCGACATGGACCCCACCGCCGAGATCGGGAAGAGCACGTGCTTGGCTAGCGGACCCAGCCACAGGCAGAGCGCGAGTAGGGCGATCCCGAAGCCGAGGTTCCCAATCACTGACGGGGTGGTGTTCGTGTGGGGTTCGGCGGTGAACAAGTCCCACAGGGTGAAGGGGCCCAGGTCGGGCGAGTACGTCATCGATTCGACGTCCACCTCGGGGGCGATGGTGGAGGTGGCCAGGTACGCGCTGCCGTAGCCGACGACGGCGAGGGGCAGGCCGATGACCAGGAGCCGGATTCGGGCAGCGGGTGCGGTGAGGTCGGCGCGCCCGATGGCCATGCCGACGAGCACGTAGGCCATGTAGGCCAGGCCGGGGTAGGCACCGGCGACGAGGACGTCGTAGAGGAAGGCGTTGGGGCCGCCGTCGGCGAAGACCTCATAGGTGAACGAGAGATATTCGAGGAGGAAGATGAGTTGCGGGCCGACGACGGCGGTGACGCCCGCAGCGATCGCGAGCTTCCTAGCCGACCAGCTCAGGAGGGGGATGGCGAGCAGGAACCAGGCAGCGTAGAAGCCGAGGATGACGGCGATGATCGTGGGGAAGTTGGACAGGAAGGCGGAAAAGCCGAGGAGGACGACCGCGCGGCCTGCGATGCGTAGTTGGGCGTGGCGGAGCTGTTCGCCGGTGTAGACGACGTTGCGGCCGGAGAGGATGGCCAGTGAGATCCCGGCGAGCAGGGCGAACAGCGCCGACGAGCGGCCCAGGGGGATGTCTGCGAGGAAGTAGGCAAGGGTGCCTTCGCTGTACATGGCGGGGCGGACGTGGGCCCAAATCATGCCGAGGATTGCCAGGCCGCGGGCGATGTCGATGCCGTGGATGCGGCCCCGATAGCGTTGCACGCCAGGTTCGGCGGGCGTTGTCGTGGAAGTGCTCATTGAATAAGCCTATGGCTAATTCCGGCCGCTACCCTATGGAGCCGGGCGTGAGGGGCCACACGTTGGGAAAGTGTCGGAGGAACGTGCGAAGATATAAAAGGTTAGGAAATGGAGGATCGCATGGCGCATCAGGGCCCGTTCGAGGCAATCAACTGGAACAAGATTGAGGATGAGAAGGACCAGGAGGTCTGGGATCGGCTTACCGGCAATTTCTGGCTGCCGGAGAAGATCCCGCTGTCGAACGATATTCAGTCGTGGAACACGCTCAAGCCGCACGAGCAGGAGATGACCACGCGCGTGTTCACGGGCCTGACTCTGCTGGACACGCTGCAGGGCACGGTCGGCGCGGTCTCGCTCATCCCGGATGCGGTCACGGCGCACGAGGAGGCGGTGTACACGAACATCGCGTTCATGGAGTCCGTGCACGCCAAGTCCTATTCCTCGATTTTCTCCACGCTCATCTCGATGAAGGAGATTGACGAAACGTTCCGCTGGTCGGAGGAGAACGTCTACCTGCAGAAGAAGGCAGATATCATCGAGCACTACTACGACGGCGACGATCCGGAAAAGCGCAAGGTCGCCTCCGTCATGCTCGAGTCCTTCCTCTTTTACTCGGGCTTCTATGCGCCCATGTATTGGTCGGCGCACGCGAAGCTGACCAACACGGCGGACCTCATCCGCCTCATTATTCGCGACGAGGCGGTGCACGGCTACTACATCGGCTACAAGTTCCAGGTGGCGATGGCGAAGGCCAGCCCGGAGCGGCGCGAAGAGATCAAGGACTGGACGTTCGAGTTGCTCGACGAGCTCTACGACAACGAGGTCGAATACACCGCTTCGCTGTATGACCAGATGGGGCTCACGGAGGACGTGAAGATGTTCCTGCGATACAACGCCAACAAGGCGCTGATGAACTTGGGCTACGAGGCGCTATTCCCGGCGTCGGAGACGGCGGTCAACCCCGCGATCCTCGCGGCACTCTCCCCGGGGGCGGACGAAAACCACGACTTCTTCTCCGGCTCTGGCTCCTCCTACGTGATCGGCACGGCTGAGGCCACCACGGACGACGACTGGGACTTCTAGTCGCAGGTGACGTGGCGGGCCAGGGGATTCCCTGGCCCGCCACGGTTATGTGTTGGCGCGCTCTTGAGGCGCTCCGAGCGCGCTACCTTCTTAGATTGCGCTCTCGTCTGTCGGCGTGCCGCCGACGGAAGAGAGGTAGGTGCTGGCGTCGAACTCGGCGCGCGCCTTGAACGCCTCGGCACCCTCGGTTTGCTCAACGTTGCCGCCAGCGAAGCGGTCGATGATGAGGGCGATGGCGCCGTCGCCGGTCACGTTGGTGGCGGTACCGAAGGAATCAAGCGCAATGTAGGTGGCGATCATGAGGCCGATCATGGCGTCGTCGAAGCCGAGCATCGACTGCAGGATGCCGACCGCCGCCATGATGGCCCCGCCGGGGACGCCGGGGGCGGCGACCATGATGACGCCGAGCATGAAGATGAAGCCGATGAACTGCAGGGCTGGCATGGCGATGCCGTTCATCGCGATGACGGCGAGCGCGAAGGCGATGATCTTGGACATGGAGCCTGCCAGGTGGATCGTCGCGCACAGCGGGATCACGAAGGAGGCAACGGGCCGTGAGACGCCGGCCGCGATGGCCTGGCGCAACGTCACCGGGATGGTGGCTGCGGAGGACGAGGTCCCCAGCGCGGTGAAGTAGGCCGGAAGCATGGTGCCGATGGCCTTGAGCGGGTTCTTCTTCGCGATCGCGCCGGCGATCCCATACTGGGTGGCGAGGATGATGACCTCGAGGACGAGCACGAAGACGACGACCTTGACCACCGCGGAGAGCACGTTGGCGATCTCACCGGTCTGCGTGAGGTTGAGGAAGATGCCAAAGATATGCAGCGGCAAGAACGGGACGATCACCTTCGCGATAAGGGCGGTGACGATCTCCCGGAACTCGACGAAGCCCTTGCGGATGACGCCGCGCGGGGCGAGCGAGAGGCCAATGCCGAGGATGAAGGCGAGCACGAGTGCGGTCATCACGCCGAAGACCGCAGGAATCTCGAGTTGGGAAAGGTAGCCGGTGCCGGCGGAGGATTCGGAGCTGAGGTCGGGCTTGTCGGTGGTCGACAGGATCGAGGGATAGATCGCCTTCGCGGCGAAGTACGTCAGGAAGCCGCCGAACAGCGACGACGCGTAGGCTATTGCTGCCGTGATTCCTAGCCATTTGCCGGAGCCGCGACCAAGGTCAGCGATGGCGGGTACGATGAGGCCGACGATGATAAGCGGAATGGCGAACCCGAGGAACTGCGAGAAGATCTCGTTGAACGAGAAGAAGATGCGCGAGAGCCATTCGGGGAAAAAGAATCCGCACAGGATGCCAAGGGCGATGGCAAGCAGGACCCACGGAAGGATTCCGGCCTTTTTGAGCGTGGACACGGGGTGCTCCTCTACCTAGTGTGTAATGTGCCTAATGTAGTGTTCCCCCGATTCTCCCGCGCGTGTTCATCTTCCGGACGGATTGTCCGCATGCTGACCCTTGGGGTGCCTGCGGCGGAAGCTCGGGGAGGGGCTCGCCCGCCCTGTAGGCTGAAGGCATGTATCACGTGCTCGTTGTCTGTACCGGAAACATCTGCCGTTCTCCCATGGGGGAGATCGTGCTTCGCGATCGTCTCGCGCAGGCGGGCATCGACGACGTCGTCGTCCGCTCCGCCGGCGTCTCCGCCGAGGAGACGGGCAACCCGATCGATCGACGCGCGGCGCGGGTGCTGCGCGAGTCCGGCCATCGCCTCCCCGACCATCACCGTGCGCACCGTGCCACGGACGACGAACTGCGCAGCGCGGACCTCGTCCTCGCAATGACCACGGGGCACGCCCGTTCGCTTCGGGGCATGCTCAGCCGGATCGGGGAGCCGCTGGCCAAGGTGCACCTCTGGCGCGAGTTCGACGGGACGACGCACGTGGCCCCCGGCGGCGTCTTCGGCGCGGGAGGCGCGCTCGAGGAGGACGCGTCCAAGGCCTCGCACTCGGCTAATCTCTACCAATCAGGCGGAGTCTTCGACGTGCCCGACCCCTGGTACGGCACCATGGAGGATTTCTACGACACCTACGAGGTGGTCGATCGAGGCGCTCGCGGACTTGTGACCTATATCGGCGAGGCGATCCGTTGAGGGCGCCGCGAACAGGTCACTGACCTGCAGATCCGTGTGCTTTCGCCGCAAGCAAAAGGTCGTTGAACCGCACGGGTGGTAGGACTAACGTCACTGACGCTAGGTATCCATCCTCGGAAAGGATTCTCCAATGACGGAGGAATTCACATTCAACAAAGTTGCCATCCTTGGCGCCGGCGTTTTGGGGTCGCAAATGGCCTTCCAGGCGGCATGGCACGGGAAAACCGTCTACCTCTATGACCCATTTCCCACCGCTATTGCCAAGCTCCCCAAGCGCTGGGGCTCCCTACGCAAGGGGTACCAGGCGGATCTAAGAGACTACACGCCAGAGCGATTCGACGATGCAATGGCTCGCATCATCCCCACCTCCGACGTCACGCTCGCCGTATCAGGTGCCGACATCGTGCTTGAAGCCGTGCCGGAGAGTCTGGACGTCAAGCGCGAAACGTGGCATGCCGTATCCGAAATCCTCCCCGAACGCGCCCTCCTAGCGACCAACACCTCGCAGCTCCTGCCGTCGGAGATCGCCCTCGCGACCGGTCACAAGGATCACTTCGTCGCGATGCACTACGCGAATAGGATCTGGGCCCATCCCCTGACGGAGATCATGGGCAGCGCCGATACGGATCCGCGCTACATCAAGGCCGCCATCCAGTTCGCCGAAGAAACGGGAACCTACCCCTTCTTCATCAACAAGGAAATCCGTGGCGGGCTCTTCAACACTCTCAACTTCCCGTGGATCTACGCGGCGGCATCCCTGTACATGAGAGGCGTCGGTGACCCGGCCGAGATCGATGAGGCGTGGGTCATCGGCACCGGCGGCCAACTCGGCCCGTTCGCCATCCTCGATGGTATCGGGTTCCGACTCGGAGCCTACCTAGCAAAGATGGACTCGCGGCCCGAAGTTCGCGAGTTCGGTGAGAAGCTGAACGAAGCCGCCTACGCCGGCGTCTCGGGCGTGGCGGACGGCCAGGGCTTCTATCTCTACGACAACATGGGACGAAATCTCGGACCCAACCCGTACTGGACTGTCTAGCAGATACGTAGAAAGACTTAGGAGTTACCAATGGCTAAAGAATTCAATTTTGAAAAGATCGCCGTTCTTGGGACCGGCGTGCTCGGATCCCAGATCGTCATGCAGGTAGCGTGGTACGGCAAGGAAGTATATGCATACGATGCGTTCCCGGCGGCTCTGGAGAAGCTTCCGAAGCGATGGGAGTGGATACGGCAGGGCTACGAACGCCACTACACGAACTTCACGGAAGAGCGGTGGCAGGAGTCGCTCAAGCGGATCCATCCGACCTCGGATTTGAAGGAGGCGGTCGGCGACGTCGACCTCGTCATCGAAGCAGTACCCGAGAACCTCGATCTGAAGAAGGAAACCTGGGAGAAAGTCGGTGCGCTCGCGGATGAGCGCACCATTTTGGCGACCAACACCTCCTCCCTCCTGCCCTCCGCCTTCTCCGCATACAGTGGCCACGAAGACCGCTTCCTCACGATTCACTTTGCAAACGAAATCTGGAAGCACAATTCCGCCGAAATCATGGGAACGGCGAAAACCGACGCCGACTACATCAACGGTGCCATCCAGTTCGCAAAGGAAACCGGACTCGTCCCGCTCCACGTTCGCAAGGAACAGCCGGGGTACTTTCTCAACTCGCTGCTCATTCCATGGCTGGATGCGGCGGCCAAGCTCTACGTCAACGGCATCGCCGAACCGGCCGACATCGATAAGGCCTGGACGATCGCGACGGGCACGGATTCGGGTCCGTTCCGGGTCTACGACGTCGTCGGCTTCAACGTCGCATCGAATATCTCCGCGGTCTCGAAGGATCCGGAGGTTCAGGCATTCGGCGCGGAGCTGAAGAAGGCGATCGCGGACGGCTTCTCTGGCGTCATCGACGGGAAGGGCTTCTATCTCTACGACGAAGACGGTGAGCCCACGGGACAAAACCCGTTCTGGTCGAAGAAGTAGCGAGAAGTAGTTGCCGGTGGCAGGCACGCGTGAGGGGGTGGGCCCATGTGGCCCACCCCCTCACGCGTAGCACCCGCAGGCCATTGCCACACCAGGTTTACTTGGCTGCCTCCAGCTCGGAGCGGTGCTCGTCGTCCTCGAAGCGCGGGTTGATGATGTCCTGCGGCTCGTCCACCGCCGTCAGCGTGGCGGTACGCGTGCTCTCCTTGCCGTTTACCGTGTACTCCGACTCGGAGCGGATCACCACGTAGTCGTCGCGAATGAAAAGCTTGGAGACGAGCCGGTCGGCGTCGTCGTTGACGGTGAGGGTCAGCACCGTGACGGGCGTGCCGTCCACGACGTCGCTGCCCACGACCTTGTACTCGAGCGCGGGGTCCGTGCCTGCCGCCCGCGCCTTTGGGTTGAGCAGCGCCTCGTAACGCACGGGCAGGGTGGACTGGAAGGCGAGGGTCTCGTCGCTGGAGTCGGAGGTGGCCTGAACCCAGGCGTCGTCACGCAGGACGAACGTGTTGCCACCCACGAGGATGACGCGGCCCGACTCCTTCCCGCCACGGTCGAAGGACTCAATCTCCACGGCGAGCGGATCCATGTTTGCGCGCGAGCGTGTGGCGAGCTTCCCGTTGACGGTGTCCTCCTGAACGTAGCCCGCGAGCTTACCGAGGGCCTCCGCCTGGCAGAACGCGAGCTCACGGGCGTTGACGGTGGTGGTGGCGTTCTTGAGGGGGTCGGTGCAGTGGTCGACGGCGGTGGAAGGTGCGGTCGTGGGATCGGCGGCGACGTCGCCCCCACACGCGGTGAGGATAGCCGTCAGTGCACCCATGCACGCCACAAAACGACCATTCATCGCCCATCCTTTCCGCTGAACCTACTGTACCCACCCAACCCTTAATGATCCCTGGAGGAAGTGGCGTTGGATCTGGGAATTTCCTGTGAAAAAGTGTGGGCGGGTTTGGCCCGCCCACACTCATCTAGGTTCTGCGACGTCGGCTAGAAGCCCATCGCGGCGTTACCGGTGTCCTGCGCCTCCTTCAGGCCCTGCTCGACGGGGACCGAGCCGAGGAAGACGTCCAGCAGACGCGGGGTGAAAGCCTCCGAACCGGCGTTGACGTCCGGGCCGAACGGCGACAGGGTGGTCTTGCCGGAGGCCGAATCGATGAAGACCGACACGTCCACGCCCTGCTCCGCCCAGTAGTTGACGAAGTAATCCTGCGCGGCGACGGCGCCGGGGAAGGACACGCCCATCTGGCCGAGCGGCGCCTGGCCCTCGGCGGAGCCGAGCCACTTGAGGACCTCAATGGTGGCCTCGCGGTTCTTGGTCTGCTCGTTTCCCACGGCGACGACGCCGTGCGAGGTGGAGATCGCTCCCTCGGGGCCGGCGATAAGGTTGGTCAGACCCCAGTTGATGTCCGTGTTCTCGGCGATGGTCTTCAGCGAGTACGGGCCGGACTGGAAGAGGGCCATGTCGCCGCGGATGAACATCTCGCGGGAGAGGTCGCCGTTGGTGTTCGTCTCGGCAGCCGACGGCGCCACGTGGTACTTGTTGATCAGGTCCGTGAGGTAGGTGAAGGCCTGGACACCCTGCTCCGAGGCGAAGTCGAACGAGCCGTCCTCCTTCTGGAACTGACCGCCGGCCTGCGCCAGGAACGGAAGGTAGATCGCCTGAAGGTCGGCCTGGGCGTTCATGCCGTAGGTCTTGATGTTGTTCGCATCGAAGTCGGCCGAATCGGCGGCGGCGCCGTTCGCGTCCTTGGTCAGCTTCTGCAGGGCGGGCAGGAGCGTGTCGTCCTCGCCGCCCCACTTAAGCTTCGTGACGTCGACGCCGGCGGCGTCGACGAGATCCTTGTTGTAGAACAGGCCGATGGAGTCCCAGATCTGGGGGATGCCCCACAGCGCGTCGTTGCGAGTGTAGAGATCGACCACCGACTGCTGCCACTCGTCGTGGTCCGTGCCGATCTCCTTAGTGATGTTCATGAGGTTGCCGTTGTCAGCATACAGGGCGAAGTTGGAGGAGTTGACCCAGTAGATGTCGGCCATCTCGCCCGATGCCACATCGAGGGGCAGCTGAGTCCAGTAGTCCGCCCACGGCACAACCTCAACCTTGACGTCGATGTTCGGGTGCTGAGCCGTGAACTCCTTGAAAGATGCTTCGTAAGCCGGGGCGGCGACGTCGTCCCACAGGCGGAACGTGACGGTCGCCTTCTCGCCGGAATCGGTGCTGCTCGTGGCGCCGGTGGTCTCGGTGCCGCTGCTCGTGCTCGGCGAGCAAGCGCTCAGCACAAGTCCGAGCGTGCCGAGTGCCGCCGCGGCGGTAATGAATGAACGCTTCATGTCTCTCCTAATGTCGAGGGCAGTTTGCCACTAAAGCCACACTACCAGTTGAAATGTTAACAAGTTGGTCTGCGTGCGGATACGGTGCGGGCGCTGGGGCGGCCCGGCCCGCAGGACTGAGGAAGGGGAGCGCTTAAGCCGACAGCAGAAATACGTGATAAAGACCATATTGCGTATAGTGTAGTCCTTATCGGGATGCGGGGATGGGGTGAGCTCGATGAGGTCTTCAATACTAAAAGTCATTCTGGCGACATTTGGTGCGCTTGCTATGGTTTTTGCGGGTGGCTTTGTTACTGGAACAGCGGTTGCAGAATCCGAAGCGACGACGCGTGGGGTCAATGAAGTTGATGCTAATGGTGAGCGAATTTGGTTCGGTGAGGCTAGCCCTGAGTTGGAGGCTGTTGCGGATCGGATCGGCGAATATATTGATGCGCGCGAGGACGAGTTTGCTGGGCACTCATTGACGTCGGATCGAACGATGGTCGAGGTCTATGTGGCAGGAGGCAACGGTGAAAATGATCTTCGTTCACTTCTTTCGAGTGAAGAACTTGCTCTGGTTCGCTTCGTTCAAGTCGAGCACTCGTTAGATGATCTACTCGCTTTGCAGAGCGATATCGTCGACAGTTTTGGGGATGACGTTGTATCTGTGAGTGTGGATTTGGAATCGAACTCTCTAGGGGTATCTGTTCCCCCTGCGGTGTTAGAGGATCAGCCTGAGGATTTGCTCGAATTCCAATCGGATCCAGAGCTATCGAGTGTGTACGAGGGCCATGGCGTGGGCCTTGATGGCTTGCGTGAATTGGCAGAGGCAAGGGGAATGAGAATTAGAGTTTCTCCGGAAACGACACCCGAATCTGCTGCTACGAGGGATCGTGATTATGTGCGGTTCTACGGGGGTGGGGCGATTAATGGCCCAAAGGGGGGATGTTCGTTGGGCTTTCCAGTGAACATCCGAGGCGAAGTATATGGGATGACGGCAGGGCATTGCGAGAAAGGAAGCTTCTACAATCCTGGCTCCGGTGGATACGTTGGCACTACATATACGACGACATGGCCTGGAACAACCAAGAGCTTTGGAGATTGGCAGCTTTTGCGAGGACCGGGATTTGATTCGAAACTATTTAGTGGTGGCATAAACTCCTCTAATTGGCTACCGATAAGCCGAGCCAATGCGGGATCGCGCGCCAATGGGACAGAACTGTGTACAAGTGGTCGAAAGACTGGATCTCTGTGTCGATTCGTCGTTATCGCCTCGCACGTCACGGCTCGGATAGATCACCCTTTCGCTGGGTATCTCACGAAGCTTCGACACGATCCAAATCGCGACGGTATTGGTACGTGCACGGGTTTCCGGCATGGTGACTCTGGAGGGCCGGTCTACTACCGATCAGCGAGTAAGCCCGATTCCGTGGAAGTACTCGGGATTGTCACAGGAGGGCCAAGAGAGAACGTGACAGACTGCCATAATAACTTCTACTACATAACCGAGTTTAAGGGCGTGACGCGGTGGGCATCCTCGGCACGACTGGGAGCAAGCAGATGAGGTGGATCGCTTCCTTAGCCGCGTTGCTTTTTGTGCTCGCCGGGTGCGAATCGGAGCCTTGCCTCTTAGATCCAGACGAGATGATCTACCCGGATCTTCCGGACTATTTTCAGTGGCTTGACGGCGAGGAGGCGGAACAAGCGGAGCAAGCGGAGCAAACGTGTGGCGGCGCTATCGACGCCGCAGCGCCGGTAGTGACCCGCGAGGTACTGGATCGTGAGCGGGAGACCGACGCCGACCTCATCGAATGCACGTTCGTCCCGACGGGCGATGGCGAGGGAACGTGGTGGGCGAAGCGGGTGGTCAAAGATGGGATCAGCGACGATTGGTGGAACTTTTTCCTGCTCACCCACGTCCCGGGCGAGGAACTTCCCTACATCTGCGCTGATACCAATGACCCGGGTACCCCGGATCCCGAACAGGTGTTCTTGATCGTCGGCGACCAGGTGTACCGGGCGAGGTCGGTCATCTGCGACATTGGGGTGATCACGGGAGACTGCCCGGACAACCCGATAGCATCCTAACCCGGGTCAGCGAGGACGTGCCTTTGTATCCTTTACTATCTTGTTTATCTTGTTTATCTTTACTATCTCGCACCGACAACGGGCGGCGTCGGTGCCGGGTGGGACGTCGTCGTCGGGGCTGGCAGCGTTCCTACTTAAACGAGGAGATCCCGATCGAACGCACAATCTGCTTGTTGAACGCGACAAACAAAATGAGTAACGGCAGGATCGAAAGGGTGGTCGCGGCCATGACCAGGGTCCAGTTGGCCGCGTACTGAGACTGCAGGCCCGCCGTCGCAACCGTCAACACGTTCCACTCCTTGCGCGGGGAGACGATCGACGGCCACAAGAAGTTGTTCCACTGCGAGACCACCGTGATAAGTAGCAGCGTGACAAGGATGGGCCGATTCATCGGCAACGCGATCGACCACAGCTGACGCCAGAAGCCAGCGCCGTCAAGCTCGGCGGCGTCGAGGATCTCCTGCGGGAGCGCCATAAAACTCTGCCGCAACAAGAAGATCGCATACGGCGAACCCAGCATGAAGGGCAGGACGATGCCCGCGAACGTATTGCGCAGACCCCACTCGCTCATCATGGTGAACAACGGAATCATCGTGACGATCGCGGGAATCATCATGGTCGAAATATAGGCCCAGAACAGGAACTGCCGGCCAGGAAACTCCAGGCGGGCGAACGCGTATGCCGCCAGAATCGAGGAGACAAACTGGCCAACCACCATCACGGCCACCACCTGAATGGTGACCGCCAGGGGAACAATGAAGTCGTGCTCGGTAAAAAGCCGGACATAGTTATCGAAGGTCACCTCGCCAGGCAGGGAGAGCGCGCCGCGCTGGACGAGGTCACGCTCGGTGCGAAGCGACGTCGTGATCGAAAAAACAAGGGGCAGCACCGTGAGCAGGGCCCCCGAAATGAGCAGGGCGTAGGTGAGCAGGATCGACAGGATCGAGTTCTTCTTGCGATAGCGGGGACGCTTGAGAGTCGTCATGTCAGCTCATTTCGTAGGTCATGCGCCTGGCGAAGTAGCGCTGTTGGATGACGGTCACTGCCACAATTAAGACCATGAGGAAAACAGCCATCGCCGCCGCCTCCCCAATCCGAGGCGAGGCGAACGCCGCGGTGTAGATGCGGGCCGCGATCACGTCCGTCGTACCACCGGGATAGCCGGGGTTGCCGTCCGTGAGCCCGTAGACGAGGTCGAAAATCTGGAAGGACGCGATGAACGATGTGACGGTGACGAAGAAGGTCGTGGGCCGCACCAGCGGCATCGTGATCGACCACAGCGTGCGCAAGGGGCCGGCGCCGTCGAGGGAGGCAGCCTCGTAGATGTCGCGCGGAATGGACTGGAGGGCCGCGAGGAAGAACAGGGAGATGTAGCCGACGTTCTGCCACACGTAGACGAACGCCACCACCGGCAGCGCGGTCGTCTCGCTGGACAGCCACGACGCGCGCGTGCCGAGGACCTCGTTGATCAGCCCCGACGGCGCCAGCAGCCAGCTCCACACGATACCCAGCGCAAGCGGTGCGGCCACCCAGGGGATCACGTACATGATCTGCAAGACTCCGGAGCCGGGCAGCTTCCTGTTGAGCCCCACCGCGATGAGCAGGCCGAGAATGATCGCGGCCGGAATCGCAATGAGGGAGAAGACGACTGTCACCTTCACCGAATTCCAAAAACCGGGGGAGGAAAACATGGTCTCGTAATTGCTCAACCCGACGAACGTGGGCGGCGAGATGAGGTTCCAGTTGACGAACGAGATCGCGATGACCAGCACAATCGGAACCATGAGGAAGAATCCAACCCCGATGAAGGAGGGGATGAGCATGGTGTATGCGGTGGCAATTTCCTTGCGCTTGCGGGCGGTTCGGCGTGGCCGGGGCCCGGCGTCGAGGGTCGGGCTGGGCGTGCTCGCCAGACTGGTCTGGGCGCCGGGTCGGCTATCGGCTTGGGCGCCGGCCTGGCTACCGGCCTGAGCGCCGGCTTTTTGTGCTGACATGGGACCACCTCCTGCCGATAGACTAGATCAATGAGCGCCCGTGCGCCTATATGGGTCGTCCGACACTTCACTTGAGGATTTGGTCCACCTCCCGACAGTTCTTTTGAATATACCGACTGCCGGTTCATATATGGGCCTGGTAGGGCTCAGATTCATGCGTTGTGTCGGGCCGGGTACGCAGCGGCTCGGATGTTCCCGTGGTGGCTAAGGCCATTTGCGATAGTTCCGGCGTGCGATGATTCTTATCAGCGAGTCTTTCGTGTTCTCCCAGTCGTGCCATATCTGCCGGTAGCTAAGGCGGGTGACCTCAAAACCCATTTCTTTGAGGAGGAGGTCCCGTTGTCTGTCTCGGGCAAAGGCGTCTTCACCCGCATGATGGGCCACGGAGTCGCACTCGAGAATCCATGAGTTCCCAACGAGCATGTCCACGTACCAGCCAGGTACGGGGGAGAACTGCTGAACCACCTTGAGACCGCGATTGCGCAGGAAATGAGCCACCCGGGTTTCACTGCCTGACTGAGAGGTCGTCTGAAGATTTCTTAGACGGCGCGCCCGGCTCTTGGGGATCGAGCTCAACAGGTACTTGGCATCGGAGACGGACATCTTGCCAAGGTTCAGTGCTGACTCGATGACGATCAAAGCCTCCTCCGGGCTATGGAATCGGGCCGCGTGCTCGACAGCTCGTTTCACGTCTACAACGAGCTCGTTCTTGCTGCCAAAATCGCGGTGGATGATCGGCTCGATCCGACCATTCGTGGCGTTTCGGATTCTCCCGGCAATCTTGTCAACCGACTCCCAATTGTTGGCTACAAGGTGAATCGTCTGATTCGTTTGGGGTGGCACCCAGAGCTCATGAACTTTACATGCGGATAGGCATCCCACTCGAGTGTTGCCGGTAGCCGCAAGCTTAACGAGTGGATCCGCGCCTTGCCAGGCATACCAGCCGCGGCTTACATGGAAGAGCTCTCCCTTGGCCTGTAACTGCGCAATGCGATGCCCGTTTATGCCGGCTTGTTCTAGCTCCGCGCGGGAGATCACTCCGTTCCACATGCATCCACGGTGGCAGAGTTCCACGCGGACTGCGTGCGGCTGATGGCCAATTGTGGATAGCCGTAGCGTTTTGAAGAGTGTGGATAGTTAGAACTGAAGGCAAATGAGGCTCTGCGGCTTTTTGTCCGTCAGCCCGACATAAAACATGAATCTGAGCCTGACCAGGCCCGTATATGAACCGGCAGTCGGTATATTCAAGAGAACTGTCGCGAGGCAGGATCCTCGGA
Source organism: Trueperella sp. (assembly GCA_022783305.1). Classification (GTDB taxonomy): domain Bacteria; phylum Actinomycetota; class Actinomycetes; order Actinomycetales; family Actinomycetaceae; genus Trueperella; species Trueperella abortisuis. Next base: position 9,080 of record JALEWQ010000100.1, on the reverse strand, counting down.
ACTGCCGGAGTTGCCCACTACGGAACGAAGTGAAAGGAGAGGCCGTTGAAAACCATCGCGTGGGTGTCATCCATAGTGACGGCTTGCATGCCGTAACGGCTATTCGCACTCATGAAGGAATAACCCTGGCCAGCACCTCCGCCTGGGCCGAATACGCGGATATTCACTGTAGAAATAAAGTGATCGTCAAAGAATAGGTCATCTGGTTGTTGAGTTGCCGATAATGTGACATAGCAGGAGCCTGCGTTCCGGGTCGTCGTACATGCAAGGGCGACTTCTTCGCCGTCGTTCAGCTGTTCAACGAAAGCTAGCAAATCATGCCATTGCGCATCGTGAATCGTCACTGGATACTGCTGCTCGACCGGAGTGTGTACAACTAGCCGATCACGTGTGATGGTGACCGCAGGGTGAATAGAGTATTTGAAACTGAAATCTTGAGCGCCGAAGGTGCAGTAGCCAGCACAATCCGTCGATTCATTAATGATCCTGGCTAGACATTGGAGTTGCTCACGATCAACTAGTAGACCGGTACTGTCCTCGATAGTTTCACGTTGATCGCTCAAGAAAGTAACAAAGAGGTAGAGTTTGCCGCATTCGGGGCACACGCTGAGTCGTAGGTCAACGTGCGCTTCCCAGATGTTTAAAACGTCCAGATCCTGCAGGGACGTGCAGTGGTGGTGCCTGTCCAGCTCTTGTGACGGCTGCTGAGCGTGAACACCGTGAATTCTTTGCGACCAAGAGGTGATAGTAGCCGCCATGATAGATACTTCCTCATGCGAAAGCACCGAGCATGCATGCTTGTGCAGTCCCGTTTTCGAAACATGGGTAATGCTCAGCATTGTGGCCGCTACTTGTTGGTCGTAATAAGGGTCAAATCTGAATTGTAAAGAAGACGTCATAGCAGTCTCACCTCTAATCGATCGACATCCATACCGAACTCGGGCGACCAGTCATGACAGTCTTGACGATCTTGCCAGTGGTAGCAACATGAATACCGTTTTCCTGAAACCAAAGCTGTTCTCACCTGAGAAGTACTCACATTTCGCTCCGACATTCGAGCTATTGCATGGCGAGTGAGGGCGAACCCTGCGATCGATACGTTGCCTCCTCCATTTTCCATGCACATACGAGAGACACATGCTTGAGGGAGAATAGATGGAGCGTTATCTGGGAATGCAGGAGCCAGAGACGGATCATCATCTGCTATCAAAGTGACGAGCTTCGAAGTCTCTGAATGCTGTGCGGCATATCCCTTGCCAAGTGATTCGTATAATGCGGGTGAGAAGGGAAGTAGTGTATAAACAAGCGAAAATGCCAGTATTTTGAAGTAGATATTCCGCATGGATTATCGTGCTCCTTTTCACATAAGTTTTCGCATCGTAGATCTCGAATGACCGAAACTGACAACACGAAACTAGCAGTGCGTCAATGTTATCTATGACACGAGTAACAGTAAAGAGGTTTTTGGTGTCACTCTTGCGCCGTTGCAGTATTCCGATCAGCGTATCCTTCGCGTTTCCAGTTGCTTGCAATTAGGTGAATTGTGGGTTTTCAAGCTTCACTCGGGAAACAACTTCACCACGTCTAGGCTGGCAGCCGACATAAAACATGAATCTGAGCCCTACCAGGCCCGTATATGAACCGGCAGTCGGTATATTCAAGAGAACTGTCGCGAGGTGGGCCAAATTCTCAAGAGAACTGTCGGACCACGGGCTTCTGAGTCGAACACCTAGCGGAAGACCGCGCCCGTGCGCTGGTTGGTCCACGTGATGAGGTAGCGCGCGTCGTAGGCGCGCGAGCACCGCGGGCACGATCCGGTTCGCCCCCGTCGCTGGCGCTCGAAGCGGTGCCCGTTCGGGCACACCCCAACCCATAGTGGCGGCGCCGCCGGCCAGCTCGGATCCACCTTGACCCGCCCGTCCCCGCCGATCGTCAGGCACGTGGTGCGCCACACCGCGTCGTGCCCATGCCCTTCCCCGACCAGTGCGTGCGCCACCTCGTGTAGCACAAGCAGGCGGACCTGTTCGGCGTCGTACAGCTCGAGCAACGGGCCGGAGAGCGAGATGACGCGCTGGGCGTGGCTGGTGTAGCCGGCGCGGCGCTTGGCGCGGTCGATCGCGAGTTCCCACTCGCGCAGGCCGTGCGCATCCATGAGACCCCGGGCGAGGCTGTGAGCACGGGTAATGTCCATGTCGTGATTGTACTGCCCGGCCGGCGCCCTTTCGGGTGTCCGCACCGTCGCTGGCTCATGTGCGCTACCGTTGGGGGTATGGAGCACGAGGTCGATGTTGTCGTGATCGGTGCCGGCCAGGCCGGGCTCGTCGCCGCGCATGAACTTCAGCGCCGGGGCGTGGTCGGATATGCGGCGTCGTCGTTGCCGTCTGCGCAGGCGAGGGCCTCGTTCGTGGTTCTCGACGCCGAGGCCGGCCCGGGCGGAGCGTGGCGCCACCGCTGGGATGGGCTGACGATGAAGACGGTCAACCACATCGCCGAGTTGCCCGGTCTGCACGCGCGGCCAACCGACGGCGAAGAGCGCGCCTCGGCCTACGTCGCAGACTATTTCGGCGAGTACGAGGATGCCTTCGATCTTCCCGTTTTCCGCCCGGTCAGGGTCCGTTCTGTTCACGACGACGGTGCCCGGCTCCGCGTCCGCACGAGCGTTGGGGACTTCTTGGCGCGCGTCGTGATGAATTGTACGGGCACGTGGGAGGCGCCATTCATCCCCTGGTACCCAGGCCAGCAGCTGTTCCGCGGCATTCAGATTCATACCCACGATTACAAGGACCCGGACCTGTTTTGGCGCAAGCGCACGCTGGTCGTGGGCGGGGGGATCTCGGCGCTCGATCACCTGGATGAGGTTTCGCGCGTGACCAAGCACGTCTTTTGGGCCACCCGCACGCCTCCGCGCTGGCGCGACCCTGACGATTTCTCGGTCGGCCCGGCTGCGGGCGGGCTGACGGCGGAGGCTGGGCGCGCGATCGAATCCAGGGTGCGGGCGCGGACGACGGCGGGGTTGCGGCCGTTGCCGGTGGTGGCGGAGACGGGCCTGCCGTTGAATGAGCGCGTGCGGGACCTGGCAAGGCGCGGGCTTTTGAATCGTCGCGAGATGTTCGATCGCTTGGATCGTCACGGCGTGTGGTGGGGTGAGGACTACCTCGACCTGGATGCCATCATTTGGGCCACCGGTTTCCGTGCGAACCTGCGCCATTTGGCCCCTCTTCACCTGCGTGAACGTGGGGGCGGGATCGTCATGGATGGCTCGCGGGTGGCGAAGGAGCCGCGCGTGTACCTGCTCGGGTATGGAGCCTCGGCGTCGACGATCGGGGCGAGGCGTGACGCGCGGATCGCGGTGGCGCAGATAGTGGCGGGGCTCTAGCGTGGGCAGGCGTCGGGGTCGGCGGCTGGGCTGGGGCGGCCTGCGGTAAGGTGTGTGAGGAGGAGGATCATGGCTTCACACACAGACCTTGTTGCCCGCATTGGCGAGGCGGGTGCAGTCCCAGCGAATAGGCCGGTTGATCGCGCGCGTCGGATCGTGACGGCGTTGACGATCGGGGCCTTCCTCGCCACGATCGTCGCGCTGTTGTGGTTGTTGGGTTACCTGAGTCCGGCGAAGATGATGATTGCGGCGATCCCGTCGGTGATCTTGCTGGTGGCCTTCGTGGTGGTGTGGCGCGTGATGCGCGACGAGCGTGGAGGTGAGCCGATCCCGGTCATTGCCCGGACGTTGGCGACGTCGGAGAGCCCGTACTCGCGCTACATCAAGAAGGGCGTGAACAAGGGGTTGCTTGTGCCGGTTGTGGTTCAGCCGGTTGAGGGTGAACCGTTCCGCTCGGTCATCTTGCTAAGAGAGACGGGCGGCGTGCAGGTGGAGGAGCCGGAGGTCGGGACCTTGCTGGCGCTGTGTCAGGTGGAGCGCGGCATGGGCGAGCTGGCGAACATCGACGAGGTCACCCCGGAGCAGGAGGCTTTGCGTGAGCGCTTGGCCCGTCATCCTCGTCAGCTGTCGAATCGCGCCCCGGCCTTGCCGATGCGCCGCGGGAGCCTGGAGCGGGTTCCGGCGAGCGCGGCCGCCGAGTGGTGGGGTTCCCTTGGCGCCGGTGTGGCGATCGTGTTTGCTTACATTTGGGTGATCTATTAGGGAGGTCGCCGAGGGGTGAGGGAGGTCGCCGAGGGGCGGCCGGCATAAGTCGTGAGCATGTGGCCGACAAGGCCCATTTTCGCGACGAAAGCCCTCAGATTCACGACTTGGCTCGGCTGGCCGGGCTGGGGGCCGGTGGACCGGGCCAGAAGGCCGGGCCCTGTGGGGCAGAAGGGCCGGGCCTAAGCGAGTAGCTTGCGGATTCGCTGCGGCGAGACCTTTCCGACCGTGCCCAACTGCTGGGCGAAGAGCGAGACCCGTAGTTCCTCCACCATCCATCTGGCCTGCCGTAATGTGGCCGCCCGCTGCGGATCGTAGGCACGATCCGCAGCGGCCTCCCGCTCACGGACGACCAAATCCTCAATGTCGTGGACCTGCCAGGCCGCGGCGTCGTCGGCGGCGGGATTGAGTGCCGCTTTGTCGATCCGCATGGTCGCCGCCTGCAAATACCGCACGAGGTGGGTGAGTCTTTCTTCCTCGGTGTCCCTGATGAAGCCCTCATACACCAGGCCGGAGATCTGGTCGCGCACGTCACTGACCGTATTGATGAGGGCGAGTGAGGTGTTGGCGCGCACCTTCGCGTCGGCCTGCCCGTAGGCGCCCAACACCCGCACCAGAATCTTGACCAGCGCATATATCTCGTCTTCGAGTAGGTCCTGGGTGTGCTCGCGCAGGGCGAGGTAGTCGGCGCGGGCGCGGATGCGCCCGAGCGGGCGATCATTGGCGGCGGCCCAGCGGTCGGCGATGTTACGGGCGGCGGCCAGGTGCAGGTCGTCCACCACGGCGGCGGTGTTCTTGTATGGCGCGGCGGCCATCGTCAACGACTCCTGCCCATTCCACCGCGACGTCACCCGCGCCTCGGGCAACGCCAGCTCCGTTGCCAGTAGCCGGATGACGCCCCGCCGGTGGTCGCGCACCTGAAGCGCCGGCTCCGGTAGCACGCGCAGGCTCACTCGGCGCCCGTCTTCCACGAGCGCCGGATACCCGCGCACCGCCATTCCGTGCGGTCCGGCGGTTTCGACGACGGCGGGCAGCTCCTCAACCTCTGGCCACGTCTCCAGTCCGTCGACGCCGTTGGGCAGGTTCGCGCCCGCCCGGCCAGACTCGCCGGACCCACCGGACCCACCCGGCGCGCCGAGCCGGCTCGCCTGATCCGGCGCCTCGGCCCCCGCGGACGACGCATCGCCGCCCGCGGCGGAAGCACCGCCGCTCGCGGTCATCTCCTGCAGGATCTGGGCCCGCGCTTCCTCCAGGGCCTGCGCCACCGCACCTTTGACCACGGACTCGACGGCCGTGCGCGTCTGCGGCGCGAGTCGGCGCTGGAGGTCGGTGATCGACGTGCTCTCGTCAAGCACGGCGCCGCGCTCGGAGCGCACCCGGAACGTGATCTCCAGGTGCGGGGGCAGGTTGACCTCGGCCCACTGCGCGGGCGTGATGTTGACGCCGCGAAGTGCGTAGACGGCGTCGTTGAACGCTTGGCGGAAATCGGGGGCGCCGGGCTGCCCGTGGGCGACGTCGTCCCACCGTGGCAGCCGGTCCCGGATTTGTCGGGCGGTGTCGGGGGCGGGGACGAGGTGACGGCGCACCGGCTTGGGTAGGGCGCGGATCGTGGCCACCACGAGCTCGTCGAGCATGCCGGGCACGAGCCAGTCGAAGCCGTCGTCGGTGAGCTGCGGCAACAGGGTGACCGGCACGTCGATGCTGAGGCCGTCGGCGTGGGCGCCGGGGGTGTAGTGGTATTCGATAGGCAGAGTGATATCGCCCTGGATCCACTCCTCGGGGAAGTCGGCGTCGTCGGCGGAGGTGGTCCCGAGCAGGAAGTCGCGGGTGAAGTTGAGCAGCTCGGGGTTGTTCTGCCGCTCGCGCTTCCACCAGGAATCGAAGTGGCGGGCGGAGACGACGCTGTCGGGGATGCGCTCGTCGAAGAAGGTGAACTGGGCGGCGTCGTCGGCCACGAGCCCGCCTTGGCGGAGGCGCTGCTCGACCTCGTGGGCGTCGGCGAGGGCCTGCTCGTTGTGCTTGATGAAGGCGTGGTGGGCGCGCCACTGGTTGTGGACGAGGGCGTGGCGGATGAAGAGCTCACGGGCGAGTTCGCGCGCGGCCGGCGTTCCGACTTTCGACAGCAGCACGTTGCGGTCGGCGATGAGGGTCAGGCCGTAGAGGGTGACTTTTTCGTGAGCCATCGCGGCGCCGTTGCGGGTGGACCAGAACGGCTCGGAGTGGCTGGTGCGCACCAGGTGCGAGCCGACCTCCTCCACCCATTCGGGCTTGATCTGCGCCACCGAGCGGGCGAAAAGCCGCGATGTCTCGACGAGTTCGGCCGCCATCACCCAACTGGGGTTGCGCCGATGCAGTCCGGATCCGGGCCAGATGATGAAGCGCGTTCCGCGGGCGCCCAGGTAGTCCTTGCTCCGCTCGTCCCAGGAGCCGAGGTTGGACAGGAGGCCCACCAGCATGGAGCGGTGGATCTGGTCGGCGGCGGGGGTGTCCGCGCTCAGGCCGAGGGCCTTGACGGCGCGGGTGACGTCCTGGTTGTGGGAGTTGTCCTTGTCCTCGGCTGCCGCCCGGGCGAGCGCCGCGCGCGTGGGGAGCGCGACCGGCTTGGCGTCCATCCCCAGCGGCCGCGACATTTCCCGCAGCTGCACGACGACGTCCTGCCACTCCCGGAATCTCAGCCAGTTGAGGTATTCGGCCCGGCACATCCGGCGGAAAGCCGACCCGGACAGTTCGCGCTGCTGGGTGCGCAGGTAGCGCCACAGGTTGAGGTAGGCGAGGAAGTCCGAGGTGCGGTCCGTGAAGCGGGCGTGCAGCTGGTCGGCTTGGGCGCGGAACTCGGCGGGCCGTTCGCGCACGTCCTGCACGGACATCGCCGCCACCAGCACGAGCACCTCGCCGGCGCACCCGTTTTCGTGTGCGGCGAGCAGCATGCGTCCGAGCCGCGGGTCGATCGGGAGGCGGGCGAGGATTCGCCCGGTCTCCGTGAGCAGGTGGCTCCCGGCGCCGACGACGGTACCGCGGGCCTTGGCCGACATCGGGGTCAGCGCGCCGATCTCTTCGAGCAGCTGTATGCCGGCGCGCACTTGGCGCATGTCCGGCGGGTCGATGAACGGGAAATCCTCCACCGAGCCCAGGTTCATCGCCGCCATCTGCAGGATCACCGACGCCAGCGACGTGCGACGGATCTCGGGTTCGGTGAACTCCGGGCGGGAGGCGAAGTCCTCCTCCGAGTACAGCCTGACCGCGATGCCGTCCTCCACGCGGCCCGAGCGCCCCGAACGCTGATTGGCCGAGGCCTGCGAGATCGGCTCGATTGGCAGGCGCTGCACCTTGGTCTTATTCGAGAATCGGGAGATGCGGGCGGTTCCTGGGTCGATGACGTAGCGGATGCCCGGCACCGTCAGCGACGTTTCCGCGATGTTGGTGGAAAGTATGATCCGGCGGTGGGCGTGGGGCTGGAAGATCCTGCGCTGTTCCATTCCGGAGAGCCGGGCGAAGAGGGGCAGGACCTCGACGGCGTCGGGCACGGAGGAGCGCCCGCCCGGTTCGATATAGCGACGGCCGAGCTCCTCCTCAAAAGCCTTGGCGGTGTCGCGGATCTCGCCCTCGCCCGAGAGGAAGACGAGGATGTCGCCGGGGCCCTCCGCCATGAGCTCGGCGGCGGCGTCGAGGATGCCGGAGACCTGGTCGTGGGCCTGCTCGCGGGTGAGCTGTTCGCGGCCGTCTGCGTCGGGCGTCTGGCGGGATTCGGCGTCGTCGTCGTAGAGCGGACGGTAGCGGATCTCGACGGGGAACGTGCGCCCGGAGACTTCGATGATGGGCGCCTCGTTGCCGGGGAAGCCGCCGTACATGTGGCGGCCGAAGTGCTCGGCGAAGCGCTGGGAGTCGATGGTGGCGGAGGTGATGATGACCTTGAGGTCGGGGCGGCGGGGGAGAAGGTTGGCGAGGTAGCCGAGGAGGAAGTCGATGTTGAGGGAGCGCTCGTGGGCCTCGTCGATGATGATCGTGTCGTATTTGCGCAGGTCGGGGTCGGACTGGGTTTCGGCGAGGAGGATGCCGTCGGTCATGAGCTTGACCAGTGTGGTGCGCGAGACCTGTTCCGTGAAGCGAACCTGGTAACCGATCGCGCCGCCGAGTTGTACGCCGAGTTCGTCGCAGATACGGTCCGCGACCGAGCGGGCAGCGATCCGGCGCGGCTGCGTGTGGCCGATCATGCCGGTGATGCCGCGGCCAAGCTCGAGGCAGATCTTGGGAAGCTGGGTGGTCTTGCCGGAGCCCGTCTCGCCTGCGAGGATCACCACCTGATTGTTCCGGATCGCCTCGGCAATATCGTCACGACGTGCGCAGACCGGCAGTTGCGGCGGGTAGGTGATGGTGGGCAGGGCGGCGCGGCGGGCGTCGAGCTCGGCGGGGGTGAAGGGGTGCGGCCGGCGGACGCTGTGGTGGCCGCGGGAGCGCTTGCCCGAGCGCTTTCCGGCGCGTTTGTCGGCGCGCTTGCGCGCAGCCGTCTCGTCGTGCCTGGTAGGCGTGCTTCCGTCAGTCATCGAGACCATTGTGCCACGTTGGTGGGCGGCGGGCTTCGGCGGCCGTGACGGTGTGGGTTTTCGGGGCGCCGTCAAGAGAAAACAATCACTAAATTCTATTAGTGTGTCATAAATCTCACTGTAGGACGAGGGACCTCCGGCCCGGGTCCTCAGAGGATCATTGCCCGAGGTGGCGACGGTTTCTGGTACGCCATTCGCGAAACGCGGGGGCGTGTTGGGAAGATGTCAGACATCTTCGTATACTAAAAACCGTTTCTTTGGGTATCTCTAGATGTCAAAATGAACTCACAAAAACCGGTGACAATCCTTTCGGAGGCGGAGCGACCATGAGCAAACGTGCTGAGCGAGTCGTGGCGCATCTGCGCGCACTCGCGGCGCTGATGGCTGTGGCGGGCCTGGCG